>CAYVGE010000200.1:0-7406 GCA_964450395.1 uncultured Actinomycetota bacterium
TGTCAACTTGCTCGGGGCCGCTCGTACCTCGCTCCCCTCGCAACGGCCCAGGGACTCGCTCCGCTCGACAGGGCCCGGGCCGCTCGTACCTCGCTCCCCGCATCCCACGAACCCGGGGTCAGGCGGTGCGGACCGCCGTGCCGCTGGTGGTCACCATCAGCATCGAGCCGTTGCCCGTGCCGATCGTCTCGTAGTCGATGTCCACGCCGACGACGGCGTTCGCCCCGCGCCGGGTGGCCTCGGCCTCCATCTCTTCCAGGGCGATCTGCCGGGCCTTGGACAGCTCCCGTTCGTAGGCGGCCGAGCGACCGCCGACGATGTCGCGGATGCCGGCGAAGAAGTCCTTGAACACGTTGGCGCCCAGGATCGCCTCGCCGGTCACGATGCCCAGGTACTGGTCGACGACGATCCCCGGCAGCACCGAGGTGGTGGTCACGATCATGGCGCACTCCCTGCTGCTCGTCCGCGATGGGAACGCGCTCAGCGTAGCGGCACCCGACCCCGACGCGACAGGGTGGCGCCGCCGTGGCCTCACAACCGTCGCAACCAGTCGTCGGCGGCCTGCAGCCGGCGTTCGAGCTGCTCGACCGTCGCCTGGTTGATCGTACGGATCCCCGCGCGACGGTTGAGCTCGAGGTTGATCTTCTGGTGGTCCAGACCGGTCAGGCGGGCCAGGCTGCGGACCTTGGCGGTGTTGGCCGACCGCAGCCTGCGCTTGTGTGCCTGCCGCGTCAGGGGCGGCGCACCGCCGGCGTCGTCCGCGTCGGGATCGTGACCGGGCAGCGGCGGCGGCGGTGCCAGCGGGATCGCCAGCGTCCCGTCCTCGTCGGCCTCCGGGTCGGGTGGGACGTCGTCGAACGACGACGCGGCCGGGCCGTCGTCGGGCAGGCCCAACGGCGTGGCGCTGATGGCCGCGAACAGCGACAGCTGGTCACGCTCCTCCGGCGCCTGCTGCTCGGGGATGGGCTCGTCGAGCTCGTTGGTGTGGGTCTGGCGACGCTTCAGGCTGTGCCTGCGCTGCTCGGCGATCTGGACGGCGTGCCGGCGCAACCGGACGTCGTCGGGCAGGAAGACGTAGGCCTGCTGCCGGGCCAGGCCCGGCCGCCAGCGCACGAAGCGACCGACCGCCTGGCGGAAGAACAGCTCGGTGGTCGTCGTCGTGGCGTAGACCCCCACGCGCAGCCGGGGGATGTCGACCCCCTCGGAGACCATGCGCACCGCGACCAGCCACGGGTCGTCACCCGCCGCGAAGCGCGCGATGTGGGACGAGGCGTCGGGGTCCTCCGACGTGGCGACCGCCACCCGCACCCGCAGCCGGTCGCGCAGCAGCGCGGCGATGCCGCGGGCGTGCTCCTGGTCGCTGGCGATGACGAGCCCGCCGGCGTCGGGCTGGTCGCGCCGCAGCGTCACCAGCCGGTCGTGGGCGGCGTCGAGCACCGTCGGCAGCCACTCCCCGTGCAGCGACAGCGCGGTCCGCAGCCGCTGGCTCGACAGCGTCGCGTCGAGCTTGTCGGCGAAGGTGGCCGACCGGACCGTCCCGTCCGCGGCCGTCCACTCCATGCGCCCATCGGTCCGCGGGAAGAACACCGGGCGCACGACCCGCCCTTCGGCGAGGGCGTCGCCGTAGCCGTACTCGAAGTCCGGCTCGGCCTCGTCGCCCTCGTACCGGACGAACGGGATCGCGTTGGTGTCGGAGCGGAACGGGGTGCCCGACAGCGACAGCCGCCTGCCGGCCCCCTCGAACGCCGCCTGCAGGCTGTCGCCCCAGGCCCGGTCGTCGCCGGCGTGGTGGATCTCGTCGAAGACCGCGAACGCGCCCCGCGCCAGCGGGGCGAGCGCCGTGGCCGACGTCGCCACCTGCTGGTAGGTCGTCACGACGCCGTGCATGTCGGTGGGCAGCCCACCAGCCGCCGACGACCACTCGGGGTCCAGGTGCAGCCCGTAGCCCGCCGCGGCCTGCGTCCACTGCAGCTTCAGGTGCGCGGTCGGCGCGACCACGACCACCCGGCGTCGCGGATCGGCGGCCAGGTCCGAGAGGGCGGCGGCCAGGGCGAAGGTCGTCTTGCCCGCCCCCGGGGTCGCCACGGTGAGGAAGTCGACGCCGCTGCCGGTGAACTGCTCCAACGCCCGGACCTGCCACGGACGAAGCTTGACGGAACGGCTCATCTGCGTGCGGGACACCTCGGGCGACGGCGACGGAGGTCAGGACCCTAGCAGTGCCGCCGGGGGTGGGCACCGACCTGTGGGTGCCACGCGCCGGCTGCCGCACGGTCCTGCGCCGGACGCCCCGACCGGACCACCCGACCGCCACGCGCACGCCGGCACGGATCGCCGTGGCGGGCGGGAAGGCCGCCGGGCCGGGCCGTCGGGCGTCGGCACCCGGCGGTCGCGGCGCCGCGAGCCGCGGTGGCGCGGGCGACCTGCCACGCTGCGGGGCGCGGCGGGCGGCGGACCCGCCCGCAGGCACGGTCGTATCGACACGACCGTGCGGACCCAGCGTTCGGATCGGCACGAGCGAGGCGGGAACCTCGGCCGCGCGGCGATCCGTCGACACGAGGATCGACCATGCACCAAATGCGCACCGCCGTCCGACCTCGCCGGTCCCGGCTCGTCACCGCCCTGCTCGCGGCGCTGCTGTGCGCCACCGCCGGGTGGCCCACCGACGCGACCGCCGCCACCACCGGCCATGGAGCGGGTGGCCACCGGACCCACGCGACCGCCGGCCCGGCTCGACCGAGCGGCACCCCGCAGTGGGCCGATCCATGGGCGGTGCCCGGTCCCGCCGTGTGGTTCGAGTGCCGCAACACCCACCGGTCGCGCAACGACCCCATCGTGTTCCCCGGCCGGCCGGGTGCGGCCCACCGGCACGTCTTCTTCGGCAGCCGGCGTTCGAACGCGTTCAGCACGGTGCGCTCGCTGCTCGGCGGGCGCAGCAGCTGCAACGATGCCCGCGACACGACCGCCTACTGGTTCCCCGAACCGCGCCTGCGCAGCGGTGCGCCGGCGGAGATCTGGAGCCGGACCCGCGTGTACTACCAGAAGGCGGGGTTGCGCCGGGTGCGACCGATCCCGCGCGGGCTCAAGATGCTCGCGGGTGACCTCGACCGCGGCATCGTGCCCGGCGAGGCGGGCTTCGCGTGCCGGCCGCGCCGGGACCCGGGGCGCAGCGGCATGCCCATCGGTGGCCGGCGCGCCACACGGTGCCCGCGGGGCAGCAACCTCGGCTTCACGGTGGTCCTCCCCAACTGCTGGGACGGGCGCCGGCTGGACTCCCCCGACCACCGCAGCCACCTGCGCTACGCACGCGACCGCCGCTGCCCCAGCGGCTGGGTGCCGATCCCGCAGGTGCGCATCAGCGTGTCGACGTTCGGTGGGAACTGGCGCGGCCGGTTCGCGTCCGGTGGCCCCGGCACGGTCCACGCCGACGTGTTCGTGGCGCCGCAGCCCGGGCTGATGCGCATGGTGGTCGGGTGCCTCAACGGCACGCGGCGGTGCCCGCGCACGTCCTTCGGGCTGTGACGGCGACGCCCCCGACCTGTCCGGTGGGGCAGGCCGTGGGGTGGCCACCTGTCCCCCGCACGTGTCCGGTCCGGCCAGTGGCGTACGTCAACTTCTGTGGAAGCTTGGGAGCCGCACAGCGGTCACAGGCGATCGCCGTGTGGACGAGCCGGGCGGGACCGGGCCGTCCGTCGGCGCGCCGACGGGCCGTGCCGCGCTGTCCGGGCAGCAGGCATCGATCGGATCATCTGTGACCCACCCCCCTCGGCGCTCCCCCCTCCGTCGCTCGGCCGTGCACGTCGCCCTGCTGGCGACGCTCGCGCTGCTGACCACGGCATGCGACTTCGCGAGCCTCTCGCAGGAGCTCACTCAGGCGGACACATCGGGTGCCGCGACCACGCACGACGACGGCGCGGCCGACGGGACGGCGACGTCGAAGGGAACCGACCCCGGGCACGAGTCGGAGGACCAGCACGCCACGAAGCAGCACGCCAAGGAGCAGCACGCCAAGGAGCAGCACGCCAAGGAGCAGCACGCCGAGGAGCAGCAGCCGGCGCAGGCCACGACGGGCTCCGGTTCGGGTGCGCACGACCACACCGGCACGACCAGCGCGGCGGCCGCGAAGTTCGACGGCGAGCTGACCGGCAGCGGCACCCCCAGCGTCGCCGATCCGTTCTCGATCCCGGGTCCCGCCGTGTGGTTCGAGTGCGACAACACCCACGAGGCCAAGGACGACCCGATCGTCCACCCGGGTGCGCCGGGCGCGGCCCACATGCACACGTTCTTCGGCAACCCGACGACGGACGCGCACAGCACCACCGAGTCCCTGCTGGCGGGCCCGAGCAGCTGCGACGACACGCGCAACCGGTCGGCGTACTGGTTCCCGCAGCTGCGCGACGGCCAGGGCGGCAAGGCCGAGCACTGGGAGCGCACCCGCGCGTACTACCTGAAGGGCGCCGTCGACGAGGTGCAGCCCATGCCCCAGGGCCTGCGGATGATCGCCGGTGACCCCGAGCCCGACGTCGAGCAGGGCGTGTTCGGCTTCGCCTGCCGTCCCGAGCACAACCCCGGTGACGCGGGGATGCCCAACGGCGGCCGGCTGAGCACCGACTGCCCCGAGGGCAGCAACCTGAGCGTGACGATCGTCTTCCCGAACTGCTGGGACGGCGAGCACCTCGACTCGCCCGACCACCGCAGCCACGTCCGCTACGACACCGACGGCCACTGCCCGGAGGGCTGGGTGCCGATCCCCCAGCTGCGCGTCAGCATCGCCACGTTCGACGACACCTGGCACGGCCAGTGGGTGACCGGCGGGCCCGGCACCGGCCACGCCGACTTCATCGAAGCCGCGCCGAAGGAGCTGATGGACGACATCGTCGGCTGCCTCAACCGCACCGGTTCCTGCCCGGACACCTCGTTCCAGTAGGCACCCCGGCGGCATGGTCATGACGGGCCCACCCGGACCACCGGGTGGGTCCGTCCCATGCCGGGGGGCCGCCCGCGCCGCGGCCGGTGTCGGCGGTGCACGCGCCGGGCGCGACGCCGGTGTCAGCGGCGCACGCGCACCGGCAGTGACGCCACGCCGCGCAGCACCATGCCGGGGCGGCGCCGTGCCGGCCCCGCCGTCGTGAGCGACGTGGTGCGCTCCAGCAGTGTCGCCACCGCGACCTCGCCCTCCAGCCGGGCCAGGGCCGCACCCAGGCAGTGGTGGATGCCGCTGGCGAAGGCCAGGTGGCGGTGGGCGTCGGTGCGGGTGACGTCGAAGCGGTCGGGGTCGGTGAACACCTCCGGGTCGCGGTTGGCACCCGCGAGCAGCAGCCCGACGGGGGTACCGGCGGCCAGCGGCCGCCCGTCGAGCGTGACCTCGGTCCGCGCGAAGCGGACGTCGCGCTGCACCGGCGGGTCGAAGCGCAACATCTCCTCGACTGCCAGCGGGATGCGGGCGGGCTCCGCGCGCAGCAGGGCAAGCTGGTCGGGGTGCTCGAGCAGTGCCAGCACGCCGTTGCCGATCAGGTTGACGGTCGTCTCGAAGCCCGCGGTGAGCAGCAGCAGCGTGGTCGCGAGCAGCTCGTCGGCCGACAGGCCCGGTTCGTCGGCCTCGGCGGCGAGCAGGACGTCGATCACCTTGCCGCCCGGGTCGCGCCGCCGCTCGGCGAACAGCACGTCGAAGTAGGCGGCCAGCTCGTCGAGGGCGGTCGCCGCGTGCCGCGCGGAGGTCAGCGTCAACAGATCCAGGGTCCGCGCCAAGGCGTCGCCCCAGCGCTGGAAGCGCTCGCGCTCGGCGGCCGGAACGCCCAGCAGCTCGCAGATCACGAGGACCGGCAGCGGCGCGGCCAACGTCGGCACCAGGTCGATGGTGCCGTCGCCAGGCGCCAGCGCCCGGTCGAGCAGCTCGGCGGCGATCGCCTCGATCCGCGGCCGCCACCCGGCGACCGCCCGTGGGGTGAACGCGCGGGAGACCAGACGCCGCAGGCGGGTGTGGTCGGGGGGGTCGCTGCCGACCAGCGATCGGGGACCGAGGGGGCTGGGGACGCTGCTCATGGTGCCCACGGCCTGCACGGGATCGAGCAGCGCGGCGCTCGACAGCCAGTCCAGGGCCCGCCCCTGCCTCGGGCGCGCGCTGCCGAACACCGGGTCGCGCAGCACCCCGTCGACGAGCGGGTGGGACGCCGACACCCACCCCGTCGCCCCGGACACCAGCCGGCCCTGCTCACGCACCGCCCGGTAGTGCGGGTAGGGGTCCTCGCGGCCGCCGCGCGAGAAGAGGGCGGCCGCCGGGTCGCCCAGCAGTCCCCGCACCCCGACCATCGCCCGCACGAGGCCGCGGGCCGCACCGAACTGCAGGCGTGCGGTCGGTCCCGGCCGTACCGCCGCCGTGCCCCCGGGGAATGTCGGCGCGCTCACCCCTCCGAGCCTAGGACGGGAACGCCGGCGGTGTGGGCCGAGGCCCGAGGGCGCGTCGACGCAGGTCCGCCGGGTCGGGTGTCCGAACCGGTGAGGTCGCCCTCAGCTACGGCTGGCGAGCAGGAACCGCAGGATCTCGAGGTCCTGCGCCCGGCGCTCGTCGTACCCCGGCGTCTCGAGCACGGCCGCCGGCGCCCCGGACGCGGCCAGCATGTCGGCGATCAGCTCGAGGCCCATCACCCCCGCACCCAGGTTGGCGTGCCGGTCGCGGCCCGAGCCGGCCGGCGCCGCGGAGTCGTTGACGTGCACCAGGTCGATGCCGCCGGTCACGGCGGCGAAGCGCTCGACCCACCCGGCAGGGTCCTTCCCGGCCGCGGGGTCCGCGGCGAACGCGTGCGCGGTGTCGAGGCAGGCGCCGATGCGCATGGTCGACGGCGTCGCGCGCACCGCCGCGAAGAGCGCGGCCACGCCGTCGAGGTGCCGGCCGAGGGAGGCGCGGCCCGACGCCGTGTTCTCGATCAGCAGCGGGACGTCCCCCCGCAGCCGTCCGAGCAGCGCGATCCAGCGTGCGACGCCCTCGGCGATCGAACCCTGGGCACCCGCCTGCCCGGCGTGGACCACCAGGCCGCCGGCGCCGACCGCGGCCGCCGCATCGATGGTCTGCTGCAGCAGCACCACCGTGCGCTCCCTGACCTGCGGATCGGCGCTGGCCGGGTTGCACAGGTAGGGCGCGTGGACCGCAACCACCCGGCCGGAGGCCGCCAGCTCGGCGGCGTCGTCGCGTGCGGTCGGGGCCTTCCAGGTCCGCGGCGACGACACGTGGATCTGGACGATGTCCATGCCGAGGCGGTCGGCGGTCTCCAGGGGATCGCTCGACGGCAGGTGCCCTCCGATGCGCATCCGCCAAGGATGACAGCACCGGCCCCCGCGCACCCACCATCCAACCGGCCGGCCGGGGAGGCAACGCACCACACCGATGCGCTGACTCCCCCACCGTCTGCGAG
>CAYVGE010000201.1:0-7406 GCA_964450395.1 uncultured Actinomycetota bacterium
CACCCTGTTCGCCGAGCTGCTCCACGCGCTGGGCGACATCGAGGGCCTCGACCGCGTCCGCTTCACCAGCCCGCACCCCAAGGACTTCACCTCGGACGTGTTCGCCGCCATGCGCGACGTGCCCAACGTGTGCGAGCACCTGCATCTGCCCCTGCAGTCCGGCAGCAACGCGGTGCTGCGACGCATGCAGCGCTCCTACCGTGCCCGAAGGTTCCTCGACCTGGGCGAGCAGGCCCGGGAGATCATCTCCGGCGTGGGGATCTCGACCGACATCATCGTCGGGTTCCCCGGCGAGACCGAGGACGACTTCGAGCAGACCATGCAGGTGACCGAGGCGGCCGCGTTCGACTCGGCGTACACGTTCGAGTACTCGCGCCGGCCGGGCACCGCTGCGGTCGACCTCGACGGCCACCTGGACCCGGCCGTGATCAACCGCCGCTACCGGCGCCTGGCGGACCTGACGCGGCAGCTCAGCGCCGCGTCGAACGCCCGCCAGGTCGGCACCGTGCAGGAGCTGCTGATCGAGGGGCCGTCCAAGACCGATGCCGCCCGGTGGTCGGGCCGCACGCGGACCAACCGCCTGGTCCACGTCGTCGCCCACCCGGCCGCCGTCGCCGGCGCGACGGTCGCCGCGCGGCTGGAGGAGGCCGCCTCGTTCTACCTGCTCGGCGCCGTCACCGACGGACCGGTCGACGCGGGCGTCGGCACGCCGCCGCCGTCGGCCCGCGTATCCGTCTAGGTGGCGGGCTCCGTGGTGCGCGGTGCGCTGAGCATCCCCAGCGCGCCGCTGCTGATCGACGGCGTCGGCGTGGGCGGCGGGCCCGCGGTGCAGCAGCTCCGCGACAGCGTGCGCCGGGTGACCGACCGGCTGCCCGACAGCGACGTCATCGTGCTGGTCGCGGCCGGTCAGCCGGCGCTGCACGACACCGCCGTCGTCGACCTCGCCGGCCTCGGGTACCCCGGCCACACCCGCGAGCTGGCCGGGTGCCCGCCCGCGGTGGCGGCCCTGTCGCGGATCACCCAGTACCCACGGGTCCGCCGGCCGCGACTGCCGTTGGACCTGGCTGTGCTGGCGCTGCTGGTCGACCGTCCCACGCCGGTCGTGGCGCTCGAGGTGTCGGCGGCCGCCGAGTTCGTGGTGCTCACCGCGTTGGGCACCAGCATCGTGCAGGCGCTGACCGAGGCCGAGCTGTCCGCCGGCATCGTGGCGGCCGGGGACCTGTCCGCCGGGCTGCACGAGGGTTCGCCGCTGGCGGCGCGCGACGGCGCCCGCGAGTGGGACGCCCGGGTCGTCGAGGCGTTCTCCCACGGCCGGCCCGACGACCTGGCGGCCCTGGGACCCGACCGGGCGACCGCGGTGGGTGCACGGGGGTGGGCGCCGCTGTCGGTGCTGCACGGCGCCGCCGTGTCGGCGTCGTTGGCGCTGCGCGTCCGCCGGTACAGCGCACCGCGGGGTGTGGGCTACCTGCTGCTGGCCACCTGATGGCCGCCGGCGTCGCGGCGATCGTCGGACCCACGGCCGCCGGCAAGTCCGAGGTCGCCACCGAGGTCGCGCTGGCGATCGGCGCCGAGATCGTGGCGGTCGACGCGTTCACCATCTACCGCGGCATGGACATCGGCACGGCCAAACCCGACCCGGCGTCGCCCGTCCGTCACCACATGATCGATCTGCTCGACCCCGCCGAGGAGTGCACGGCCCGGTGGTTCCAGGGCCGGGCGCGCGCGGCGATCCACGAGGTCCGGTCACGCGGTCACACGGCGCTGCTGGTGGGTGGGTCGGGCCTGTACTTCCGCGCCGTGGTCGACCCGCTCGAGTTCCCACCGACCGACGCCGCCGTCCGGCGCAGGCTCGAGGAGCGGCTGCCCGACGCGGCGGCCGCGGGTGCGGCGCTGCGGGCGGTCGACCCGGTGTCCGCGGACCGGATCGATCCCGCGAACCGCCGCCGGCTCATCCGCGCCCTGGAGGTCCACGAGCTCTCCGGACGACCGTTCTCGTCATGGCAGGTGGCCTGGGACCGCTACGCGTCGCGCTACGACGGTCTGGTGGTCGCCGGGCTCGATGTCGACCGGGCCGCGCTGACCGACCGGATCGGCGCGCGCGTCGACGCCATGCTGGCCGCCGGCTGGCTCGACGAGGCCGCCGCGCTGCGCGGCCGCCCGCTGTCGCGCACCGCCGCCGCCGCGATCGGCTACGCCGAGCTGTGGGACCACCTCGACGGCCGCCTGCCGCTGGACGAGGCTCGGGAGCGCATCTGTGTGCGCACGCGGCGCTACGCCGTGCGCCAGCAGCGCTGGTTCGCCCGGGACCCGCGGGTACGCTGGATGCCTCCGAGCGAGGTGCTCGCCTGGCGCCCCGACCCCGCGCCCTGCCCGGCCGACCGGTAGTGCGCCGCGGCGGTGTCGCCGGCCCGGCGCGCCGGACCGCTACGAGGATGACCCACATGCAGTTCACCAAGGTGCACGGCGCCGGCAACGACTTCGTCGTGGTCGCCGACCTCGACGATGTCACCGACATCGGCTCGGAGCTCGTGCGTGCCCTGTGCGACCGCCACCGCGGGGTCGGCGCTGACGGGCTGATCCGGCTGGCACCAGCCGCCGACGCCGATGTCTTCATGGACTACCGCAACGCCGACGGCGGCGTCGCCGAGATGTGCGGCAACGGCGTCCGCTGCGTCGCGACGTACCTGCTCAACCGCGGTCTGGTGCGGGGTGACAACGTGCGGGTCGGCTCACGTGCCGGCGTCAAGCTCGTCGAGGTGACCGCCCGCGACGGCGCGGGGCGGGTGATCGAGACGCGGGTCGACATGGGGGCGCCACGGCCGCTGGGTGCCGTGACCCTGCGGGTGCCGACCCCCGACGGCAACGGCGCCGCCGACGTGGTCCTGACCACGCTGTCGATGGGCAACCCGCACGCGGTGATCGAGGTCGACGACGTCGCCAAGGCGCCCGTCGCCGACTGGGGTCCCCGCATCGAGCGTCACCCCGTGTTCCCCGAGGGCACCAACGTCGAGTTCATCGCCGTACCCCACGTCGACACGGTCCGCGGGCGCATCTGGGAGCGCGGCGTCGGCGAGACGCTCGCCTCCGGCACCGGCGCGTCGGCCATGGCCGCCGCCGCGCACCTGCTGGGCCGAACGGGCCGACGGGTCACGGTCGAGGTGCCCGGTGGGAGGCTGCACGCCGACTGGACCGACGACACGCTGCACCTGCGTGGCCCAGCGGTCGAGGTGTTCGACGGGCAGGTCGACGACGCGTGGCTGGGAGCGGTCGCCCGTGGCTGATGCCGACGATCCCGCGGTGCCCGCCCCGCCCGACGCCGACGACGAGCAGGAGCTGTCCCGCGCCGCGCAGCGGCGCGCCCGTGCCGAGCGCGTCGGTGACACCGCGCCCCAGGAGGGCGTCGACATCATCCGCCCCGTCGAGCGGGCGATCCTGGTGGCCGTGCGCCTGGCGGAGCGCAGCGAGCACGACGTCGCCTCGTCGCTCGACGAGCTGGAGCTGCTGGTCGACACGGCCGGCGGCGTGGCCGTCGAGCGCTTCACCCAGCGTCGCGAGCGGCTCGACCCGGCCACGTTCATCGGCCGCGGCAAGGTCGCCGAGCTGCGCGACCGGGTGGCGGAGACCGCCGTCGACGCGGTGATCTTCGACAGCGAGCTGACCCCCGCCCAGCAGCGCAACCTGGAGGAGGAGCTGGCCGCGAAGGTGCTCGACCGCACCATCGTCATCCTCGACATCTTCGCCCAGCACGCATCGTCACGAGAGGGCAAGCTGCAGGTCGAGCTGGCCCAGCTGACCTACCTGCTGTCACGGCTGCGGGGCTGGGGCCAGGCCCTGTCCCGGCAGGCCGGTGGCATCGGCACCCGCGGCCCCGGTGAGTCACAGCTCGAGGTCGACCGGCGGCGCATCAACCGGCGGATCACCAAGCTCCGCCAGGAGCTCGAGCGTGCCGAGCACGCGCGGGAGCTCACGACCCGGCGCCGCGATCGCGTGGGCGTGCCGGTCGTCGCCCTGGTGGGCTACACCAACGCCGGGAAGTCGACGCTGCTCAACCGGCTGACCGGCGCCTCGGTCGGGGTGGCCGACCAGCTGTTCGCCACGCTGGACGTCACGGCTCGGCGTCTCGAGCTCACCGACGGGCGGACCGCCGTGGCGACCGACACCGTCGGCTTCATCCAGAACCTGCCGACCCAGCTGGTCGAGGCGTTCAACTCGACGCTGGAGCAGACGCTCGACGCCGAGCTGCTGCTGCACGTGTGCGACGCCGGCCACCCGCGCGTCGCCGAGCAGATCCGCGCGGTGCATGCGGTCCTCGACGAGATCGGCGCCGGTGACCTGCCGAGGGTGCTCGTGCTCAACAAGGTCGACGCGCTCGACCGCGCCGCCATCCGACAGCTGACGCGCGACCACCCCGACGCGGTCCCGGCGTCGGCCCGCACGGGCGCGGGGACCGACCGGCTCGTCGATCTGATCACTGCCCGGCTCGGCCCGTCCCGTCGGGTGGTCGAGGCCTCGGTGCCGTACGACCACGCCGGACTGGTGGCGCTGGCACACCGTGACGGGACGGTGCTCAAGGAGGAGCACCGACCCGAGGGCACGTACCTGGTCGCCCAGGTCGACCAGTCCGCCGCCGCCTCCCTGGCACCGTACGCGCTGATGAACGCGTGGGAGGACGACGACGTGGACGAGGCCGACGGCTAGACGCTGCGCAGCACGGCCACGACCCGTCCCAGGATCGCAGCGTCGCCGCCAGGGGCCACGGGGATCGGCTCGTAGCCGTCGTTGGCCGGGTCCAGGAAGATCTCCCCGGCCTTCGTCCGCCGGAAGAACTTGACGGTCGCCTCGCCGTCGATCATGGCGGCGCACATCTCGCCCTGCTCGACGGTGGGCTGCTGGCGCACCACGACGTAGTCGCCGGGCAGCACCCCGGCGAGCAGCATGGACTCACCGCGCACCCGCAGCATGAACAACGTCCCCTCGCCGACCAGGTCGCGCGGCAGCTGGTACAGCTCCTCGACGCGCTCCTCGGCCAGGATGGGCGCGCCGGCGGCGATCTCGCCCACCAGCGGGACGGCGCGCAGCGTGGCGGGGGAGCGGGCGAGCTCGGTGTCGGGGTCGAACCGGACCTCGATCGCGCGGGGCCGCGACGGGTCGCGGCGCAGGTAGCCCAACCGTTCCAGCGACGCCAGCTGCGCGTGGACGCTCGACGTCGACCGCAGCCCCACCGCCTCGCCGATCTCGCGCACGCTCGGTGGGTAGCCGCGCTGCTCGACGGTCATGCGGATCATGTCGAGGATCTGCTGCTGGCGCGTGGTGAGGTCGGTGCTGCCGGTCATGGCGCGTGTCTCCTTGGCAGGTGCCGGGTCGACCGGCGGCTGGACGGCGCCGGCGACCGAGTTGGCAGCACGGTAGCGAGTCGCGTCGCGAAAGGCAAACACCTGTTCGCTTTCCGGTTGACAGCAAACAGGTGTTCGGTCATGCTGGCCCCACATCGAACACAGGTTCGCCGGAGTCGCCGGGTCCGGACCGCCGAGGATGGACGGAGGAAGCCATGGCTGTTGCACTGCGCGATCTCGAGCACGGTCGTCAGGCCCGTCCCTCCCTGCGCGTCGTCCCGTCGCTGCCCACGCCACCGACCCCGCCCGCGGTGTTCTGGCGTCGCCGCGTGCTGGTGCTGCTGCTCGTGGTGGCCGTGGCGGTCGGCGCCGCCACGGCCACCCGGGCGGTCATCGCGCGGGCGGGGGCGTCCGTCTCGCCGCAGGTCGAGGTCTCCGTGGTCGTCTCGTCCGGGGAGACGCTGTGGGATCTGGCCCGGCGCTACGCACCGGCCGGCGCCGACCGGTCGGTGTGGGTGACGCAGGTGGCGGAGCGCAACGACGTCGATCCCGGCTCGCTGCGTCCCGGCGCGTCGCTGGTCGTGCCCCTCGAGGGCGCCAGCGTGACAGCGGCGCCCGGCGTCGGCGCGACCCACTGAGCAGCGGCCCGCGCAGTGTCCCGGCGCCACCGATGCCCGCGTCAGGTCCAGCGCGGCGTGAGCGGTCAGGGGTCGGTGCGCGGGCTGCCGGGCTCGTGGTCGGGCACGGGCTCGACGTCGACCTCCGGGGTCTCCAGCGCCGCGAGCTCGCGGGCGAAGTCCTGCGGTGTCGTGAAGCCCTTGTAGACGCTCGCGAAGCGGACGTAGGCGACCTGGTGGATCTCGCGCAGCGTGTCGAGCACCGCGCGGCCGATGTCGTCGCTGCCGACGATGCGCTGACCCGAGCGGCGCAGCTGCGCCTCGACCTTCGCGGCGCTCGTCCGGAGGGTGTCGCCGTCGAGGTCGAGGTTCGCCAGGGCGCGGGCCATGCCCAGGTGCAGCTTGTCCCGGCGGAACGGCTCGAGCGAGCCGTCGCGCTTGCGCACCGTCAGCGGCTCGTGCGTCGCGCGCTCGAACGTCGTGAACCGCTGCCGGCACGCCCGGCACTCCCGCCGGCGTCGGATCGACGCACCGTCGTCCGCCGGGCGCGAGTCGATCACCCGGTCGTCATCGGTGGCACAGTACGGACAGCGCACGCCTCGGCCCTCCACGTCCCCGCGGCAATCTACCGCGACCGGCGGCGGCGTCGGTGCCGGTCGTCTGCCTCGTTGCGGGAGGTCAGCGCCACCGCCGGCCGCCACGGGTGCCGCGGGCCGGACCGTCGCGGCGCATCGGTCCGAAGATTTTCTTCGCCGGGTCGCACACACCGGCCGGCGGGTTGTCCACGGGCCGTCCACCGACGTTCGGGTGTTGTCCACACCCGTGGCGACGCTGTGCACAGGCCTGTCCACAACGCGCAAGGCCACCCACAAGATGTCGTGCCTGGCGATCGGGTCGGTCGTCAACAGGGGCGTGGCGACGGGTGTCCCGCGCCGCGATAGGGTTCGAGCGGTGCTACACGCGGCTCGGCGCGTACCACAATATGTGGTGTACATACGGTGATCCACCGTCTGCATCTAGCGGTTCCGCCGCACCAAACCCTTGACGCGGGGGATCGGAAGCGGCAAGTTACACGACTGAAGTTTCACGCCGGGGATCCCACAGGAGCAGTTGATGTCCACCACTCGTCATGTCCTCGAGGCCGTTGCCACCACGGACGCCGCCGCGCCCCGCACTGGGCTGCGGGTCGAGCCGCACTTCACCACCGACGGCGTCCACCCCTACGAGGAGGTGGAGTGGGAGACCCGCGACGCGGTCATCACGGACTACCGGACCGGAGAGGTCGCCTTCGAGCAGCGCGGCGTCGAGTTCCCCAGGACGTGGTCGCTCAACGCGACCACGATCGTCGCGCAGAAGTACTTCCGCGGGACGTTGGGGACCGCCGAGCGAGAGCGCAGCGTCAAGCACATGATCGACCGGGTCGCCGACACCATCACCGGGTGGGGGCGCACCGACG
>CAYVGE010000202.1:0-2502 GCA_964450395.1 uncultured Actinomycetota bacterium
CCGCCGTAGCCGATGTCGTACGCCCAGCCGTCGCCGCCCACCAGCCAGACGTCGACGCGGACCAGCGCGCCGGCCAGGGAGCGCAGCGACACCATCGTCGGGTCTCCGTCGGCCGCGTCGAGCCGGCGCAGCAGCTCGGCGACCCGCTCCCTCTGCGCCATGACACCCGGCTCGGTTGTCTGGTCCGCGCCGAGGATCGCACCGACCAGATCGTCACCGACTGTGCCGGCGACGCGGCGCAGCAGGTCGCGAGCCATCACCGCCTGCTGCTCGTAGCCCAGTCTCAGTCCGAGGCCGAACTCCGCGTTGTCCTCGAACAGGCTGTTGGCCCAGGCCGGCCCGCGTCCCTCGGCGTTCTGGCTCCATGGCGTGGTCGGCAGATTGCCGCCGTAGATCGACGAGCAGCCGGTGGCGTTGGCGACGACCATGCGGTCGCCGAAGAGCTGCGAGACCAGCTTGAGGTAGGGCGTCTCCCCGCAACCCGCGCACGCGCTCGAGTAGCTGAACAACGGTTCGAGCACCTGCGAGCCCTTGACGGTGTTGTGGGGTAGCAGGGATCGGTCCAACGGTGGGATGTCCTCGAAGAACGCGAAGTTGCTGCGTTCGCGCTCCCGGTGCTCGGCCACCGGCTTCATGTTGATGGACTTGTGACCGGCGACCTGCTTGCTGGTCGCCGGGCACTGCTCGACGCACACGCTGCACCCGGTGCAGTCGTCGGGCGCCACCTGGATGGTCAGCAGGTGCCGGGTCGGCAGGTCTCGCGACCGGAAGTCCTTGGACTGGAACGTGTCAGGCGCGCCATCGAGCGCGTCGGGCTCGAAGACCTTCATCTTGATCGCGTCGTGCGGGCACACGATCGCGCACTTGCCGCAGTCGATGCAGATGTCGGGGTCCCAGATCGGGATCTCCCGGGCGATCGCCCGCTTCTCGTAGCGTGTCGTGCCGGTCGGGAACGTTCCATCGATCGGCAGGGCACTGACGGGAAGCAGATCGCCCTCGCCGCTCAGGATCCGCGCGGTCACCCTGTGCACGAAGTCGGGGGCGTCCGCCGGCACCGGCGGGCGCAGCCCGAAGGTCGACGTCACGCGGTCGCCGGTCGGCACCTGCGCCATCTCCTCGAGCGCCCGGTCGATGGCGGCGAGGTTGCGGTCGACGATCTCATGGCCCCGACGACCGTAGGACTGCTGCACGGACTGCTTGACCGCCGCGATCGACTCGTCGGGGTCGAGGATCTTCGCGAGCGCGAAGAAGCATGGCTGCATGACCGTGTTGATGCGGTTGCCCAGGCCGGACTCCCGCGCGACGCGGTGGGCGTCGATCGCGTACACCGTCAGGTCCTTCTCGAGGATCGTGCGCTGCACCGGCGCGGGGAGGGCGTCCCACAGCTCGTCGGCGGGGAACGGCGCGTTGAGCAGGAACGTCGCCCCCTGCCGCGCGGTGCCGAGCATGTCACGGCTCGCCAGGAACCCGAACTGGTGGCACGCGACGAAGTCCGCCGCGTCGATGAGGTAGGTCGAGGTGATCGGGCTGCGCGAGAACCGCAGGTGCGAGACCGTCTGGGCGCCGGACTTCTTCGAGTCGTAGACGAAGTAGCCCTGCGCGTGCAGGCCGGTCTGCTCGCCGACGATCTTGACCGTGTTCTTGTTGGCACCGACGGTTCCGTCGCTGCCCAGTCCGTAGAAGACCGCTGCCACGTCGCCCTCGGCGGGTGATGGAGCGAAGTCCGGCGGGGTCGGCAGCGACAGGTGCGTGACGTCGTCGGTGATGCCGACGGTGAAGCGTGCCGGCGGCGAGGACTTGTCCAGAGCGTCGAAGACGCCGGCCACCATCGCGGGCGTGAACTCCTTCGAGGACAGCCCGTAGCGGCCGCCGACGACGTGGGGCAGGTCGGCCGCCGCGAGCGCACCGCCCATCACCGCCTCGGCCAGCGTGGTGGTCACGTCGCCGAACAGCGGCTCGCCGACCGCACCGGGTTCCTTGGTGCGGTCCAGCACCGCGATGCGCCGGACGGTCGGCGGCAGCGCGTCGAGCAGTGCCACGCCGGGGAACGGGCGGTACAGGCGCACGGTGACCATGCCGACACGCTCGCCACGCTCGGCGAGCACGGCGACGGCCTCGGCCGCAGCGCCCGCGCCCGACCCCATCAGCACGACCACCCGCTCGGCCTCGGGGTGGCCCGAATAGTCGACCGGGTGGTAGGCGCGCCCGGTCAGCTCGGCGAAGCGGTCCATCACCTCGCTGACGACGCCCGGCACGGCGTCATGGAAGGGGTTCGCCGCCTCCCGGGCCTGGAAGAAGACGTCGGGGTTCTGCGCCGACCCCCGCAGGACCGGGGCGTCTGAGGTCAACCCGCGGGCGCGGTGGGCCAGCACACCGTCGTCGCCGACCAGCGACCGGAGGTCGTCGTCGGCCAGCACGTCGATGCGGTTCAGCTCGTGCGAGGTGCGGAAGCCGTCGAAGAAGTGGAGGAAGGGCACGCGGGTGCGCCGGCGGGCGGCGTGG
>CAYVGE010000202.1:2512-7337 GCA_964450395.1 uncultured Actinomycetota bacterium
GCGAGCATCGCCCACCCGGTCGAGCGCGCCGCCATGACGTCGGAGTGGTCACCAAAGATCGACAGGGCGTGCGTCGCAACGGTGCGCGCGGCCACGTGGATCACCGCGGGCGTCAGCTCGCCGGCGATCTTGAACATGTTGGGCAGCATCAGCAGCAGGCCCTGCGACGCGGTGAACGTCGTCGCCAGGGCACCGCGCTGCAGCGCCCCGTGCAGGGTGCCGGCGGCGCCCGCCTCGCTCTGCATCTCGATGATGCGGGGCACGGCTCCCCACAGGTTCGGCCGTCCCCCCGACGACCAGGTGTCAGCCAGCTCGCCCATCGGCGAGGCCGGGGTGATCGGGTAGATGGCGACGACCTCGCTCAGCGCGTACGCGATGCGCGCGGCCGCCTCGTTGCCGTCGACGACCATTGAGCGCATCGAACGCCTCCCCTTCGTGCCAGGTGCAACGCCAAGAGGTACCTCGAGGCCGCGTCCACGGGCGACGCCGTTGGTCCTGCCGGTCCTGGGACCTTCCGCCCCGGCCGCCGAGCGGTTGCGCGTGTCCCGGCTAGGTGGGAGGGCCGACCGCGTCGGCGGAGCGCCCGGCGTCCGCTGCGACGGGATCCCCGGTGGCGTCGGGGAACACCGCCCTGGCGTGCCTGGCGATCGAGCGCAGCATGGTGACGTCGACCGTCCCCCCGATCAGACCGCCCGCCATCGGGATGGCGCGGCCGAGGCGCACGAGCACCCGTTCGCCCGTGCCGACCAGCAGCCGCATGCCGAGCGCCTTGTTGACCATGGTGGTCGTCGACGGCGCCATGCGGCGCAGCCAGGCGCTGGTGACCCCTCCGGCGGGCAGCACGATCCCGGCGTTGCCGAGCAGTCGGCCGAGGTCGTCGCCGGTCAGCGCGGCCAACACCGCCACGCGGGTGTCGGTGCTCGACGGGTCGTGGCCGCGCAGCGTGGCGATCGCCGCGACCATCCGTGCGGCCACGGTGTAGAAGCCGACCACGTTGGCGGGCACCGCGACCGGCAGCACGATGAACCCGCCGAGCCCGGTGACGAAACCGTTCATGGCGGCCAGGCGCGTGTGGTCGGTGACGACGGCGTCGATGGCCTCCTCGACCGACGCGTGATCCACCCGGGCCTGCCGGGCGACCTCATGGGCCGGGGCCAGCGGGCCGACGCCGTCGAAGGCGCCACGCGCGAGCTGCTGGACGAACGAGCTGGCGATCTGATCGGGGGCGCTGGGCACGGGGCTCCTCCTGCGGGCGGCGGGGTCGGGCCAGCCTTCCCCGGCCGGCGCCGCATGCACGCGTCCCCGATCAGCCTCGCGCGCGCCGCAGCCGGCGGATCAGGCCGCTGACCGGGGCCGCAGCCGACGCTGCAGCATGAACAGGGTCAGCCCGAGGGGCCCGAACAGCCAGGTGAGCAGCAGTGCCACCCGGCACCCCCGCCCCTCGTCGAGTGCGGTGTGCCAGATCCACCGCCCCACGAACAGGTCGAAGGCGACGTAGTGCGCCCAGCCGGCGAGGAAGCCATCGGGCCGGGTCAAGGTGGCGATGACCGAATCGGGGTCGGAGTAGTCGAGGCCGTCGCCCTCGCCGAGCGCTCGCACCAGCAGGGCGCCGTAGCTCACGCCCAGCCCCGCCAGCACGGCCGGCGCCGCCCCGACGAGCCTCGCGGTCAGGCGGGTGCGGGGGAACACGATCATGCACAGCCACCACGGTGCGGTGGACGCGTTGAGCAGGGCGAAGACGCGGCGTCGTGGCTCGTCCATGGCGGCATCCTAGGGCATCCGCCCGGAGCGAGACCCCACAGGGCCCACTACACTGATCGTTTCTCCTCGAGCCTCCCGCTACCGATCGGTCCCTCCGCCGTGCGCACCCCTGGCCGTCTCCGCCGCCTCGTCCCCCTGCACGCCGTGCTCGCGCTCGGCCTGCTGGCGGCCGCCTGCGGCGGCAGCGCAGACACGTCGGTCGCCGCGACCATCGGCGACACCGAGATCACCGAGGCCGAGGTCAACGAGGCGTACGACCAGCGCGCGGAGGCGTCGGGCGTCGCCAGCGAGCTGGCGGGCGACGAGTCGGGCGCGGTCGAGGAGAACCTCAAGGTCGGGGTCCTGACCAACCTCATCCGGACCGAAGTGCTGCGGCGTGCCGCGGAGGACCAGGACGTCGAGGCCACCGAGGAGGAGATCGCCGCGCAGCGCGAGGAGCTGCTCTCCCAGGTCGGGGGCGAGGAGGCGCTCGACGAACTGATCGAGCAGAACAACATCTCCGAGCAGGAGCTCGAGAGCAACCTGCGCGACCAGGTGATCCAGGACGAGATCGCCGCCAAGCTCGCCGACGACGTGACCGACCAGGAGGTCCGTCAGGCCTTCCGCGAGGACCCGCAGAACCAGTACAGCGAGAAGGTCGCGGTCCGCCACATCCTGACCGAGACACGCGCGCAGGCCCGCGACGCGATCGAGCGCATCGAGTCGGGGGAGTCGTTCGCCGATGTGGCGCGGGACGTGTCGACCGACACGGCGTCGGCGCAGAACGGCGGGGACCTCGGTGAGATCCCGAGGGGTGCGACGGTCCCGGAGTTCGAGGAGGCGGCGTTCGGTGCCGAGCCCGGCGAGCTGGTCGGCCCGGTGCGGTCGCAGTTCGGCTTCCACGTCCTGGAGGTCACCGACACGGTCCCCGCACCGGAGCTGTCGGAGGTCTCCGACCAGATCCGCGAGGACCTGCAGACTGCCGCCGGCGCCGAGGCGTTCACGACCTACATCAACGAGTTCGTCGAGGGCCTCGACATCAGCGTGGACGAGCAGTACGGCACGTGGGACGACGCATCGGTGTCGGTCGTGCCGCCTGACGCGGGGTCCGAACCCGCCGTCGCACCGTCGGGCGCCCCCGTGCCGACGGAGCTGCCGACCGGGCCGCCCACCGCCGCGCCGACCGGCTGACCCGTTGCCGCCCACGACGCGCGTCCGGCAGGATGCGCGCATGGGTGCGCACGACGACGCCGAACGGGTCCACGCCGAGACCATCGCCGCGTGGGCGGCGTGGCTGGAGGTGAACCACACGCGGGACGGCGGGGTGTGGCTCGTGTCGTGGCGCAGGCACACGCAACGTCCGGCGGTGGCCTACGACGACGCCGTCACCGAGGCGCTGCGCTTCGGCTGGATCGACTCGCTGGGCCGCAGGCTCGACGACGACCGGACGATGTTGTGGTTCTCGCCGCGGCGGTCCGGCAGCGGCTGGTCTCGGTCGAACAAGCAGCGCATCGATCGGCTGATGGCCGAGGGCCGGCTCGAGCCGCCGGGGCGGGCGATGGTCGAGCGGGCGAAGGCCGCCGGCACGTGGACGCTGCTCGACGACGTCGAGGACCTCGTGGTGCCCGACGACCTCGCCGAGGCGTTCGCCGCGCACCCGGGGTCCCGCGGACACTGGGACGCCTTCCCGCCGTCCGCGCGACGGGCGATCCTGGAGTGGATCGTCCAGGCCCGGCGCGCCCCGACGCGGGCGAAGCGCATCGCCGAGACGGCGCGGATGGCCGCGCGTGGCGAGCGCGCGAACCAGTGGAGGCCGAAGGGCTGACCCGTCAGGCGGGCGGCCCGCCGCCTGTTCGAGCAGCCGGCCGGCCAGCTGCGCCTCGACGGCGTCGGCGCCGGCCTCGAGCGCCGGGCGCAGCTCGCCACGGGCGCGCGCCAAACCGCCGGTCCGCAGCAGCGCCTCGCCCCGCCTTCTCCAGCCGACCGTGGCGCCGGGGCGCCGCGGCCCAGGCGCAGTCGCGGCACGTACGCGTGCAACAGATCCTCAGCCATGGAACCGCGGCAGCACCAGCGCGTCACCGTCGGCGGCGGCGACGACGTCGACGGCCGCCCGGGCGGCGGCACGCCGGGTCAGCTCGGCCAGCTGCCGGTCGGTGCGCCCGGGGTCGTGGTGGAACAGGACGAGCCCGCCGACGCCCGCGGCCTCGGCGAGCCCGACGGCGTAGTCGACCGTCGAGTGCCCGAAGTCGGCGCGCTCGGGCCACTCGGCGGCCAGGTACTGGGCGTCGTGCAGCAGGATGTCCGCGCCGGCCGCCAGCTCGCACGCGGCCGCGTGGTAGGGGCCGAACCCGCCGGGCCCCTCGCCCAGCGAGGCGGGGTGGTGGTCGGGCAGGTAGGCGACGGTCGCGGTGCCGTCGGACACGCGGTATCCGAAGGTCCGGCCGCCCTTGTGGGGGATCTCCCGCGCGAGGACGTCGAAGCCCGCGATGCGGTGGTGGCCCTCGTCGAGCCCCCGGACGCACCACGAGCCCCGCAACGCGTCGGGGGCGATGGGGAAGTGGGGCGGCGAGAAGCCCCGCGCCAGCACCTCCACAGCAGGGCCGTCCTGCGCGGGAAGGAAGAGGTCGACGCGGGCGTCGGACCGGTCACCGGCAGGGAAGAACGGCAGCCCGTGCGTGTGGTCCCAGTGCAGGTGGGTCAACAGGATCGCCCCGACGAACGCCCGGCCTCGCAGCAGGTCGGGGACGGTCCGGATGCCGGTGCCAGCATCGAGCAGCAGCGACACGTCCCCGCCGTCGTGGGCCAGGGCCACGCACGAGGTGTGGCCGCCGAAGCGGACGAAGTCCGCACCCACCGCCGGGGTCGAGCCACGCGTGCCGCACAGGTGCAGCCTCATCCAGGGGCCGGCCCGGACGCGGCGGCCCCACGGCGGTGCCCGGCCGACAGCTCGTGCAGCGCGGCGCGGTCGAGCCGCGCGGCGTGGGCGACCGCCACCCGGCACGGTGTCGTCGCGCGCAGCGTCGAGGTCCGCGTGCCGCCCTCGAGCACGGCGCGTTCCCCGACCATGGCGCCCGGCTCGACCTCG
>CAYVGE010000203.1:0-7295 GCA_964450395.1 uncultured Actinomycetota bacterium
GCAGCGGACCGCCACGTTCGACATGGACCCCGGCAGCTACGTGCTGTTCTGCAACGTGACCGAGCCTGAGGACGGCGGCGAGGTCCTGTCCCACTTCGCCGAGGGCATGGCCACGATGTTCACGGTGGACTGATCGGTGGCCGTCCGACCATCGGCGCAGGGCCTTGTGGCCCTGCATCTGGCGTGCGGGCCAGGGACCATGGCAACGACACGTGAGTGCGATTGCCGGCGCCCCGAGCGATCGGGGCCCCGAGGAGGAACACCATGGAACTGGAGATGCGTGAGCCGTTGACGACCGAGTCGACCTACCCGTTCCCCCGTTACTTCGGCCTGCCCGACTGGCTCGAGCGCTGGGAGCCGCTGCGCCGGCTCGCCGACCAGCGCGAATCCGCGGCGATCCCCGTCGAGGAGTACGTCGAGGACGACAAGCTCGTGATACGTGCCGAGCTGCCGGGTGTGGACCCGGACAAGGACATCTCGGTGTCGGTCGACGCCGGGGTCCTCCACATCCACGCGGAGCGGCGGGAGCAGCACGAGGAGCGCAAGCCCGACAGGTACCGCTCCGAGTTGCGCTACGGCGCGTTCTCGCGTGCGATCCGCCTGCCGGCCGATACCGCTGCGGGCGACGTCGACGCGTCCTACACCGACGGGATCCTGACCGTCCGGCTGCCGATCGACCGTGAGCGTGCGGAACGCACGCGCATCCCGGTCCGCCGAGACTGACACCCCGGGCGCACCGGCGGGCCCGCGGCGGGTGCGGGTCCGTCGGCTGCGCATTGCCGCCGGTCGCGGTGCGGGACCCTTGGACCGGTCAGAACGGTTGAAGCCCACCCGTCGTGGAACGAGTTGGTGTAGTTGACCAGCGTCTCGATGTAGTTGGCGCGTTCGAACGCCGACGGGTCCGCGACCGTGCGCATGCTGACGCTGCCCGTCGAGCTCCGCGACCGATGCGTAGCCCATCTCGCTGACCCGTCGTCAGGTCGGCCTCGACCATGCCGACGTGCAGCGGGCCCTGGTCGATCAGCTCCGACGTCATCACCGTCACGTCGGCGCCGGCGAGCAGGCCGCGTGCGACATCATCGGCGTGCTGCACACCCCCGGTCAGCGCCAGTGACGCGTCGACCTGACCGGACAGGATGGCCGTCCACCGCAGCGGCAGGCGGATCTCGGCGCGTCGGGACAGCTCGAGCCACGGCCCGCACCTGCAGCGTCCGCGGGTGGATGTCGGGCTGGTAGAAGCGTGTTGGACAGCACCAGCACGTCTGCGCCGGCGTCGACGAGCCGGCGGGCCATGCCGGCGAATGCCATGTAGTAGGGGCCGACCTTCACCGCGAGCGGGATGGAGATCGAGTCGCGCACCTGCTCGACGAGGGTCAGCTATGCCGACTCATCTGGTCGGCGGTGGCCTCGCCGTCGGCAACGACCTCGTACAGGTGAGCTCGAGCGCGTCCGCGCCGGCGTCGGCGATCTTCGCCGCATAGCTCACCCACCCGCCGGGGTCACCCCGTTGAGGCTGCCGATCACCGGCACGGACAGCATGTCCCTGGCGTCGCGGACGTGGCGCAGGTAGCGCTCGCCGATGCTCGTGTAGCCCTGAAGGTCGGGGAAGTAACTGGTCGCCTCGGGGTTCGCGTCCGCGCCCAGCTCGAACAGCGCGTGGGCCTGCAGCTCCTCGTGGGCGACCTGCCCCTCGAACAGCGACGGCAGCACGACGGCCGTGATGCCGTGTCCTCCAGCGCCTGCAGCGCTCCACGCGGGCTCCGGCCTGCTGCTGTACCTGTCGGGATGTTCGCGATCCCCGAGGAGCGTCCTGGGGAGATCCCGCACGATGCTCCACCGGGCGACCAGCACACCGGCGTGATGATCCTCGGTGGCGTGCTCGTCGTCGTCGGTGGACTGCTGCTGGCCGATCGCGTCGTGCCGAACCTCACCACGGTGCTCGGTCCGCTGGTGTTGATCGGGCTTGGCGCGGCGGTCATCATCAGGGCACGACGATGACCGCCGTGTCCACGCCCCGCCGCCGTGATGGCATCCGCTGGGGGCAGCTGGTCGGGGGTGGGGCACTGCTGGGCCTCGGTGTCGCGTCTGCGCCGCTGGGAGGCGCCGTTCGACGGGGTCATGGGCGAGCCACATGAGCAGCAGGCCTGGCCGTCCTGGACCAGCCATTGACGAGGCGTCCGCGGTACAGCGCATCGACGGCAGAGCTCGGCGCTCAAGGACCGCTCGTTGGTTCACGTAGCCCTTGTCGGTGATCTCACCGGTGTCGATCGAAGGTGGGTCCGTCAACACGAGCAGTCGGCGGATGGTGTGAGAGGAAGTATCGGTGAGGTCCTCGGCGCTGGCGGTCACCACCACCGCCGGCACGTTCCAGCGGCCGGTCGGTGGCGGTGTGGGCGACGGGGCGGCCGAGCAACGCGCCGGCCGTCTGGCCATCCGTCCGGCCGTCATCAACAACGGCGGCGGAACCTGACCGACCCCGCGCGGGCGGAGATCGTCGTCAGCGGTTAGCAGGTGCGCGCGCCGTTGACGCCACGAGCGTGCCTCCCGGACGCGTGGCCTGGCAGGCCGCGCGCCGTAGGACCTCGTTCGACAACGCCACCCTGGAGCCGCCGAACCATGATCACGTGCCTGGCGCGGCGCGCTGGAAGACGGTGACGAGTTCACTGGAGTCGAGTCAGCTCACCGTGAGGGTGCCGCGCATGCCGGCGTCCGCATGACCCGGCACGGTGCACAAGAACTTGTAGGTGCCGGGGGCGTCGACGGTGATGCCCGTGGTGACGGTCTCGCCCGGCTCGGCCGCGAGCGTCACGTCGAGGTCAGGGATGGTTAGGTCATGAAAGACCTGCCCGCGGTTGACGAGCCGGAGGTTCACAGGTTCGCCGGCGTCGATGCTGATCGTGCTGGGGTGGAACGCCAGGTCGGTCGCGGTCACCTCGACGACGGTCGCGTCGGCGTAGGGCCGGGTCGCGTCGCCGGTCTGTGCCGCGGCCGATTGCGTCCAGCCCATGTGGCGGCCCATGGTGTTCCACATCCCCCCGGTGCCCAAGCCACCCCACAGCAGCGCGACGACCAGCAGGGTGATCGCGCCGACGGCGATCGCCAGCGGCCACCAGGACTGCTGTGTTCTTCGCGGCCGCGCTGCCGTGAGGGTGGCGGCGCGTTGCCGGTACTCGTCTTCGTCGATCTCGCCCTCCGCGTAGCGCCGGGCGAGCGCCTGTTCAGCGTCACGGAGGTCATCGTCGTCGCGGCCACGGTCGCGGATGGCGAGCACGATGGCGACGATCGCCGCGACGATGAGCAGTGGCCAGAGCCAGCCGAAGAACATCACCGCCGCCACCTCCTTGGGGACGATGCGTCCAGTATCGGCGCGTCGGGTCAAGCGCCGGCCGTGTGGACGATCAAGATCCGATCAATCCGCGGGCCGCCCTGGCGGTGGGCAGGCGAATCGCAAACCGAGCGCCCGTGCCGCGGCCGCGGCTGTCGGCGTGCACGCTGCCGCCGTGGGCACGCACGATGGCGTCGACGATCGTCAGCCCGATGCCGCTGCCCCCCTCGTGGTCACCACGGGCTGCATCGGCCCGGTAGAACCGCTCGAACACGTGCGGCAGGTCAGCAGCGTCGATGCCCTCGCCGTCGTCGACCACCACCAGCTCGACCCACCCACCGTCCACGCCGGCCTTGACCGTGACATCGCCACCGGGTGCGGTGTGGCGGATCGCGTTGTCCAGCAGGTTGTGCAACGCCTCGCCCATGCGGTCGACGTCGACCAGCACGGCCGCCGGCCGGCCGGTGACGTTGCCGTGCAGTCGCACGCCACGCCGCCGCGCGAGCGGTTGGGCCGCGGCCACCGCCTGACGTATGAGCTCGCCAGGCACGGTCTGCTGCAGCTGCAGGTCAGATGGCAGACCTTCGACGCGGGATACCACGACGAGGTCGTCGACCAGTCGGCGCAGACGTCCGAGCGCGTCGGCGAGGGTCCGCCAGGTCGCCGGCTCGGCGGCCACCACGCCGTCGTCGAGTCCCTCGACGTAGCCCTCGAGGGTCGCCAGCGGCGTGCGCAGCTCGTGCGCGAGGTCGGCCAGCAGCCGGCGGCGGGCGGCCTCGGTGTCCTCGAGCGCGACGGCCATGCGGTTGAAGCTACGGGTGACCTGTGCGAGCTCGTCGTCGGGTGACGGCACCGGCACACGGGCGTGGTAATCGCCTGCCGCGATGCGACCGGCGCTGTAGGCCAGCTGGCGGACCGGTCGAGCGATGCGCCGCGCGACGTACCAGCTGACCGCCAACGCCGTGACCGCAGCGACCAGCACTGCCACGCCCAACGACAGCAGCAGCGCGCGAACGAACGCCTCATCCAGATGCGCCGCGGCGCTGTCGGACAGCGGCCCGAGCGCTGCGCGGACGTGGCTGCGGAACAGGCTCGGGCCGGCCAGCACCGCGACGGCGGCCAGGGTCGTGGCGCCCACGGCGATCACCACCGCGTTCGCGACGAGCAGCCGCCGCGCCAACCCGGACGACGGCTGTCGCCTCATCGTCCGGCACCCATCCGGTACCCGACCCCCCGGACGGTCGCAATCACATCGGGGTCGTCCAGCTTGCGCCGCAGATTCCCGACGTGCACATCGATCACATGCTCGTCCTGGTACGCAGGCGACCCCCGTAGACGCTCCAGCAGCTGGCCACGAGACCACACGATGCGGGGGCGTTCGGACAGTGCGTCGAGCAGATCGAACTCCGTGCGCGTCAACTCGACCGGCGCACCTTCGCAGTGGATCTCGCGTGCGTCGACGTCGATCACGAGGCCACCGAAGCGGCGGACGTCACGGCTGCGTTCGGTGTCACGGGGGCGGCGCAGCATGGCGTGGATCCGCGCGACCAGCTCGCGCGGTGAGAACGGCTTGGTCAGGTAGTCGTCGGCACCGACCGACAACCCGACGACCCGGTCGACCTCGTCGGTCTTGGCGGTGAGCATGATGATGTACGCGTCGCTGAAGGTCCTGATCTCGCGGGCGACGTCCAGCCCATCCAGCGCCGGCAGCATCAGGTCCAACACGATCACATCGGGGGCCTCGGCACGCGCCGCCTCCAGCGCCTGAAGCCCGTCGAAGGCCTCGACCACGCGGAACTGTTCTCGTTCCAGATACGAGCGCACCAGATGCACCAGCGGCCGCTCGTCATCCACGACCAGCACCGTTGCCGTTGGCGACGTCATGAAGCCATTGTCACGCGTCGCCTCCGCTGCCTGGTCGCCGTACGGACCTCGAAGCACGGAATTTGAGGCGATCTTGAGCGTGTGCGGTGACCTGCCTTGACCCGTTCCGACCACCCTCGCCAACAACGACCGACACATGGAAGGAAATCGTCGTGACCGATGTGCAGACCGACCGGTACACCATCCGCGCCCGCGTCGACGCGGATGTGGCAACGACCGAGCAGCGGGTCCGCGACGCACTGCAGGATGAAGGTTTCGGTGTGTTGACCGAAATCGACGTCAAGGCGACGCTGCGAGACAAGCTCGACCTCGACGTCCCCCCGTACCTGATCCTCGGTGCCTGCAACCCCCCGTTGGCGCACCGGGCGCTCGAAGCCGACCCGGCCATCGGCAGCCTGCTGCCATGCAACGTCGTCGTGCGCGCGCACCCGGACGGCGGCAGCGAGATCATCGCAGCCGACCCCGGCGTGATGCTCGGGCTGGCCGCCGCGGCCGACCTCGCGCCCATCGCCAGCGAGGCCGCACAACGCATCCAGCGCGCCGTGCACGCGGCCGCGGACGACTGAGACGCCGAGCCAGCCCACGTCAGCACGGCCGAGCAAGCATGCGTCGCACCTCCGGCAACTCGCGCGGCGTGGTCGCGCGGCGCGCCGGCCGACTGCTGTCATCGGCCGGTTCACCGACGCACCGAGCAGCCTCAGCGCATCGGGCGCAGACGGAGCCGCGGTTGACCGCGACTACGATGAGGCGTAGTACTGGCTGGGGCCCGCGCGTCGCCTCCGGCGTCGCGCTCGACCGCGTGCCGCGGGTGGTCTCGGCACTCGACCGCATGGCGGGCCACGGTGTCGTGGTCGCTGTGGAGGGAGACGGGTTCTGCTTGCGCGGCCGGACCTCGCGGAGGTGGCGGCGTTGCTGGGTGGGTGATCGTTGGGTTACGGGGTGACCGTCAGGTCGCCTCGCAGGCCCGTGGCGTAGTGGCCCGGTTCGTGGCTGCCGTACTCGAGCCGGCCCGGTGTGGTGAACCGCCACGTCAGCTCCTTGGTCCCACCGGGCTGCACCGACACCGCATTGGGCTCGTCGTGCATCATCATGTCGCCCTCGGAGGCCATCGCGCGCATCTCGGCCTCGTGGGCCTGCTGCGCCTCGTCGCCGAGGACGAACTCGTGCGTCGCCTCGCCGACGTTGTGGATCCGGAAGGTCACGACCTCGCCCGCGGACACCTCAATGCTGGACGGCTCATAGTGGAACCCACCCTCTTCGGCGGTCTCCACGTCGATCCTTCGATCGGCGTCCGCCGCGTCGGCCGGTACGCCAAAGCCCAACTCGTCGGCCTCGTGGCCAACGTTCGCGGGTTCTGAGCCCATCGGAATGTCATCGTGCGCGTCGAGATCCTGGCGTCGATCCGGACACCGACGTGAAGTTGGACCTGGATGGTGACCGCCTTCGGATCCGCGTTCGCCGGCGTCATTCGGACAAGGCACGCCGGGAGGAGGAGTCGGCGACCCACCGAAACCGCGGCCGGTACCGAGCAGAGTCGCGCCCGGTGATTGGTGCGCGCTGCTCCGAGGGGGTCGTGCACATGACAACTCGCGCCGATTGACCGCGTCGTAAGGGGGGTGACGACATGGCGCAGAACCCGCGTGTTGGCCTTCGTCGACTGGACTCGGTCGGTCCGTCGCCATCTACGAAGTCGCTGCCTCGGTAGTCGCCCGGTTCGTGTCGCGGCCACTCGTCGTTCGTGGTGGTTCGTTTCGGGTGATCTCGTCCGCGGCCCTGTCATCCAGGAGGGCGGACGCGGCGCAGCTCGCGGGGCGCGGCGTCGATCCGCGTACCTTCATCGCCTCGCACCGTCAGAACCGCTGAGCGGCCTCGGCGGCCTGCAACGCCGCCAGCACGCCGGCTTCCAGCGTGTTGTCCGAGACGTGATGGAGTACGTGCTCCCCCTTGGCGACAGCCGCGCGTCGAGGCAGCATTGCGTGACCAGCGTCAGCGCACCTGGAGACCGTACGGCTGCGAGGCTGCGTGAGTCGGTGCCTCACCACGGGCGTGGGACCTGTGGGCGTGCTGCCTGGGGCCGTCCGGCCCT
>CAYVGE010000204.1:0-7294 GCA_964450395.1 uncultured Actinomycetota bacterium
TGTCG
Organism: uncultured Actinomycetota bacterium; assembly: GCA_964450395.1. GTDB lineage: Bacteria > Actinomycetota > Nitriliruptoria > Euzebyales > JAHELV01 > JAHELV01. The sequence continues at coordinate 6 of CAYVGE010000204.1, forward strand.
GACAGCATCAACCTGTGGCGCCACCTGATGCAGTTCATGGGCGGCCAGGGACTCGTGCTCGTCGCGCTGAGCCTGTTCGGCGGCGCCGGCGGTCTGTCCGGCCTGTACGTGGGGGAGGGCCGCGAGGACCGCATCTTGCCCAACGTGCGGCGCACCGCGTCGTTCATCTGGCGGGTCGCGTTGCTGTACCTGGCGTTCGGCAGCCTCATGCTGTGGGCTGCGGTCGTCCACGCCGGCATGCCCCCGCTGGATGGGCTGCTGCACGCGGTGATGCTGTTCATGGCGGCGTTCGACACCGGTGGGTTCTCGCCGACGTCGGCCAGCCTTGGCTTCTACCACTCCGCGGTCGTCGAGGCCGCGGCGAGCATCCTGATGGTCGCCGGTGCGTTCTCGTTTGCGCTGCACTACCAGCTCATGCGCGGCACCGGTCCCATCGAGTTGCTACGCAACATCGAAACCCGGGTCCTGGCGTTCACCGTCGTGGGGCTGTCGGCCATCACGATGCTGGGACTCGCCCGGTTCGAGACATACGACAGCGTCGAGGCGCTGCTGCGCCGCGGGTTCTTCCACCTGCTGTCGGCACACACCGGTACGGGGTTCGGGACCATCCCCGGGCGGCTGTTCGTCACCGACTGGGGGGTCCTGGCGCCCGCGATGGTGGTCATCGCGATGGGGCTCGGGGGGATGGCCAGCTCCACGACCGGAGGGGTCAAGGCCATCCGCGTCGGCGTGCTGGCCAAGGCGGTCGCCACCGACATCCACCGCATCGTGCTCCCCACCGACGCGGTGGTGTTCAACAGCTACCACTCGAACGGTCGCACCGAGGCGTTGCGCTCTCCGGTCGTGCGGGCCGCGGTCCTGATCACGCTGCTCTACATCGTGCTGTACTTCGCGGGCGCCTTCCTCGGCATGTTCTACGGCTACTCGATCCAGGAGGCGCTGTTCGAGAGCACATCGGCCGCGGCCGCCGTCGGCCTGTCCGTCGGCGTGGTCGGCCCAGACCTCGAGGAGGGGCTGAAGGTCTTCTACATCTTCCAGATGTGGATCGGACGGCTCGAGTTCATCTCGGTCTTCGCTCTCTTCGGGTACCTCTACGCCACCCTGCGAGGCCGCCTGTGACCCGGCGCTCGAACCAGATCACCCCGACGCAGGCCATCGTGGGCATGGTCGTCGTGCTGGTGGCCGCCACGGCCATCGTCGGAGCGCTCGGATGGCTCATCGAGCGCGGTGAGCAGCGTGCCCCGCTGGGAGCCCCCGCACGGGACGAACAGGACGACACCTGCCCCGACGCGCCGCTGCCCGAACCGGTCGTGGTATCCGCCGCCGACCTGATCGAGTGTCCCGACGCGTTCGACGGCGTAACCGTCCGCTACACCGGCGAGGCCGTCCGCGCCGTGCTTCGCCGTGGCCCGCGGGCATGGGTGCACCTCAACGACGACCGCTACGCACTCGAACTCGGGCCGCTGTATGAGCACCGCACCACCGTGGGCGGCAACTCCGGCGTCCCCGTCTCCATCCCCGCCGACGTCGCCGACGACATCGCCAACGTCGGCGACGCCCGCCACCGTGGCGCCGTCCTGACGGTCACCGGCGAGTTCCGTCGCGCGAACCCCGATGACGGCGGGGGTCCTGGAATCCACGCCGACGATGCCCGCATCACCGAACCTGGACGACCCGTCGGCAGGCCGGTCGACGGCGCCCGCATCGTGACCGCAATGGTCGTGTTCGCCGCCGCGCTTGCCGCCGCCGTCCTCGCCCACAACGACACGGCAACACGGCGACCAGCCCGCCGCCGATGACAGCAAGACGTTGGTGCGTCGCCCCACGCCTTGGACCGAATCCTGTACCCGGTTGGGCGCATCGCGGTGACCCGCAGCGTACTCACAGTCCGGCCGATGTGGAGCGACGGTCCGGAGCATGCCGAAGGTGGGCTGCGAGCCCACCCAGTTCTCAGCCCGGCAAGTCGCGGCGAGAGTGGATGCCGAGCTTGCTCATCGCCCGGTACAAGTGGCTCTCGACCGAGCGGATCGACAGCACGAGGCGGATCGCCTTTATGGCATCAGCGAGGCCGGCTACTGGGTGCCGCGGGCACTGGCTTCCGAGCATCGCATCGCCGCGGGGATCGTCGACCCCGGAGTGTGGGACGCGTTCGCGCCGTGGTGGAACGCGCTGTCGCCGCCACTGCGACGGGCGCTGGACGCCGGTGACCATGCGGAGTTCGACAGGCTGTTCCAGGAAGGTCTCGACCAGGCCCCGCCCGCGTACCGGCGGAACTGGCTGTGGCGCGCCAAGCCCTACGGGACAACGTCGCCGTTCGAGGTGTTCGTCCGGGCTCGGCGGTACACACTCGGGCGATCCTCTCCGATGTGGCTCCGCCCACGACCATGGATGACGCGCGACCCTGAACGTGGAACGGGTCGGCCGTTCCAGGCTGACCTGATCAGGTTTGGTGAGCGCACGCCGGCGTCCGCGTCGACGAGCCGCAGCGTCTTCGCTCGAGGACCGCTGGCAGGGCCGTTGGCCCGCCGGATCGCCCACCGGACCCACCTTCCGGGTTACATGGGTTTGACGGTCACCGTGTCGGGCACCTAGAGCTTCGCACATCGCGGCTCGTGTCCGGGCCGCTGCAGTGCCACAACGCGGCCCATGCCCTCGGTCGTGCACCGTCAAGTACAGCGACGAGCGATCGAGGCATCCGTGGACATCGCCGCACCTTCCGTCGAGCGCCGACCTGATTGCCGGTGGAAACCAGGTGTGGTCGCCGGGACAGGCCTTCGAGGGTCGCTCGGGCGTCCGCATCGACCGAGCCGTGGAGCGCGGCGGCGTCAAGCGGGTCCGCTCCGCAGCCACTGGGTAGCGCAGCGTCGGCTGCAGTCCGCTCAGGGGGCAGCGGAACGATCGCCCGGTGGCGCCTTCAAGGTCGACCGGGACGGGGGAGCGCGTAGGTAGACGGGACCCGAGGATCTAGTGCCGGCTTGACATCTGGGGGTGATCCGACCACTGCCGGCGGCGCGACCGTCGTCCGCCGGCATCGATGCGGTACCGAACATGACACGCAACACACGACAGGCAAACAGAGGAGAAATGATGACGATGCTGACACTCGACAACCTGATGGCACGACGAGGCGATGACGTCTACGACAGCGACGGCCAGAAGATCGGTTCGCTCGAGCAGATCTACGTCGACAACGACCGTGGCGAACCCGAGTGGGTGGCAGTAACGACGGGGTTCTTCGGGACGAACGTCAACCTCGTTCCGTTGGAAGGTGCGCGGATCAGCGAGGAGTCGCTGCAGGTCGCGCACAGCAAGGACACCGTCAAGAACGCCCCGAACATCGATGCTGACGGGGAGCTGAGCCCTTCCGAGGAGCAGGAGCTGTACCGCTACTACGGGGTCGACCACCCCGGCGGCGTCAGCGACCGGGATGCCGACCTGACTGGCGAGCGTGGCACGGTGGCGCGTGACACGACGGGACCGGAGACCGACTCAGCGATGACCGTCAGCGAGGAGAAGCTGCGCGTCGACAAGACCCGCGACGAGGCGGCCGGCGGACGTGTGCGTCTCCGCAAGCACGTGGTGACCGATCAGGAGACGGTGACTGTCCCGGTCGAGAAGGAGGTCGCCAGGATCGAGCGTGAACCGGTCACCGAAGCGAACCGTGACGCCGCCCACGACGGACCGGCGCTCTCGGAGGAGGAGGCCGAGATCACCCTCTCAGAGGAAGAGGTCCAGGTCAGCAAGACGGCCGTGCCGAAGGAACGGGTCAGCCTCGAGAAGGACGTCGTGACCGAAGAGCAGACGGTCAGCGAGGACGTCTCGCGCGAAGAGGTGGAGGTCGAAGGCGACGTCGACGACCAGCCCCAGCGCTGAACGACGGAGCTGCGGAAGTATGGTGTCGACCCGCAGCAGCTGATCAGCCAGCTCGGAAGCAAGTTCGGGCTCTAGTCGGGTCGCGCGCGGTGGCAGTCGCGCAGTGGTGCGCGACCGCCACCGCGATCACCGGCCACTGCCCGGGGCGACGGTGATCAGTGGCCGGGTGCAGGTTGTGGTTCCAAGATGACGACTGCGGTCTCCGATGACCGCAGTGCCGCATAGGCGTCCACGTTCGCGTCGATCCCTCGCCACCGTCGCCACAGGCGGGCCCGTTCTTCACCTTCTGCCGCGCGAGCCCTGACCGGGCGCTGCCCGTCGGCGAGATCGACAGTCGCCGCGGGGTCAGCCTGGAGGTTGAGCCACCACGCAGGCTCGCCGTTGGCCCAGCCGTTCATCGCGAGCGTGACGAGGTTCGGACCGTCCTCGACGTACCCGACGATGACGGCGCGGTGCTTGCCGGTGCGGCGGCCTCTCGTCGTGAGCGTGAGGGTGCCCCAGCGGTTCGCTCTCGGACGCCACAGGCCGACGCGTCCGCCGGTGAGGCGATACAGCCCGCGGTGGGCGCGCCAGACCAAGCGCACGAACCAGCGAGGAGGTAGGCGCGGCCGCCTGCCTTCGGTGGACATGGGTCACCTCACTCCCTGCCAGTCTCCCAGAGGCTAACCGGTCGGAGATGAGCCGCCCGGGCCGCGCGCCACCCACTGCCGTATACGCGCCGATGACTAGCTGGGCCGCCGTCCGTCGGTGTCCGCAGACGACGGGAGGTCCGAGATGCCAATCGGCGTCCACCCCACGCAACGCCGCGGCGTCGTCAGCCCGGCCTCGACGGCGCGCCGTCGTCGGCGTCGCTGACTCTGGCGTCCCGTCGGATGGCAACCGGGTGCCGAACCTGTCAGCATCTGGTTCGTGGAGCGCGTACGACCACGGCGCGTATGCCGGCGGATTCCTGTGCTGGGTCGTCGACGCGAGAAGCGGGTGATCGCCCGGCATGTGCGATTGTTCGGCCACGGTCAGGTGGAAAGGGGAGTGCCGGTGGGTGTTCCGCAGTTGCTACCGCTCGACGAGGCGATCGCGGTCGCTGTCGGCGATGGCGCGTCGGTGGCGTTGGAGGGCTTCACGCATCTGATCCCGTTCGCGGCGGGTCACGAGATCATCCGGCAGGGGCGCCGTGACCTGACGCTCATCCGCATGACGCCGGACCTGGTCTACGACCAGATGATCGGCATGGGCTGCGCTGGCCGCCTGATCTTCAGCTACGCCGGCAACCCGGGGGTGGGGTCGCTGCGCCGGCTGCGTGACGCCGTCGAGCACGGTTGGCCCGCGCCGCTGCAGCTGATCGAGCACAGCCACGCCGGGATGGCGGCCGCCTGGAGCGCGGGTGCGTCCAACCTGCCGTTCGCGGTGCTCCGGGGCTACCTGGGCAGTGGGCTGGCCGACGTGAACCCGCAGATCCGGTCGGTGACGTGTCCGTTCACCGGCGAGGAGCTCGCGGCGGTGCCCGCATTGCGGCCGGACGTGGGGATCGTGCACGCCCAGCGCGCCGACCGGGACGGCAATGTGCTGGTCGAGGGGATCGTCGGAATCCAGAAGGAGGTCGTGCTGGCGGCTGCGACGAGCGTGGTGACCGTCGAGGAGGTCGTCGACGACCTCGCCGCCCCGAGCCTGAACAGCTGCGTGATCCCGGGCTGGGCGATCGACGTCGTCGTCGAGGCGCCGGGCGGTGCCACGCCCTCCTACACCCACGGCTACTACGACCGGGACAACGCGTTCTACCTGCAGTGGGACGAGATCGCGCGCGACCGTGACACGTTCCGTGCGTGGATGGCCGAGCACGTGGGAGGCGACGCCGCATGAGCGACGACTGGACACGCCGCGAGCTGATGACCGTCGCAGCGTCGCGGGCGCTGACCGACGACGACATCTGCTTCGTCGGCATCGGTCCGCCGTCGGCGGCGTGCAACCTGGCGCGCCTGACCCACAGTCCCCGCATCACACTGATCTACGAGTCGGGCACCCTGGGCACCACCCCCGACGTGCTGCCGCTGTCCATCGGTGACGGGATCCTGGCCGACGAGTCGATCACGACCGTGTCGGTGCCCGAGATGTTCGCCTACTGGCTGCAGGGCGGCCACATCACCGTCGGCTTCCTCGCGGCGGCGCAGATGGACCGGTTCGGCAACCTCAACTCGACGGTGATCGGCGACTACGACGCGCCGAAGGTGCGGCTGCCGGGCGGCGGCGGGGCGCCGGAGATCGCGACGTCCTGCCGGCAGACCTACGTCATCATGCGGCATGCGCGGCGCAGCATGGTCGGGCGGCTGGACTTCGCCACATCGCTTGGACACGGCCCGACCGGCGTCGAACGCTGGCGGCACGGGCTCACCACGGCCGGCCCGACACGCGTGTTCACCGACCTGTGCATCATGCAGCCGGCGCCGGCGGACAACGAGCTGCAGGTCACGTCGCTGCATCCGGGGGTGACCCACGATGACGTCGTGGAGGCCACCGGGTGGCCCATCCGCTTCGCCGACGCGATCGACGAGACGCCGGCGCCGACCGACACGGAGCTGTCGGTCCTGCGCGACCTGCAGCGCCGCTCCGACGAGGCGCACACAGCGTCGTAGACATCGCGACGCGTGGCCGTGCACAGCCCGCCAGGCCGGCCGTGTTCATCGCCAGGGGGGTGGGACCGGCAGGGTACAGGGCGGCCGCCAGCCCCGGGCAGTGGATCGGCCACGGCCATGGCGAGCAGGCAGACGGTCACCGGCGCCGCTGCCGTCAGCAGCCCGAGGTGAACGCCACGAGTCGGCCCGGGTTCGGCGACGCCGTTCCCTCGCGCTCAACCCGTCTGTACCGGGCGTGGTCAGGAGGTGAAGACCACGCTGTTGTCCGAGCCCATCGTGTTGGGCCAGTAGGCGTCGGCCGCCTCGTCGTTCTCCCAGCGCCCGTCGTCGAGCAGGTAGCGGAACTGCACCGGGTCGTCCTTGGGGAAGCGCACCTTGATCCGGAACGGGCCACGGCCGCGGTCAGACCGCCGCATCGGTTGGGGCTGCCAGTCGTGGTGATCCGTCACGAGCGCCGCGGAGGCGACGCCGGGATCGGCGAGCTGGAACGTGACCTCGACCTCGTCGCGGGTCTTGAAGAAGCGCTTGGTGAACATGGCGACGCCGTTCGTGCGGAGGTTGCGACTGCGGCAGCCTAGACGACTTCTTGCCCCCGTCCCGTCGTCCGGCGCGGTGGATCGTCAAGTACTTGTGTGCCCGTAACGCGCACGTTCCCGTCCACGCACCGTCCGTGACCCACGAGCCCGGTGGCCATCGCACCCGCGTGGACTCTTGACCCTGCCCGGACAGGTTGCGCAGGTGAACTTCGGGCCCGGTTCGGCAATGATCAGCGGAGAGCTGAACAACGTC
>CAYVGE010000205.1:0-7203 GCA_964450395.1 uncultured Actinomycetota bacterium
CACACGCCGGCACCGTCCCCCGGCATCCCGCCCTCCGCGACCAGCGCGGGGTGGTGGTGGCCGACCTGGCGCCGCCCGACACCGGCCACCGTTGGGACCGGCTGCTCGCCGTGCGCCGCAGCCGGCTGCACCGGATCCTGCTCGCGGCGGTCGCCGAGCGCTCCACCATCGCCACCCGCTTCGGTGCGCAGGTGTCGGCAGCCCGGGGGGACGGGACGGTGGAGCTGCGCTGGCGGGACCGCGTCAGCACCATCACCGCCGACCTCGTGGTCGGCGCCGACGGCGTCAGCTCGGCGGTCCGGGGCAGCGGGTCGTTCGACGCCCGGACGCGTGGGACCGGTGCACGGTACGTGCGGGGCCTCGTCGAGGGCACCGACCTGGGGCTGGAGGGTGAGTACTGGACCGGCCTCGGTCTGTTCGGCGGTGTGGCGGTCGACGCCGACACGACCTACTTCTACGCGGCCGCGACCGCGCGGACCGTCGCCGGTGCGATCGCGGCGCGGGACCTCGACGGCCTCCGCCGGGCGTGGTCGGCGGTGCTGCCGGTGGCGGGACCGGTGCTGTGCCGCGTGACCGATGTCGACAGCCTGCTCGTCACCGACGTCGTGCGGGTCGACTGCGGCCGGTGGGTCGACGGTCGGGTGGTGCTGGTCGGGGACGCCGCCCACGCGATGGCGCCCACGGTGGGTCAGGGCGCCAACAGCGCCATCGTCGACGCCGCCGTGCTGGCCACCGAGCTGGCCGCGTGCACGAGCGTGCCGGATGGGCTGGCGCGCTACGCCGCCCGCCGGCAGCGCCCCGTGCGCAGGGTGCAAGACCATGCGGACCGGCTGACGGCGGTGTCCGGCCTCCGACCGCGGTGGCTCCGGGCGGCACGCGACAGCACGCTGCGCGCGATCGCCCGTCGTCCCGGCGCTGCTGCCCGGCTCGCGGGCGCCCTGCAGCAGGAGCGGCCCGACGCCCTGTACGCCGATGTGTCGGCCCGGCGCTCACACCGTGGATACCGCGGACGCGCCGCGGTCGAGCCGCCGGACCGGGCTCCCTGGACGACACCTAGCCCGTCGGATCGAGCTCGGAGTGCTGGGCCGTCAGGGTGATGAGCTCCGCCCGCGACGACAGACCCAGCTTCACGAAGACCTTGCGCAGGTGGTAGTCGATCGTCCGCGGACTGAGGTACAGCCGGGCCGCGACCTGCTTGTTGGTGGCCCCGGTGCGGACGATCTGCACGATCTGCAGCTCCTGGGGCGTCAGCTGCTCCACGGCGGCCGGGTCACGCCGCCGGACGGTCTCACCGCTCGCCCGGAGCTCGACCTGCGTCCGGGCCGCCCAGGGCGCAGCCCCCAGCTGCTCGAAGATCTGCAGCGCGGCGCGCAGCTGCTGGCGGGCGTCCATCCGCCGGCGCTGGCGCCGCAGCCAGGTGCCGTAGGACAGCAGCGTCCGACCGTGCTCGAACGGCCGGGTGCCCCGCGCGTGGTGCGCCAGCGCCTCGCCGAAGTCGGCGTCCACGTCACCCTCGCCCAGCACACCGCGGCTGCGGGCCGCGACCGCCAGGGCCCACTGCGCGTGCGTGTTCGCGGCGAACCGCTCGAGCGCCGCGACGGCCGCACGGGCGGCCTCCGGCGCGTCCGTCATGACAGCGGCCTCGACGATGTCACCGGTCGCGGCGACGGCGACCGTGGGGTGCGTCCGCTGGCTGCCGGGCAGGACCAGCGGGGCCAACCGGGCGTGGGCCTCCTCTGGGTGGCCCGCGGCCAGGCGGTCGAGCCCCAGCGCCCACGTCGCGAGCGACGTGGCGGGTGCGAACTCCTGCTCGAGGCCCGCACGGATGGCGGCGTCCGCCAGGCGGTCGCACTCGTCGCTGTCGCCCCGCAGTGCGCTCAGCCAGGCGAGCGTGGCCCGGTAGACGGCGAGGTACGTCCCCTGGCCGGTCTGGGTGGCGAGCCGCAGGCCCTCGGTCGCGTGTGCGGTGGCGGAGCGGACGCGTCCAGTCCATGCCTCGACCGTGGCGTGGGCGGCGAGCATGGTGACCAGCACGGCGACCGCGCCCTCGGCCCTGGCCGCATCCGCCGCCCGTGCGAACAGTCGGAGGCTGGCCGCATCGTCGCCGATGAACGACGCGGCCGCGCCGGCCATCGCCAGCTCGTCGGCGCGGCGGGAGCGCTCGGCTGCGCGCATCACCGTGCCGATCGGCGCGGTCGCGCCGGCCGCGTCATCGGTCACGATGCGCGCGAACGCCTGGACCATCGTGGCCGCATGGCTCGTGGGCGTCGCCGGACCGTCGCCCAGCTCGACCATCCGCGACGCCGTGGCACGCAGCCGGTCGTGGTCGTTGCGGCCCCACGCGGCGAGGCCCGCGCCGGTCAGCATGGCGAGCGCGCGGTGCGGATCGATCGGCGCGATGTGCTCAGCGCCGCTGGCGAGGATGTCGTACGCCCGGCCCATCGTGCCTGCCGTGCGTTCCACCTGACCCCGCAGCAGCTCCATGTCGGCGGTCGTGGCGGCATCGTCGACCAGCGGCACGGCCCGGTCGAGCAGCGGACCCACGCGCTCGAGGTGGCCGGCGGTGAAGGCGGCATCGGCCGCCGCGATCAGGCGGCCGGCGGCGTGGTGCGGGTCCGTCGTCAGGTCGGCCGCCCGCTCGAGCGCCAGCGCGGCCGCCGCGTGCCCGCTGCGTGCGCGGGCCCGGTGCGCCGACCGCTCGAGCTCCTCGGCGACGCGGTCGTCCCGGCCCAGGATCGACGCTGCACGGTGCCACGCGCTGCGATCAGGGTCGGCATGGCGGTCGAACGCGTCGGCAAGGGAGGCGTGCGCCGCGCGCAGCTGCGGTGCCGTCGCGCCCTTGTACACCGCCGAGCGCACCAGAGGGTGGCGGAACCGCAGGCGTCCATGGTCGATCGCGACCAGGCCCGCCGCCTCGACGTCCGCGAGCGCGGTCACGTCGTACCCCGACGCCACGCCGCCGCGCAGGATCACGTCGACGTCGCCCAGATCCTCCGCCGCGGCGACGAGCAGCAGGCGCTGGGAGGCGGGGGAGCGGCTGCGGACGCGGTGCAGGAACGCCCGTTCCAGGTCCCGGCTGATCGGCAGTGGGTCAGGCAGGGCGGCGTGGCCGGCGAGCTGCTCCGCCGTCAGCGCGCTGGGGAGCTCCAGCAGCGCCAGCGGGTTGCCCCCCGTGAGACGGATGAGCGTACGACGGACCTGTGGTGTGACCTCCACGGTGAGGTTGTCGTCGAGCAACGCCGACGCCGCGTCCCGGTCGAGGCCGGTCAGCCGGATCTGGGGGAGGCCGTCGCCGATGAACGTGCGGTCCTCGCCGTCCCTCGCGGCGACGATGGTGCCCACGCCCTCCGAGTGCAGCCGCCGGGCGACGAAGAGCAGCGCGTCCGCTGACGCGCGGTCGAGCCACTGGGCGTCGTCGACGGCGACGAGCACCGGCTGGTCGTCGGCGAGGTCGGCGAGCAGCGACAACAGCCCCGCCGAGGCGAGGAACCGGTCGTGCTGGCCCGCCTGCAAGCCAAGCGCGCTGCGCAGCGCCGCGGCCTGTGGTCGCGGGAGGCCCGCCGTCCGCTCGACGACCGGGTGGAGCAGCTGGTGGACCGCGGCGAAGGACAGCTCGAGCTCCGCCTCCACCCCAGTCGCACGGAGGATCGTCATCCCATCGGCCTGCCTGACGGCGTGCCGCAGCAGCGCCGACTTGCCGACCCCCGGCTCACCGCGAATCACCAGCGTCGAGCTGCGATGCCGTCGGGCGTCGCTGATCAGGCGATCGACCGCCGCGCACTCGTCGGTCCGCCCGTACAGCACGGAGGTGCTCCTCGCCGCCAACCACGCCCTACCATCAGGTCCCGTGGGCCATACCTGGAGCATCGGGCAACGTCGGCCGGACCGCCAGGGGTGCGTCGCCTCGGCGACCGAGGCGACGACGTCGCGTCGGGGGTCGGTGGCAAGCGGTGAACACAGAACACAGCGGCTCGGCTGCAGCGGCGCGGTTCCGCGAGCAACAACAACTGCCTGGACCGTTGCGGTTCCTGCGCCTCGACGTCGTCGTCGACGGTGAGCGGTTGCACGTGCGCCTGTCCAGCGTGCTTGCCCCGTTCTCCCGTCAGGTCACCCTTGACGACGTAGTAGACGTCGAGGTCCACGACCAGGTGTCCCGCCAAGTGCCAGGCGCTTGGGGGCGGTTCTGGGTCATCGGGGTGCGGACAGTGCCCCGCGTCGCAACGATGTACAACTTGACGGCCAAGCGCGGCGTGACGCTGCGGATACGCGACGGACGGCGCCTCGTGATCGGATCCGATCGGCCCGAGCAGTTGGCTGCCGCGGTGCGATCCGGCGCGTCCAGCTGAGGAGTCCGACGAGACGCGTCGCGTGGGGGAACAGGTCGGCGCGCAGTTGTTGGAGCAACCTGGCGTTGGTGGGTTCATGTCCACGCCCGGCCAGCCGCGCGACGCGCGATCGAGCACCGGCCCACACCAGCGACAGACACGACCGCTCACCGGGGAGGCGGCCGATGACCTTCGCTTTGCGGCGGGACTCGCCGAAGGTGCGTTCGATGAGGAGTTGGTCGTAGCTGTCGACGGTCGGCGCTGCACGTTGCGCGCCTGGGAGAGCGCACCGGGCTGCGTGCGAGGATCTCCAGGTAGTGATCGAGCTCGAGGGTCTCGGCCCAGTGATCATCCGCCGTGCAGCATGCGGCGATGTGGGAGTTGAGGTCCTCCAGCGACGTTACGTCGGGACCGGGCCACGCCGCCAGAGCGGACGCCCTGGAGATACGACTTGAGCGTGCGCGACGACGTGCCGGTCGACCGCAGGTGGATCTCTCAGATCGCCAGCTCACGGCCGAGCGGCCCCAGCTCGCTGTCTCGGCACTCACGGACCACTCCGCATCGGCGTCGCATGAGCGTACGGCGTCCCGGGCAGGGGCCCGGGAACGTTTCACGTCGGAGCGCTGTGCTACGGCATGACGAAGGCCCCCGACCGCGTTCCTGCGGTTCAGGGGCGACATTCGTCTCAGGAAGCTGGTGGACGATAGAGGATTTGAACCTCCCATGGCGGCCGGGGCGCAGTGCCGGAGCGCGTTTCCGCAGGCCACGCGCGAGCGAAGAACCGGAACTAATCGTCTATTGGTTCGGGGTCAGAACCTCGCTTCGCACATGTCGAGGAACCCGCGTGGCGTGACGATGCTCGGTGGGGGAACGAGCTTGAGCAGCCGGCTGTCGCCGGTGACGAGCAGCGCGCCGTTCCACTGGGCAAGGGCCACGACGAAGTCGTCCGCCCGATCGTCGTCGGCCGTCAGCGGCTGCCGCAGCGCTGGGTCGATCGAGGGTGTGCCGACACGCCAGATTGGACGAGGAAGACGGCCAGATCTTCGCCGCCGAGCAGCTTGCTTCGCCAGATATGCCTTGCCGGCGGTGGCTTGATCTCGAAGAGCAGCTTCGCGGGCCAGTCGAATGCCGAGGGCCAGACCTTCGTCGTCGTCGAGTTCGGGCATCCCGGCCGAGCCGTGCAGCGTGCAGTCGGTCGAGTGCCGTGTCCATGTCCGGCAACAGATCGGGTGTATGTGCCGCTGCAGCCGCAGGAATGCCAGCAACGAGCTCAGGCGACGACGTAGCTCCCAGCTGTCATCGGCGACCGCCTTACGCAAGTCGTCCTCGCCGGGCTCCCGGAAGGCATCGCGGTCGCTCAGGTCGTTCAGTCTACCGATCGCCCGGCGACGCCTGTGATGCAGCGTGCTGAGCCGTGGATATCCCGCCTCGCGCAGGAGACCGTCCCGCCCGTTCGGGCGCGCTCTTGTTGCCGTCTTCACGCCGCCGGCCGGGCGGCGACGAGGCGGTGTGGGCGGGTGAAGTCAGATGCTGATGGCGCGGACGTCACCGTCGAGCGTGCGGCGAGCCGTGTCATGTCGTCGACGTCGACGGCTGTGGAGATGCGGTTGATGTCTGCTGCCGTTGTTGCTGTTCGGTCCCAGCCGGCCTCGACGCGTACGGCGACAGTTGTCGGACGCTGGCTGCGCGGGTGATCGCGGGACGCGCCCCGGGTGTCGTCATCGGTCATCCAGCTGATCCGAGCCGCTCACAGCCACCCGCGTTCGCGCGCCGTCGCCGCGGCCTCGGTGCGGTTGCGGGCGCCCAACTTGGCGATCGCTGACGAGAGGTAGTTGCGCACCGTCCCCTCGGCGAGGTGCAGGCGGGCGGCGATCTCGGCGTTCGGACTGCCGTCGGCGGCGTTGCGCAGCACGTCCCGTTCGCGCTCGGTGAGCGGGTCATCACCGTCCCATGCCGCCACGGCGAGCTCGGGTGCGATCACCCGCTGGCCGCTGTGCACCCGCCGCAGCGTGTCGACGAGCTGCTCGACCGGGGCGTCCTTGAGCACGTAGCCGGCCACGCCGGCGTCGAGTGCGCGGCGCAAGTAGCCGCTGCGCGCGAAGGTCGTGACGATGACGACGCGGGTCGGCGCGCCGCGCCGTGCCAGCTCGGCGGCCACGTCGAGCCCGCTGCGGCCCGGCATCTCGATGTCGGTCAGCAGCACGTCCGGTTGCGCGTCCATCACGGCCGCGAGCGCCTCGTCACCGTCGGCCGCGGTCGCCACGACCTCGATGTCGGGTTCGAGGGCGAGCAGGGACGCGAACGCCCCGAGCACCATCCCCTGATCCTCGGCCAGCACCGTGCGAATCGTCATGTCCCGTGACCTACCGCTTCGCTACTTGAGGTCATGCCGCCACGCCCTGCGCGGGCACCGTGACCGTGAGCGTGGTGCCGCCGTCCATGCGACGGTCGACGTGCCCACCGAGCGCGGTGATGCGCTCGCGCATGCCCGACAACCCCGACCCGTCGGGTGCGCCGGTACCGCGTCCGTCGTCGGCGACGGTCAGGCGCACGTCGTCGCCGGCCGTGATGATCCCGATCCTGCACACGCGCGCGTCGGCGTGGCGCACGACGTTCGTGACGGCCTCCCGCACGGCCAGCGCGACCGCCGCCTCGACCGCGGGTGACATCGACACGTTGGTGTCGGTGTGCACGCGCAGTTCAACGCCGGCCGCGGTCAGCACATCGCGCGCGATGTCGATCTCGGTGTCCAGCGCGTGGTGGCGCCAACCGCTGACGGCTGCGCGGACCTCGGTCAGCGCGTCGCGGGCGAGCTGCTCGACGTCGGTCGCCTCGGCGGCGGCGCGCGCCGGGTCGGACGGTGCGACCTTCCGGATCA
>CAYVGE010000206.1:0-4625 GCA_964450395.1 uncultured Actinomycetota bacterium
TGATCTCGGCCAGCGACTGCGTGACGATGCCCAGCAGCAGGTTGTGGCAGATCTTCACCAGGCGCGCCTGCTCGCCGTCGCCGACGTAGGTGACGTTCTGGCCGAACAGCTCGAGCAGCGGGCGGGCGCGCTCGTGCGCGTCGGCGGGGCCCGACACGACGACGGTCAACCGGCCGGCCGTCACCACCTTGGGGTTGCCGCTGACGGGGGCGGCCAGCACCGCGGTGCCGACCTCGGCCGCCGCGGCACGCACACGCTCGGACGCCTCGGCCGACACCGTCGACGAGTCGACCAGCACGCCGGGTCCCGAACCGTTCGACAGCAGCCCGTGCTCGCCGAGCGTCACCGCGGTCAGCACGTCCGACGACGACACCATCGTCACGACGATGTCCCGGTCCGCGAGGTCCACAGGGCGTTCGACGACCTCGACGCCGGCCGACGCGAGGTCGTCGAGCTTCGACCGCGTGCGGTTCCATGCGGCGACGTCGCAGCCGGCGTCCAGCAGTCGACGCATGAGCGCAACGCCCATCCGGCCCGCCCCGATCCACCCGACCGTCGTGTGTTCCAGCGCCATCGCGGCCGTCTCCTCGCATCGGTCGGTGGGCGTTCGCGCCGCCGGTGGTGTACGATGCAAACGATTGTATCAGCGGTGATCCAGGAGCAGGGGTTGGTCGATGCGTCAGTCGGCCGCGGGAAGCTCCGGCCGGTCGTGGTGACGCGCAGGTCCCCGCAGGGTGGGCGGGGGCGGTGGTCCCTAGACTGCCCGCCATGATCGACGACCTCACCTGGGAGCCGGCCGGCGAGCACCTGGTCGCCGCACACGCCGAGGGCGTGGCGGTCGTGCGCCTGGACCGCCCCGACAAGCTCAACGCGCTGACGCCGGCGATGCTGCCGGCGTTGGCGTCGGCGATCCGGTCGTACGCCGCCGAAGCGCGGGGGCTGGTGCTGACGGGCACCGGGCGGGCCTTCTCGGCCGGTGACGACCTCGAGGCCACCGCCGACCTCGACCGCGACGCGTTCAGGGCGCTGATCGACGGCTTCCAGGACCTCACCCGCGCGGTGCTGCGGACCACCGTGCCGGTGGTCGCCGCGCTCAACGGGCTGACGGTCGGCGGCGCCGCCGAGCTGTCGCTGGCGTGCGACGCGCGGATCGCCCACCCCGACGTGTTCTTCCTGTTTCCCGAGAACGGGATCGGCCTGCCGATCTCGAACGGCTCGACCTACCTGCTGCCGCGGGCGGTCGGCGCGCACGCGCTGCCGATGATCCTCGACACCGACCGCATCCCCGCCGAGCGGGCGCTGGCGCTCGGCATGGTGACGGCGCTCGCCGAGGATCCGCTGCGCGTCGCCGTGGACCGGGTCGCCCGGTGGACGGTCGACGGGACCGCGACGCACTGGCACCTGCGCCTGCTGCGCCCGGACCTCGACGCGGTCGAGGCCGCGATGGCCCGCGAGGTGTCGGAGGCCATGTCCACGTTCGACGCGGGCACGGCCACCGCGGGCGCCGACCGCTTCCGCCGGCGGGCGCGGTGACCGGTGGCACCGAGCCGGCGCCCCTGCGTCGGGCGGCCGACCTGGACCGCACGCTCGGGGCGCTGGTCGAGCTGCGCGCCGACGACGCCGGCGCCCGCCCGGCGCTGC
Source organism: uncultured Actinomycetota bacterium (assembly GCA_964450395.1). GTDB lineage: Bacteria > Actinomycetota > Nitriliruptoria > Euzebyales > JAHELV01 > JAHELV01. Next base: position 1,642 of record CAYVGE010000206.1, read on the forward strand.
GCTCCGGCGACGGCCGGTCGCTGACCTTCAGCGAGCTCGCGCTGCGCGTGGGGCGCGTGCGGGCGCTGCTGGCGGACCGCGGCCTGGGCACCGGCGACCGCGTCGCGCTCGTGCTGCGCAACACGCTGAGCTACCCGGTCGCCTGGCTCGGGGTGACGTCGGCCGGCATGGTCGCCGTGCCGGTCAACAAGCGGCTGGGTCCGCTGGACGCCAGGTACCTGATCGACCACAGCGGGGCGCGGCTGGTGCTCGCCGACGACGCCACGCTGCCGCTGGTCCGCGACGCCACCGCCGGGCTCGACCAGCACGTGACGGTCGGGCTGGTCGATGACGAGGACGGGTGGCCCGGCACGGGCCGGGCGGCGCCGCCCGCCGACCTGCCCGCCGGGGCGCTCGCGACCATCCAGTACACCTCGGGGACCACGGGGTTCCCCAAGGGCTGCATGCTCAGCCACCGGTTCTGGCAGACGATGGGCGGGGGCATGGCCGACGTCATGGCCCTCGACGGCGACGGCGTCCTGCTGACCGCCCAGCCGTTCTCCTACATCGACCCGCTGTGGAACACGGTCGCCGCGCTGTGCGCCGGCACCGAGCTGGTCGTGCTCGACGGCTTCCACCCCTCGTCGTTCATGCGGTCGGTCGCCCAGCACGACGTCACGACCTTCTACTGCCTGGCGGCCATGCCGGTGCTGCTGCTCAAGCAGCCGGCCGCCGACCACGACCGGGCGCACCGCCTCCGGCGCGTGTGGTGCTCGGCGATCCCGCCGCAGCAGCACGCCGCGCTCGAGGACCGCTGGGGGGTGCCCTGGTTCGAGCTGTACGGCATGACCGAGACGGGGCTGAACATCGTGGTGTTCCCCGACGAGCACGACGACCTGGTCGGCTCGGGCAGCATCGGCAGCGTCGTCAGCCACTGCGAGGCGCGGGTGGCCGACGCCGACGGCATCGAGGTCCCCGACGGCGAGGTCGGCGAGCTGCTGCTGCGCGGGCTGGGGTTCATGGACGGCTACCACGACGACCCCGAGGCCACCGCGCGGTTCTTCGCCGACGGCTGGGCGCACACCGGCGACCTGGTCGTCCGCGACGCGAAGGGGCGCTTCACCCTGCGCGGCCGGCGCAAGGACATGATCCGCCGGGCGGGGGAGAACGTTGCGGCGGTCGAGGTCGAGTCGACGCTGGTCACCCACCCGGCCGTGCTCGAGTGCGCGATCGTGGCCGTGCCGGACCCGGACGTCGAGGAGGAGCTGCGCGCCGTCGTCGTGCCGACCGACGAGCGACCGCCCGAGGCCGCCGAGCTGCGGGCGTTCCTGCTGGAGCGCCTGGCCCGCTTCAAGGTGCCGCGCTACTGGGAGTTCCGCGACGAGCTGCCGCACACGCCGTCGGAGCGCGTCGCCAAGCACCAGCTCGGCCCGCCGGTGCGACCGCTGATCGACCTGGCGCCGTCCCGCCCCTGACCGTTCGGGGTGTTCCATCGCGCGCCCGCATCGCGTACAACCGTTTGCATGCACGCGGCGAACACCAGTCGGTGCACCACGCCCTGCTCGACGGTGACGGCGCGTCCGTCGCCGCCGCCGGCTGAGGGCCGGCAGCCCCGGTTTCTCCCCCTCCACCGGGGCTGCCGGCCGTCCGCCGGACGGCCGGGGACGTTCGCCCGTGGCGCCAGGGACGTTCGTCCCCGTCCCCTCGGCCGGGCCCGGGCACCATCGCCCGGACGTCCCCGCAGGCCGCCCGCCGATCTCAGGTGCCGCATGACAGCCGATCCAGCCGTCGGACCAGCCCCGCGGGCACCCCTGCGGCAGGTGGTGCCCGCGGTCGCGACCGCGGCCCTGTACGGCGTCGCGGCGCTCGCGTGGCTGGCCCTCGGCCGCGACGTCCTGCCGGGCCGCTGGCTGGCGGTGCACCTGTTCACGCTCGGGGTGCTGTCCAACCTGGTGCTCGCGCTGACCGACCACTTCGCCCGGACGTTGCTGCACACCGGCGCCGGCCGCGGGCACGCCGGGCGGATGGTCGTCCACAACGTCGGTGCCGTCCTGGTCCTCGCCGGCCTGTCGGTCGACGCGACCGCACTCGTCGCCGTCGGCGCCACGTTCGTGACCGCCGGCGTCACGTGGTTGTACGTCGACCTGCGCCGCATGCGCCGGAACAGCCTCGGTAGCCGCTTCGCCTTCGTCGTCCGCGGCTACGAGCGGGCGTGCGGCGCCTTCATCCATGGCGCCGTGCTCGGGCTGCTGATGGGCGCGGGCCTGCTCGCCGGGCGCTGGTACGGCGCCGCCAGGCTGGCCCACCTGCACGTCAACGTGCTCGGCTGGGGCGGGTTGACCCTGCTCGCGACGATCGTCTTCTTCGGCCCGACGATGCTGCGCCGCCGCATCGCCGACGGCGCCGAGCTCACCGCGCCGTCGGCCCTGCGGTGGGCGTCGACGGGGTTGAGCGTCGCGACGATCGCGCTGCTGCTCAGCGGCGCCGGTGCGCCCGTCGACGCGGCGCTGCGACTGCTCGCCGCCGCCGGGCTCGCGGTGTACGCCGGCGGCGTGACGGTGATCTGGCGCTCGGTCGCCGACGCCGCAGGTCCTGCCGCGAGGTCGGTCGAGCGCGGCCTGCTGTCGGCGGTCGGTGCGTGGTTCGTCCTGGGCGTGTGGGCCGACTCGGTCGTCGTGGCCACCGGGTCGTGGCGGTTGCTCGACACCGTCGGAGCCGTGCTGCTGCTCGGCGTGCTGGCGCAGGCGATCATCGCCGCGCTGGTGTACCTGGGCCCGATGCTGCGGGGCGCGTCGGCCGAGCAGCGCGGTGTGCTGCGCGCACGGCTGCAACGCCTGCCACGCGCCAAGGCCATCGTGCTCAACCTCGGCATCGCGCTGGTGCTCGCGGCCGCCGCCGGCGTCAGTGCGCCCGTGTCGCCGGCCGTCGTGGGGTGGGCGCTCGTCGCGGTCGCCGCGGGCGCCAGCCTCGCGCCGCTGGTCGTGCCGGGGTCCGCGGCATGATCC
>CAYVGE010000206.1:4635-7196 GCA_964450395.1 uncultured Actinomycetota bacterium
GTGATCCGTGCGACACTCGCGCGCATGACGGTCGACGTGACCCCGGACCAGGTCGAGCAGTTCCGGCGCGACGGCGTGGTGTGCCTGCGTGGGCTCTTCGACGAGCAGCAGATCGGGGTGGTCCGCGCGGTCGTCGAGGACATGCTGGCGAACCCCGGTCCCTACGGGCAGACCGCCAGCCGCCCCGGCGAGCCCGCGTTCTTCGAGGACTTCTGCCGGTGGCACCAGCACCCACAGCTGCTGGACGTGGTCGCGGCGTCGGGCCTGGCCGCCGCGTGCGGCCGGCTGATGGAGTCGTCCGAGGCGCGGCTGTACCACGACCACGTGCTGGTCAAGCAGCCCGGCGCCCAGCAGCCCACGCCGTGGCACCAGGACCAGCCCTTCTACAACGTCGAGGGGCGCCAGAACATCAGCGTGTGGATCCCGGTCGACCCGGTGTCGCGCGCCACGACGCTGGAGTTCGTGGCCGGGTCCCACGACGGCACCTGGTACCTGCCCACGACCTTCCTGGACCGGCAGGCGAAGTGGTTCCCGGAGGGCAGCCTGCAGCCGGTCCCCGACGTCGACCCGGCCCGGGACCGGGTGCTGGGATGGTCGCTGGAGCCCGGCGACGTCGTGGCGTTCCACATGCTCACGTTGCACGCGGCGGCCGGGAACAGCGCGACGATCCCGCGGCGGGCGTTGTCGCTGCGGTTCCTCGGCGCCGACGCGACCCACGCCCCGCGGCGGTGGACCACCTCGCCGCCGTTCCCCGGCCTGGTCGACGAGCTGCCGGCGGGCGCCCCGATGGACCACCCGCTGTTCCCGGTGCTGTGGTCTGACCCTGCCGCGCGCGCCGACCTGTGACGCCCGGCGCCCGGGCCTCGGTCGGCCCCCCACATCAGCGCGGGCGCGCCGGATAGCCTGGGCCCGTCAGGCTCCGGCTGCGGCCGGGCCCCACCGGGTCGGGCGCGGGTGCCGCGACCCAGGCACGAGGACGCAGCCATCAAGCGCACGCCGATCACGTTGCAGCAGGTCGCCGACGCGGCCGAGGTCCACGTCTCGACGGTCTCGCGGGCGCTGGACCCCACCAAGGCGTCGCTGGTCAGCGAGGCCACCCGCGCCAGGGTGGTCCGGGTCGCCGAGGAGCTCGGGTACCGCCCGCACCTGATCGCGAGCCAGCTGCGCCGGGGCCAGACCCAGACGGTCGGTGTGGTGGTCCCCGACCTGGGCAACCCGCTGTACGCGCCGTTCGTCCGCGGCGTCACCCACGCGCTCGACGACGAGGGCTACGTGCCGCTGGTCGCCGACACCCAGGACGACCACGAGCGCTTCCGGCGCATGCTCCGCCACCTGTGGAACCGGCGGGTCGACGCCATCATCACCACCGCGGCCCGGCTGCAAGACCGCGAGGCGGCCTGTGAGATCGCCGACGCCGGCGTGCCGGTGATCGTGGCGGTCCGCACGCTGCCCGACAGCGGGCTGCCGACCGTTGAGCACGACGACGTCGGTGGCGGGCGGATGGCCGCCGAGCACCTGATCGGGCTGGGCCATCGCCGGCTGGTGCAGCTGCGCGGGCCGGTGGACGTCACGCCCTTCCTGCACCGCACCCGTGGGTTCACGGCGGCCGTGACCGACGCCGGCGTCGAGGAGGTGACCTTCGACGTCGCCGCGACCCACCCGACCGTCGACGAGGGCCGTCGGGTCACCGAGGCGCTGCTCGCGACCATCGACGGCGACCTGCCGACCGGGGTCTTCGCGCAGAACGATCTGCTGGCGCTGGGGGCGCTGGAGGCGCTGCGCCACGCCGGGCTGTGGTGCCCCGACGACGTGTCGATGGTGGGCTACAACGACAACTTCTACGCCGCGCACGCCCGGCCCGCGATGACGGCGATCCGGCTGCCCGGCTACGACATGGGGCGCCTGGCGGGGACCATGGCGATGGACCACATCCGCGATCCCGACGAGGCCAGCACGTCGGTGACCACCGACCCGGTGCTGATGGTCCGCGAGTCGACGGGGCCGCCGCCGCGCCGCTGACGCGGGCTGGATCGCTGTCGCCCGGAGCTGGGTGTGTCGCATGCCCCGACCGACGCCCCGCGGGCGTCGACGGGTGCTGCTCATGCTGCGCCGTGGGCGTCGTCGGTGGCGGCGTGGCCCGGCGGCCGACGACGAGCGGCGCTCATCGGGAGCGGTAGGTGTCGCCGCGCCGGGACCGCGGGGCCTCCGGCGACGGTCACCGCTCGGCTGCGGCGGCAGCTGTCGCAGGCCAATGGGTGCCCGCGGTGCGGCGACGGGTGCGGCTCACGCTGAGCTGTGGGTGACGCAGCTGAGGACCAGCGGGCGTGCTCGAGACGATTGCCGCTCCGGCCGAGCGGCGGGCGTCGCAGCGGCAACGACGGAGGTTGGCCTGGGGGCGGTCGGGCAGCCCATCCCGGCGTGGCGCCCCGCCCAGCCCATCTCGGCGCCCGCCCGCGCCCGTACCGTGTCGCCCCGCCCGCCCGCGCCCGCCCGCGGCGCCGTGGCGCCCCGCGCCCGCCCGCGCCTGCCCGCCCGCGCACGCACCGTGTCGCCCCGCGGCC
>CAYVGE010000207.1:0-1350 GCA_964450395.1 uncultured Actinomycetota bacterium
CATCACCGACGACCTGGCGGCGCGGGGCCTGGGGCGCCACGCCGTCAACGACCGCCTGCGCGACTGGCTGATCTCGCGGCAGCGCTGCTGGGGCGCGCCGATCCCGATCATCCACTGCGACGCGTGCGGGGAGGTCCCGGTACCCGATGCCGACCTGCCCGTGCTGCTGCCCGACGTCGACGAGGTCGACTTCGCCCGCAGCGGCGTCGCGCCGCTGGCGACCGTCGCGTCCTTCGTCGAGGTGACGTGCCCGTCGTGCGGCGGTGACGCCCGGCGTGACACCGACACCATGGACACCTTCGTCGACTCGTCCTGGTACTACATCCGCTACTGCTCGCCGAACCGCGACGACGTCGCCTTCGCGACCGACGCCGTCGCCAAGTGGATGCCCGTCGACCAGTACACCGGCGGCATCGAGCACGCGATCCTGCACCTGCTGTACTCGCGGTTCTTCACCAAGGCGCTGCACGACCTCGGCCACGTCGACTTCGTCGAGCCGTTCACGCGGCTGAAGTCGCAGGGCATGGTCCTGATGGACGGCGCCGCGATGTCGAAGTCCAAGGGCAACCTGGTCGAGCCGCGGGCGGTCGTGGAGGAGTTCGGCGCCGACACGCTGCGCGCCACCATGCTGTTCGCCGGGCCGATCGAGGACGACGTCGACTGGGCCGACGTGTCGACGGCCGGGATGTTCAAGTTCCTGTCGCGGCTGGCGCGGCTGACCGATGAGCACGTCGAGGCCGGCGGCGCCGCGGCCGCCGACCCGTCAGGGGACGAGGACCTGCGCCGCGCCACCCACCGGACCATCCGCGACGTCACCGCCGACTTCGACGGGTTCAAGTACAACACCGCGATCGCCAAGCTGATGGCACTGACCAACGAGGTGTCGGCAGCCGTGCGTGAGCGCGGCGCCCGCGGTGGCGATCCGCAGCACGCGCTGGAGGCCATCGCGGTCATGCTGTCGCCCATCGCCCCGCACATCGCCGAGGAGCTGTGGCACCGGCTGGGCCACGACGACTTCGTGGCGTCGCAGCGCTGGCCGGAGTTCGACGCCACGCTGCTGATCGAGCAGACGCTGCAGGTGCCGGTGCAGGTCGACGGCAAGGTGCGCGACACCATCAGCGTCGCGGCGGGCGCATCGCAGGACGAGGTCGTCGAGCTCGCCCACGCGTCCGACAACGTGCGCCGCCACCTCTCGGAGCGCGCGATCGCCAAGGTGATCTGGGTGCCCGACCGCCTGCTGAACCTGGTGACCCGCCCGGCCTGACCCACCTTCCGGGTTGAGTTCGCCACTGATGGCGGTGGAAGTCGACCCGGTGTGGTGGTCGGTTGCGGTTGGGTCGAGTTCGCCAC
>CAYVGE010000207.1:1450-7178 GCA_964450395.1 uncultured Actinomycetota bacterium
GCGGTTGGGTCGAGTTCGCCACCGATGGCGGTCGAAGTCGACCCACTGGCGTGTCCACAGGGCGTCCTCGGAGGTCCTGACGACGGCCTAGGGTCCGGCCATGTCGTCGCCGTCCCCGCTGCTCGCCAGGATCCGCGCCGCCGCCGAGGTCCTCGAGCTCGCCCCCGTCCACGTCGCCGCGCTGCTGGCGCTGGCGTCGTTCGCGTGCGCGGGTCTGGTCGGGCTGTGGTGGACGGCACGGCCCGCCACCGACGATCGCGTGGCGGCCGCCGTGCCGCCCGTGCTCGCGAGCGCAGCGCCCACGACGGCGCCCGGTGCGCCCGGTGCGCCTGCCGGTCCGGCGTCGCCTCCGCCGGTGACGGACGTCGTCGTGCACGTCAGCGGCGCCGTGGCGTCGGAAGGGGTCGTCGAGCTGCCGGGCGGGGCGCGGGTCGTCGACGCGCTCGAGGCCGCCGGCGGTGCCCGGCGCGCCGCGCGGACCGATCGGCTGAACCTGGCGCGCCCCGTCCGCGACGGCGAGCAGGTCCACGTGCCGACGGCCCGGGAGGTCCGGGACGGCGTGGCGGTCGGGGGAGCGTCGGCCGCCGGCGGCGGCCTCGGGGGGACGGTCGGTGGCAGCGCCGCGGCGGTCACCGGTGACCCTGCGACGGTCAGCCTGAACCAGGCGACCGCGACCGAGCTCGAAGCGCTGCCGGGAGTGGGTCCCGTGCTCGCGCAGCGGCTCGTCGAGCACCGCGAGACCGCCGGCGGGTTCACCTCGGTGGACGAGCTGCTCGAGATCGAGGGCATCGGCGAGAAGACGCTGGCCGGGCTGCGCGATCACGTCAGCCTGTGAGCACACCGTTGGCGCTGCTCGTGGCGGCGGCGCTGTGGCTCGGGTGCCTGTGGGATGCGCCCGTCGTGGTGGCCGGCGCCGGCGTCGCCGTGCTGATCGGTGCGGGTGCGCTGGCCGTGCGCGGTCGTGTCGGCGGCGCGATCGTCGCCGTGCTCCTCGCGGTGGTGCTGCTCGGCGCCGGCCTGGCCGGCGGCCGGCGCGTGCTCCGCGAGCAGTCGCCCCTGGTCGACCTCGCCGCTGGGGGCCGCAAGGTGAGGATCGAGGGCCGGCTGGTCACCGAGCCGCGTGCGACCGCGTTCGGCGCCTGGGCGGTCGTGCGGGTCGGTGCCGTCGACGGCCACCGCACCGCGACCCGGGCCGTGGTGCACCTCGACCGCGACGACGACGTCGCGGTCGGCCAGCCGGTGGCCGGCCTTGTGGGTGTGGGTCCGCTGCCCGACGGTGGCTTCGGCCGTCACCTGCGGACGCTCGGTGCGGCCGCTGCCCTCCGCCCGATCGGCTCCCTGCGGGTCGGCGCTGCGCCGGCACCCCTGCGATGGACGACGCAGGCGCGCGAGCGTGCGCGAGGCACCTTCTCGGTCGCGCTCGACCGCGACCGGGCGGCTTTGCTGTCGGGCCTCGTGCTCGGCACCCGCGACGGCATCGACGACGACCGGTTGCGGGAGGCCGGGCTGTCGCACCTGGTCGTGGTGTCGGGCCGGCACGTGGCGGTCCTGCTCGCGGGGGTGCTGGCCGTCGCGGCCGGGGTCGGGCTCGGCCACCGCGGTCGGCACGGCCTGGCGCTGGCCGGCCTGTGGTGGTTCGTCGTCCTGACCCGCTGGCAGCCGTCGGTCCTGCGGGCGGCCGTGATGGCCACGCTGGCGCTCGGCGCGGCGCTCGTCGGCCGTGACCGCGACACGCTGCACACGCTGGCGGTGACGGTCACGGTGCTGCTGCTCGCCGATCCGCTCCTGGCGCGGCAGGCGGGCTTTGCGCTGTCGGTGCTCGCGACCGCGGGCGTGCTGTTCGCGTTGCGGCACGAGGCGCACAGCTCCGCCCGGTCGGACCGGTCCGTGCGGCTCGCCACCGCCGTCAGGGTCACCGTGGCGGCGCAGCTCGCGACCGCGCCGGTCCTACTGGCCATGGCGGGCACCGTGCCGCTCGCCTCGGTGCCGGCGAACGTGGTCGCGGCCCCCGCTGCCACCGTCGCCCAGGTGCTCGGGCTGCTGGCCGCGGCGCTGGCGGCACCCGGCCTGCCGGGTGCCGTGCTGCTCGGGCGGGCTGCCGGCCCACCGCTCGCGGTGCTCCAGTGGGCGGCGAGCGCGTTCGCCGGGCTCGCGCACCTGACGGCGTGGTCGCTCGCGGCGCTCGTCGTGGTCGTCGGCGGCACGCTCGCCGTCCGCCGCCGTGCGCCGCACCGCACAGACCTGCGGGTCCTGGTCGTGGCGGTGTGGGTCGGGCTCGCGGTCGTCGCGCTCGGCCCGCTGCTCCTGCCGACCCGCGCGCCTCCGTCGCTGCGGCTCACGGTGCTCGACGTCGGGCAGGGCGACGCGCTGCTGGTCGAGGCCCCCGATGGCGCCCGCGGCGCCCGGATGCTCGTCGACGGAGGGCGTGAGCCCAACGTGGTCGACCGCTTGCTCCGTGAGCGCCGGATCCGCGTACTGGACGTCGTGGTCGCCACGCACGGCGACGACGACCACACCGGCGGCCTGGCGGGCGCCATGGCCGGCCGGGACGTCGGGATGCTGCTGGTGCCGGCCGGCGACCCGGCGCTGCGTGACGGCGCCCCGAGCGCCCAGCGGGCGGTCGCCGCCGCCCGCGGTGCCGCGGTGCCCGTCGGGGAGGCGTACGCCGGCCAACGGTTCGCCCTTGGCGCGGCGACGGTCGAGGTCCTCGCGCCGGAGCCCGAGCCTCCGCCCGGCGTCGAACGCAACAGCCGGTCGATCGTCCTGCGGGTCGCTGACGCGCACGGTGCCATGCTGCTGACCGGCGATGCCGACGAGATCGCACAGCAGCGCCTGCTGCAGCGACCGGAGCTCGTGGAAGCGGACGTCCTGAAGGTGCCCCACCACGGTGGTGCCACCAACGCCACGCGGTTCCTCGACGCCGTCCGGGCGACGGCGGCGGTCGTGTCGGTGGGTGCCGACAACCGCTACGGGCATCCGCACCCCGACACGGTCGCCGACATCGCGCCGGTACCGCTGTGGCGGACCGACCGGCACGGCACGGTCACGGTGACCCTCACGCCGGAGGGTCCGGTGGTCGACGCCGAACACCCGTCCGGTGCGCCGACGTGAGGATCACCGACCGGCCAGGGTCCATCCGCCGTCTACACTGCCGCCGATGGCCGACCGCCCGCCCATGTACCTGTTCACCGGCGCCGAGGAGCTGCTCGTGCGCCGTGCCGCCGAACGCCTGCTCACCGAGCTGCGGTCGGAAGGGCCGGTCGAGGTCATCGACGTCCGGGCGGGTGAGCTGAAGGAGCAGGGCCTGCCCGACCTGCGGACCGGATCGCTGTTCGGCGACCGCCGCGCGCTGTTGATCCGCGAAGCCCAGGATCTTCCCGCCGACCTCAGCGCCCAGCTGGTGGGTGAGCTCGAGGGATCGCCGCCCGACGCGACGGTGCTCCTGCTCGCCAGCGGGACCGGCCGCATCATGAAGCTGGCCAAGGCGATCAAGGCCGCCGGCGGTCGTGTCGACGTCGCGCCGCCCCGGGACTGGGAGGACGCCAAGTGGAGCGGCCTGGTCCGCGAGGAGTTCGGACAGCACCGCCGCAGGGCGGACGCGGCGGCGATCCAGGCGATCCTGGACCACGCGGGCCTCGACGTCTCGCAGATCGCCGAGAAGGTCGCCCAGGTCGTCGCCGCCGCGCCCGCGGGGACCATCGACGTAGCGGCCGTCGAACGCTCGGTGGTGGGGCACGGCAGCCGCGGATCGTTCGCGGTCGCCGACGCGATGTGCGAGCGGCAGCCCGCGAAGGCGCTCGAGCTGCTCCGCGGCGTGCTGGAGACCGGCAGCGACCCGGTCATGGTGCTCGGCGCGCTGGTCTACCGGGTCCGCAGCCTGGTGGCGGTGGCCGGCAGGGTCGACCCCAGGGACGTCGGCCTGCGCATCAGCGCCGGGCAGGCCCGCCGGCTGCAGGGTGTCCGGCGCAACTTCGGACCGGGCGAGCTGACGGCCGCCGTGCGGGCCCTCGCCGACGCCGACGTCGAGCTGAAGAGCGGCGAGCTGCCGCCGGACCTCGTCATCGAGCGTGCCGTCGTGCGGATCGCCACGGCCGCCTGATGGCCGCGCCCCGGCACCGCGGGTGGTCAGGCGCCGCCGAGCAGGCGGTCGACCAGCGCCGCGAGGTCGTCGTCGATGTAGGTCGGCGCCGGGGACGCGGCCTCGGCGTCCGCACGCGAAGACACCCCCGTGAGCACCAGCGCGGTGTCCCAGCCGAGCGCGGCTGCGCCGGCGACGTCGGTCTCGACCTTGTCGCCGACCATCAGCAGCGGCCCGTCCGGCAGCTTGTCGGCGGCCGTCTCGTACAGGCCCTTCTCGGGCTTGCCGGCGACTTCGGCGGTGCGCCGGCTGGCGGTCTCGAGCGCGGCGAGCATCGCCCCGGCCCCCGGTGAGATTCCGTCGGCCGTCGGGTAGCTGTGGTCGTCGTTGGCCGCGATGAACCGGGCACCGTTGAGCAGTGCCCTCGTCGCGGCGGTCAGGCGTTCGTAGGTGATGTGGGTGTCGAGGCCGGTGACCACGACATCGGTCTGGTCGGGGTCATCGACCAGCTCGCAGCCGCGGGCCAGGACCGCCTCGCGCAGGCCGTCCATGCCGACGACCATGCAGCGCGACCCCGGCTCGATCATCGCGGCGGCGGCGACCGCCGACGTCACCAGGTCGTCGGCGGCGGCCTCGTAGCCGAGGCGGCGCAGCTTGCGGGCGCCCTCCTCGGGCGTGCGGGTCGCGTTGTTCGTCGCGAACGTGACGGCGATGCCGGCGTCGCGCAGCCGCCGGACGGCCTCGACGGAGCCTTCGATCGGCTCCTCGCCGCGGTAGCACACGCCGTCGAGATCGATGACGATGCCGGCGTAGCGGACATCGGCTCCGCGGTCCTCCACCGGGTCGGTGGGCGGGACGCTCAGGACTGCTGGAGGCGGCGCGCCATCTTCGACTTGTGGTTCGCCGCGAAGTTCGGGTGCACGATGCGCCGGCGGGCCGCGCGGTCGAGCTTGCTGGCGGCCGAGGTGTACGCGGCCTGCGCGGCGTCGGCGTCACCCGCCTCGACGGCGGCGTTGAACCGCTTGACGGCGGTCTTGATGGAGCTGCGCGCGGCCTTGTTGCGCAGGCGGGCGCGCTCGTTCTGGCGGTTGCGCTTGATCTGGCTGGCGATGTTGGCCATTGCGGTGCGACGCTTTCGTGGGGTGGGCGTGAGCAGCAAGAAGGGCGCGGCGGAACGCGCGACGGGTCGAGTCTAGCGCGCCGGGGCCCGCGGCCGCATGCCCGCGGCTAGCATCGCACCGACCCCTTCCGCCAGCCCACCAGGATCCCGGCGCAGCGCATGACGCCCACCGAACGCCTCCGCAACTTCGCGATCATCGCCCACGTCGACCACGGCAAGTCGACGTTGGCGGACCGCATGCTGCAGCTGACCGGCCTGGTCGGGGACCGCACGATGCGCGCCCAGTACCTCGACCGCATGGACCTCGAGCGCGAACGCGGCATCACCATCAAGGCCCAGGCCGTGCGCATGCCCTACACCGCCGGCGACGGGCAGGACTACGTCCTCAACCTGATCGACACGCCCGGGCACGTCGACTTCAGCTACGAGGTCAGCCGGGCGATGAACGCGTGCGAGGGTGCGCTGCTGCTGGTCGACGCTGCGCAGGGCATGCAGGCGCCTCTCCGCGTGCAGGCTGGTTAGCAGGGGAA
>CAYVGE010000208.1:0-7111 GCA_964450395.1 uncultured Actinomycetota bacterium
TCGGCGGAGTCCATGTCGCCGGTGGCCGTCACTGGGTCCGGCGTCATCCAATCGCGCACCGTCGAGGTCGAGAGGTCAACCCTTTCGGCGGCCGCGCGCAGGACGTCGCGCTCGGTGAAGATGCCCATGAGGGTGCCGGAGGCCATCACGACCACCGATCCGAAGCGACCGCGCACCATGGCCTCAGCGGCCGCGGCCACCGTGGCGTCTGCACCGACGGTGTGCACCGACGTCGTCATGAAATCCTTCAGCGCCGTCATCAGCCACTGCCACCCAGTTCGTCAACCTCGTCTTCGTTGGCCGGGCTGGACGAAGGCATTTCAAGGTCGGCGTTCAGCCGCCGCCACAGCGCCCCGCACCACCGGGCAACGGCTGGCCACTCCCGCCAGTACACGTGCAAGGTCGCATCGTCGAGCACTTCAGCAGCCTCATCGGCGGTCAGTTCGCCGGCGACACCGTTCAGTGTGTCGAGTGCTTCGATCAGCTTTGCCCCAGGATCTCCCATAGAGCCCGGTTCTAGCACGGGTTTGGCACGGTCGACACAGGATGGCGCCGTCCGGCGCCGACGTCACACCGCCTGAAACGGGTGTGTCGGCCACGCGCGCCGCCCGATCCCGGCGCTCAGGACGGTCCACCGATGTCGCGACTGTCGCACGACACTTCGGATGCATCGCGCTTGCGGGCGTTCATCGCGACCACATCGGCGGTACTGGCGGGTGATCTCATAGGCCGATCTCAAGCAGCCATCTTGCGCGTCAGGCCGAGCACCGGCTGGTGATCGGCACGCGCTGGCCGAGCCGCCAGACCGACTGGCGCGGACAGTCGCGTGACGACCCGGTGTTCACCTGGGCGGACGGCACGATCGTGCACCCGGACCCGCGCACGTGCTGCCCTCGGCGGGCGTCGAGACGGCCCACACACTCGCGCGTCACATCCTCGGCGACCCGGCGTCGTGAGCGATTTCGGTTGCAGATTCGGTTGCAGGTTGCGCCATCGATGGCGACCTCCGAACGGAGTGAGGCCGTCCACAGCGCATGCTCGCGACGGCGCTCCCGCTCGGGTGGCGCGCCGTCGCTGGCGGTCGGCTAGTGCTGATGTGCGGCCGCAGTCGACGATGTGTGCACGCCGGCTCAGACGAGTGCGGCGCCCAGCTGACGGATCTGGTGGTCCAGGGCAACCAGCGCGTCGGCTGGGGCTCGGTTGCGGAACCGGCGGAGTTCGTTGTACTCCATTCTCGTGAGCCACTCGGCGCGAACCTGCGTGGCGCGCTCCGCCTGACGGATCGAGGGGTGCTGGCGTTGGTCGACGGCGTCCTGCTGGGCCGCGCGCTCGGCCTGGCGGACGGAGACGTGCTGAGGCTCCTTGACGTCCTGTTCGCTTCGGCGCTCCAGCTGGCGAATCGACGGATGCTCCGGCCCGTTGCCGTCGAGCGTGCTGTCGACGACGCTCGCTTGAGCTGCGGTCCAGCCAGTCAGCATGATCAGCGCCGCAACGATCGCGGTGACCAGTGACCAGAACACGCGGCCATCTGCCAGGAGCGGGGATGTGGTGCCGGCGGCGGGGTGGTGCGGTGTCATGATGATCCCTCCCGGGTGCCTCGCCGGGGGCGTGTCCTCCGACGGTGTGGGCACCGTGACCCGGGCCGCTTGCCGACCGCATGCGGGCAGCTTGTAGACGGCTTGGAAGGGCGAGAAGCTGCAGGTGAGGCGGCCTGGGTCGCGGTGAGCGGCAGCTGAAGTGGGATTCCTCGCGACCTTCACTTCTTGTGGTCGACCGCCTACGGTGATCGTTGGGATGGATATCCGCTGCCTTGGGCCGATGGCGGTGGTCGAGGCTGGGCAGCAGCGGTCTCTGGGTGGACCGAAGCAGCGGCTGGTGCTGGCGCACCTGCTGATCCGCGCGAACCAGGCTGTGCCGGTCGATCGCCTGATCGCCGAGGTGTGGGACGGCGAACCACCACGCGCGGCGCGGGCCTCAGTGCAGAGCTACGTGTCGCATCTGCGCGGCGCCCTTGGCGCCGACCGTATCGAGAGCAAGGGCAACGGGTACGCGCTGCGTGTCGAACCCGACGAGGTCGATCGGTCGCGCTTTGAGGCGCTCGCGGCGAAGGGGCGGCGGCTGCGTGCGACCGACCCGCCTCGCGCGGGTGCGGTGCTGCGCGAAGCCCTGACTCTGTGGCGGGGGCCGCCGTTCGCAGATCTGCACGACGCGGACTCGCTGCAGCCCGAGATCACACGGCTAGAGGAGTTGCGCCTCGCGGCGGTCGAAGACCGCATCGGTGCGGACCTTGACGCGGGGTCGCCATACGACCTCACCGGTGAGCTCGAAGCGTTGCTCGCCGACCATCCGTTGCGAGAGGGCCTGTGGGGCCTGCTGATGGTCGCGCTGTATCGGTCGGGTCGGCAGGCCGACGCGCTCGCGGCGTTCGAGCGTGCCCGCCGCCTGTTGGCCGACGAGTTGGGCATCGACCCTTCCGAGCAGCTGCGGTCGCTGCACGAACGCGTGCTGCGCCAGGACCCGTCGCTGCGGGCCGCGGGCACGACGCTCAAAGGATACCGGCTGCTCGAACGCGTCGGCGAAGGCACGTTCGGCACCGTGTGGCGGGCGACACAGCCCGGCACGGACCGGGAGGTCGCGGTCAAGGTCGCCCGGCCGGCGTTGGCCAACGACCCGACGTTCATCCGCCGGTTCGAAGCCGACGCGCAGCGCACCGCCCGCATCGAGCATCCGCATGTCGTGCCGCTGTACGACTGCTGGCGGGAACCCGGCGGCGCCTACCTCGTCATGCGGTATCTGCGCGGCGGCACCCTGCGGGAGCTCCTCGACCGCCCCGAGGCGCTCGACCCGGCGGACGCGCGGCGCATCGCCGATCAGCTCGCCCAGGGGTTGGCAGCGGCGCACGCACGCGGTGTGGTCCATGGCAACCTGACGCCCAGCAACGTCCTGCTCGACGAGCAGTCCAACGCCTACCTGACCGACTTCGGCGTGGCGGGTGCCGGCGCGAACCCGGACGCGACGCCGCCGGCTGCGGATCTGCCGTACCGGCCGCCCGAGCGCCCCGCCGGCGGTGAGCCGGATCCACGCGCGGACGTGTACGCCCTCGGCACGCTACTGACTGCGATGTTGTCCGACGCGGGCGACGCCGTCGCTGCGCTCGCCCGCGCGACGGCGGAGCAGCCCGACCGGCGCCAGCCCGACGGCGGCGCGCTGCTCGCGGACCTGCGAGCCGCAGTGGACGCGGGGGCACCAACGGACGCAGCACCCGGCTCCGATGGCGAGGCGCTCGACGTCCGCCCGGTGCTCCGCAATCCCTACAAGGGGCTGCGAGCGTTCACCGAGAGCGACGCCGTGGACTTCTTCGGTCGCAGCGCGGTGGTCGCCCAGGTGCTGTCGGTCCTCCGCGAGGACGGCCGCTTCCTGGCGGTGGTCGGACCGTCGGGCAGCGGCAAGTCGTCGGTGGTGCGCGCCGGGCTCGTCCCGGCGCTACGCGCCGGCGCGGTCGCCGGCTCGGACGCATGGTTCATCGTCCAGATGATCCCCGGCACCCAGCCATTCGACGAACTCGCGACGGCGCTGCGCCGCGTCCTGGTCGACGCCCCCGCCACCCTGACGCACGACCTCGAACAGCGGGGGCTGACCGCCGTCACCCCCCTGCTGCCCGACGACGGCGACCTGCTGGTGGTCATCGATCAGTTCGAGGAGCTGTTCACCCTCACCGACGACGCACGCCGCCAGCAGTTCATCGACATGCTGGTCGCCGCCGTCACCGCCACCGACAGCCGGCTGCGGGTGGTCCTGACGCTGCGGGCCGACTTCTACGACCGCCCGCTGGAGCACGCCGGCCTCGGCGCGTTGATGCGGGGCCACAGCGAGACGCTGCTCCCACTGACGGCCGGTGAGGTCGAACAGGCCGTCACCGGACCCGCCGAACAGGCCGGCGTGACCGTTGAACGGCGCCTGGTCGCGCAGATGGTCGCCGACGTCACCGACCAGCCCGGGGCGCTGCCACTGCTGCAGTACGCGCTGACCGAACTGTTCGACGGCCGCCAGGATTCCACGCTGACGGCCGAGGCCTACCGGGCGATCGGCGGCCTGACCGGGGCACTGTCACGACGCGCCGACGCAACCTACGCCGGCCTGGCCGACGACGACGAACGCGAGGCCACGCGGCAGCTGTTCCTCCGCCTCGTCGCGCCCGGCGAAGGGGTGGAGGACACCCGCCGCCGCGCCCTCGTCGGCGATATCACCGCGCTGGCGCCCGAAGCGATGCCCGATGTCCTCCGGGCGTTCGGCGACGCGCGGCTGCTGTCGTTCGACCGCGACCCCGACACCCGCGCGCCGACCGTCGAGGTCGCCCACGAGGCCCTGCTGCGCGAGTGGCCGCGGCTGCGCGGCTGGATCGACGCCGCCCGTGACGACCTGCGCACACATCGCCGGCTCGCCGCGGCCGCCGCCGAGTGGACCGCCGCCGACCACGACCCGTCATACCTGGCGACCGGTTCCCAGCTCGCGCAGTACGAGTCATGGCGCGAGTCCGCCGGGCTGACCCCCACAGCGGTCGAGCAGGACTACCTCGACGCATCGGTCGAGCACCGCGACCGCACCCAGGCGGAGGAGACCGCCCGCCGCCAACGCGAACTGGACCTCGAACGCCGCTCCGTGCGCCGCCTGCGCATCCTCGTCGCCGTCCTCGGCATCGCCGCGCTCATCGCTGGCGGCCTGACGATCTTCGCGATCACCCAGGCCCGCCGCGCCGCCGACCAGACGCTGCGCGCCGAAGGCGAAGCCCGGGTCGCCACCGCCCGCGAGCTCGCGGCCGCCGCCGACGCCAACCTCGACGTCGACCCGGAACGCAGCATGCTGCTGGCCATCGAGGCGATCAACGCCACCCGCACCACCGACGGTATGGAGCTCCGCCAGGCTGAGGAAGCGCTGCACCGAGCCGTTGGCGCGTCGCGCATCGTCCGGCTCATCCCCGACGTCGGTGGGGCGCTCGACTGGAGCCCGCGAGGCGACATCTTCGTCACGGAAGGTCCCGAGGACTCGGGGGTCATCAATATCCGCGACGCGACGACCGGAGCCTCGATCCGGACGTGGCGCGGGCACGACGTCGACATCAACTTCGTCGCGTTCAGTCCTGACGGTGCCCTGCTGGCAACCACCGGTGACGACGGCGCCATTCGGGTCTGGGACCCGCAGACCGGCGACCAAGTCGCGGACTTCACGGCCGACACCGACGTGCCGGTGTGGCGACCCAAGTTCGACGCCACCGGATCACGTGTTGCGGCGTCATTCGCCAGCGGACAGGTCAGGGTGCTCGACGTGGCAACCGGTCGCCTCGTCACCACACTCGCGCCCGACGTGGTACCCGTGGCGGTTGCGATGAGTCCGGACGGCGACCGCATCGTCGTGTCGTTCGGTGACGTGCCACGTGTGACCGTGTACGACGTACGAACCGGCGACGCAATCCTCACCCTCGAGGGCGCCGAGTTCGGCTACCTGGCCCTCGCGTGGAGCCCGGACGGCAGCCAGATCGCTGCCGGCAGTCATGACGGGACGACGCCGATCTGGAACGCGCGGACTGGCGCCCTCAGCTCCACCCTCTTCGGCCACTCGGCCCCCCAATATGACATGGCGTGGAGCAGTGACTCCACTCGCCTCGTGACGGGAAGCTTGGACGGCACGGCGAAGGTGTGGAGCGTCACCGACGCCGGCGTCCGACAGTTGCACACGCTCGCCGCGAGCCATACGGCGGGCGGCATTGGTGGTGTGGCGTTCTCGCCCGATGACCAGTACGTCATGGTCGGCGATGTCGAGTTCAGCGCGACGAGCATCTGGGACATCAGCCCGCTGGGGGGCGCGGAGTGGACGAACCTGCCAGGCGACCGGGTGCAGTTCGTCGGCGGCCATCGTGTGGCGTCGAGCAGCGGGGACGATGTCATCGTCGTCCGCGACGCCACCGACGGCTCGGAGGTCCTCCGAATCGACGGCCACCGCTCGCGCGAGGCGATCATCGACGCGCTGGCCGCCAGCCCCGATGGTCGGCTGATCGGCGCCGCTGTCCATTTCGACAAGCCGAAGGCAGGAACAGAGCAGGCCGGAGACTTCGCCCCGGGCGCCAGCGGCCTCGGAAGGTTGGGCCCGGCACGCCAGCACGTCGCGACGGTGTGGGATACTGAGACGGGAGCCGAACGGATGTCCGTCACGCACGACGGGTGGATCTCCGACGTCGTCGTGCATCACGACGTGGTGGTCAGCGCGGACACCGACGGGGTCATCAAGGTCACCGACCTCTCCGGTGGGGAGATCGCCGTCCTGCGGGAAGAGCCCAACCATCCGGTGACTGCGCTCGCGTTGAGCCCCGACGCACAGTTGCTCGCGGCCGCCACGGTGGACGACCGCTCGATCACACGCGTGCGCGCGTGGGACGTTGTTTCCCAAGAGATCGTCCGCACCATCGATGACCTTGCAGAGACGGTGGCATTCACCGCCGACGGCACACGGCTGGTGACAGCAGGGGCGGACGGCGCGCGCGTGTGGGATGTGCGTTCGTGGGAGCGTACGGCTGCCTTCGAGGGTCACGCGGGCCAGGTGTTCGTCGCCGCGCTCGCGCCCGACGGTGCGACGGTCGCGACCGCCGGAACCGACGGCACCGTGCGCCTGTGGGATCCCGCGAGCGGGAACGAACGGCTGACGCTGCACGGTCATGAGCAGGGCGTCACCGACATCGCGTTCAGTGACGACGGGACCAGGCTCGTGACCGGCGGCCTCGACGGCGTCGCACGCGTGTGGGCGTTGGATCTCGACGACCTGATGGCGATCGCCGAAGACAAGCTGACACGCGGGTTCACCGACGCGGAGTGCCGGGAGTACCTGCACCGGGAATCTTGCCAGTGAAATGGTCAACGGCCCCGGCACGCCAGCACGCCGGCTGAGGTATCGACCCTCCGGCGACCGGCGGGATCGTTCGTCGAAGCGCGGCCGGCTGGTGGTGTGTACGGAGCCCAACGTGCGTGACGCCACCCGCTGGCACGACGTCAAGGTCGTCTCGCAGCAGCTCGGCCACTCCAGCGTCGGGTTCACCCTCGACACCTACGCGCACGTGCTGCCC
>CAYVGE010000209.1:0-7051 GCA_964450395.1 uncultured Actinomycetota bacterium
CTGTTCGCCGGCTACGACTACCTGCGCGAGGTCGAGCCCGACGACCTGGAGGCCGAGCTGCTGCGCAGCGTCCGCGGCCTGCACCAGCTGAACCTGCAGCGGGCGGACCGCACGTCGATGGCGCACGGGCTGGAGGCCCGGGTGCCGTTCCTCGACCTCGACGTGATCGCGGTCGCCACGCGCATACCGGTCACGTGGAAGCTGCCCGGTGAGCACGGGCAGGAGAAGCGGCTGCTGCGGGAGGCGTTCGCCGGCTGGCTGCCCGACGAGATCCTCTGGCGGCGCAAGGCCCAGTTCGGGGACGGCAGTGGCGCCGCCGATGCGCTCGGCGCCGCGGTGTCGGCCCGCCTGGACGACGCCGACCCCCCGACGGCGGGGTCACGCGACGCCCTGCCCGCCCCGCGCTCGGCCGAGGAGGCCGTCTACCAGCGCATCTTCGCGAGGCACCTCGGCGGGATCCGGCCCGACAAGGTGCTGGGCATGTCCGCCCACACCTGATCAGGCGGTCGTGGACCGCCGCCCGCGTCCGCTACAGGCGGGGGGCGAGCTCCGCGGTGATCGCGTCGAGCATCTCGAGGTCGTCGGGCACCTGGTGCTGCAGCAGGATCCCGGTGACGCCGACGTCGGCCAGGCGACCGAGCTGGTCGGCGGCCTCCTCCGGTCCGCCGAGGACCCAGGTCCCGCGCAGCCCGTCGAGCCAGCCGTCGAGGTCCCCGGAGCCGACTGCGGTGTGGATGCGCTCGGCGCGGGCCCGGAAGTCGGCGTGGGACGCCCCGATCACGCACCCGGTCATCAGCGTCATCGGCAGTGTGGCCGGGTCCCGGTCGGCGTCCTCGCACGCGCCGTCCATGGCCGCGCGCATCTCGCGGCAGCCGTCGACCGACTGGAACACGGTGTTGAGCTCGTCGGCGTAGGTCGCGGCCAGGCGTGGCGTCTTGCGCTTGCCCGAGCCGCCCACGACCACGCGGGGCCGCGGATCCGGTGCGGGCCTGAACCGTGCCTGTTCGACGGTGACGAACTCGCCGTCGAAGCTGAAGGGGTCGGTCGCCGGATCCCACAGCCCGCGGACGACCCGCAGGTGGTCCTCCAGCCGGCGGAAGCGCGTCGCGATGTCCTCGAACGGGAACCCGTGCTGGTCGTGTTCGGTCTCGTGCCACCCCGTGCCCATGCCGAGGTGGATGCGTGGGCTGCCGTCGTCGAGTCGGCCGGCCATCCCGGCGACCGTGGCGACGACCTTCGCCAGGTTGCCGACCGGGCGGAACGTCGCCGGCGAGACCATGGTCCCCAGCGTGATGCCACTGGTCTCGCGGGCGAGGCCGGCCAGCGTCGCCCACGCGTCGGTCGTCGGCGCGTCCGGCGGAGCTCCGATGGGGGAGTAGTGGTCGCTGCGGTAGAACCCGGCGAGCCCGACCGCCTCGGCGCGGTGCGCGACGGCGAGGATCTGCTCGTAGGACATGCCCTCCTGGGGCTCGATCATGACGGACAGGCGCATGGGCCGGTGCTCCTCGCGTCGGTGGTGGCCGGCCGCCAACGATAGGACCCGCGGCCACCGCTCGCGCGGAGGGCGGCGGCCGTGGCGGCCGCCGGGACGTCGGGGCTGGTTGCCACGCGCGTGGCGGTAGGGTCTGGCGGTGCCTGCCCAGCGACCCGTCGACCCCTCCGGCCTGGTGGCGGCCGCCCTCATCGGCGCCGGGGCGGGCGCGGTGCTGTCCGCCGATCGCCGGACCGCGGCCCGTGCCGTCGCCACCGCGGCCGGCGCCGTCACGCTCGCGGGCGCGGACGCCGTGGCCCGCGCCCGCCAGCGCCCCGGCGAGATCCCCGCGCTGTGGCACCGCATCCTGACCAGCGCGGCACTGGTGGCACCGGTCGGTCTGGTGCTGCAGCGGACGGCGGGCCTGGGGCCGACGGGCATCGGCGCGCTGACCGGTGCGCTGGCTGGGGCCCTGGGGCTGCGACCGCAGAAGGTCGCGGCCGGACCGGTGGTGGGTGCGGTCCTCGGGGCGACGCTGGGCCGGGCTGGCGTGACCGGGGGCGCCGCGGTGGCTGCGGGGACGATGGCCGCCTGGCGCGGGCTGTCGGCCGCGGTCTTCGCCGATCCGCAGGTGTCCCTGCTGGCCGAGGAGGTCGACGCGGCAGACCTGCCGTTCGTCGTGCCGCTGCCGTCGCGGTCGCGCTACGTCGGGGTGGACCACGTCCGCCGGCTGGCCGAGGAGCTCGGCGGTGACTACATCCGCGACGCGGCTGACGTCGGCATCGTCGCGTCGCTGGACGCGCTCGCGGGGCCGGACCTCGACCCGGCGGCCGTCGATCCGCTGGTCCGCGAGTTCTACGAGCACACGACCCGGTTCACCCTCGACATCACACCGCGGTGGCGCGCCTGGGTGCGGCCCGGGTACCTGTTGTACCGCGAGGCCGTCGCGCGCCCGCTCGGCCAGGCGAACGTGCCCATGAACCAGCGCGCCGCCCAGCGCGGCGTCCACAGCCGCATCGACACCATCGACGTCGACCGTGACGACGTGGTCGACGTGCGCGGCTGGATCCGGTCCTACGCCGACACCGACGAGCCCATCTACGTCGGCATCTACACGACCTACCGCGACGCCGACCGCGGGTACGTCAGCGTCGGCTTCCCGCTGCCGCAGTCCAGCTTCACCGCCACCCTCGTCCCGCGGGCGCGGCCCGGCGGTGGCCTGGTGCTGACCAGCCGCAGCGACCTCGAGCACCCGGGCCACTACCTGACCTACGTCGATCCCGGCACGGGTCGGCTGACCACCCTGGCTGTGGAGGGGTTCAGCGAGGAGCTCGACGTCTTCGTCGAGCACGGGCGCCTGCGGGCGACGCACGCCTTCTGGGTCTTCGGCCTGCCGTTCCTGACGCTGGAGTACCTCATCGACAGAAAGGCCCTCGCACCCCGGTGAGGCGTCTGCCAGGCTGAAGGGCCATCGCCGCGGCCGGCGCCGTGCCAGGTCGCGCGCCGACCGGGCACGGGAGGGTGCGTGGTGACAGACATCGACTCCGACACCGATCCGGCGGCTGACGCGACGCTCTCGGACCTCGACGCGCTGCGGGCGCGGATCACCGAGCTGCGCGAACGGATCCGCGAGAGCGCGACGCTCGAGGAAGGTGCCTGGGGCGTCGACGGCCACACGTTCTCGTTCGACATCGCGCTGTCGCGGCCGTTGCCGGTCGGCGGCTACGTCACGCTCGCGACCCGCGACGGACGGCGCTACCTCGGCCAGGTCGTCGACCAGCAGATCGTGTCCCGCGACGGCCCGCAGGTGTCGGTGGACGTCGGGGCGGTGCTCGGTGGTGACGGGCAGGCCGGTCTCGGCACGGGGACGGTGACGGTCCAGCTGCGCCTGGCGTCAGGATCCGGTGTGCTGCTCGCGAAGCTGACCGGGGACGGCTTCGCCCGCACCGACCGCCACGCCACCTTCGACCTGGCCGGGATCACCGAGGCGCCCGGCGACCTGGTCGACGACTTCGTCGCGTGGAGCCTGGGCGGCGGCACGGGCCTGGACACCGGCGCCGCGTCGTTCGGGTCCGGTGACGTGGTCCCGCTGCTGGCGGCCAAGGGGTTCAACCGGCACACGTTCCTGTGCGGCCAGTCGGGGTCGGGCAAGACCTACGGGCTCGGCGTCCTGCTGGAGCGGCTGCTGCTGCGCACGACGATCGGCATGGTGATCCTCGACCCCAACTCGGACTACGTCGGGTTGGCCGACCTGCTGCCGCTGGGGGAGTCGGGTGCGCAGGGCGACGAGTACGACCGGGTCACGTCGCACTGGGAGGACCTGCGGGGGCGGGTGGTCGTGCTCGGCCCGGGCGACCGGGCGACGCCGTTCAAGGTGGTGTTCGGCCGCCTGACGACGGCCCAGCAGGCGTTGGTGCTCGGCCTGGACCCCCTCCGCGACATCAGCGACTACGCGGCGTTCCGGGCGCTGCGCGACGCCGCCGCCGGCACCGACCTGACGCTTGCGCGCCTGGTCGCCTACGCCGAGGACGCCGACGACCCCGGCGTCCGAGCGCTGGCCACCCGCATCCGCAACATCGGCGCGCCCGGGTGGGACGTGTGGGCGGACGACGACGACACGCCGGCGCTCGACGCCCTGCCCACCGACCACCGGGTCATCGTGGCGGATCTCGGACGCACCGAGTCACCGCAGGAGCGGTCGGTGCAGTCCGCCGCCGTGCTCGAGTGGCTCTGGCGCACCCGCCACGACCGCGAGCCGCGCCTGATCGTGATCGACGAGGCGCACAACGTCTGCCCGCAGCACCCGCAGGATCCGATGCAGGCGCTGGCGACCGAGCACGTGGTGCGGATCGCCGCGGAGGGCCGCAAGTACGGGCTCTACCTGCTGTTGTCGACCCAGCAGCCGCAGAAGATCCACGCCAACGTGCTGGCCCAGTGCGACAACCTGATCCTGCTACGCATGAACTCCACGGTCGACGTCGACCACCTGGCGCAGGTGTTCGGCTTCGTCCCGTCGACGCTGCTCCACCAGGCCCAGGCGTTCCGGCTCGGCGAGGGGCTCGTAGCCGGGAAGATCAGCTCCCACCCGATCCGGTACCAGGGCGCACGGCGGTGGACCCGCGAGGGCGGTGCCGACGTGCCGACGACCTGGGCTGCGCCGGGACGATGATCCCCTGTACCGTCGCGGTGACGTTCGGTACGGTCGAGTCCGCTCGTGGTGGGTCGGGACGAGCCCGCCCCACCCTGTCCGACTCGGAGGATGCTGTGGCCACGTTGACGGTGCTCAAGTTCCCGACGTCCGGCGGTGCTCGGGACGTGCTCAACGCGTTGGAGGAGATGCAGAGTCAGGCATTGATCACGATCCACGACGCGGCGATGGTCAACTGGCCCGCCGACAAGAAGAAGCCGAAGACCGAGCAGCTGCACAGCATGACGGCCGCCGGCGCCTGGAGCGGCGCCTTCTGGGGGATGCTGTTCGGCATCCTCTTCTTCGTCCCGCTGCTGGGCGCGGCGATGGGCGCCGCGATGGGGGCGTTGTCCGGCAGCCTCGCCGACGTGGGCATCGACGACTCGTTCATCAACCAGGTCCGCAGTGAGGTGACCCCCGGCACGTCCGCACTGTTCCTGCTGACCAGCGACGCGGTGCTCGACCGCGTGCGCGACGGCCTCAAGGCCTACGACTTCGAGCTGCTGACGACGAACCTCTCGGCGGAGGAGGAGGCCAAGCTGCGCGAGGTCTTCGAGCACGAGGGCGAGGACGACACCGCCTGAGCACGTCCGACCGACGGCCGGTCCCGTCCCGGGGCCGGCCGTCCGCGGTGCTACGGGGGACGTGACGGCGTCCGTCGCGCCGCCACTGCGCTCGGCGGGGCGCCGGTCAGCCGCCCGACAGGCGGAGCAGGAGCGGCAGGCTGCCGAGCACCAGCACCACCCGGACCGTGTGGAACACCGCGACCGCGACCCCGGTGCCCTGCTCGGACGCCACTGCGGTGGTCGCCGACAGCGCGCCCGGTGAGGTGGCCAGGATCACGCCCTCCGGCGCCAGGCCCAGCGAGCGCAGCAGCAGGGCGATGCTCAGCCCGCACCCGATGATGACGACGGCCGAGAGCACGGCCGGCACGGCGAAGTGGCGCAGATGACCCAGCGTGTCGCGGGTGACACCCGCCCCGATCAGTGTGCCGATCACCACGTAGGCGCCGGACACCAGGGGTCGCGGCAGCGCGATCTCCGCGCCGCCGGCGGCGACCGAGAACGCGGCCGCGCCGAGCATGGCGCCGATGATCATGCCGCCGGGCACCCGCCACCGGGCGAACAGGTAGCCGAACACCGCGGCGGCGGCCAGGGTCAGGACGATGCGCATGCGCAGCGCGCTCCTGTAGGTCGGTGACGCACCCGGCGCTGATCGGCGGGGCGCACCTCCCATCGTAGGAACGCACCCGGCTACGCCGCCGCCGGGTGGGGGACGAGGCGTCGCCTCCACCAGCGACCGCTACGCCGAGGGGGACCTGGTCACCGGCATGACCGGGTGGCAGGAGTGGGCGCTGGCCGACGACGGCGAGCGCCGCATGCAGGTGCTGCCCGAGCGACGAGGACGTGCGCGCCCGGGCCGCGAGCTCGCTCCGGCGGCCACCGACCGCAGGTCCTCAGGCGCTTCTCAGGCGCGTCTCAGCGTCGTCTTGGGGTGGCGCCCGACAGTGTGGTCGTGGCCGGCGGCGGCCACCCCCCGCGCTCGGTGCGCGGGACGCGCCGGACGAACGGCACATCCAATGCGCTTCACCCAGGATCCCCGGCGGCGGCGGTGGCTGCTGCTCGGGCTCGCCGTGCTGCTGGTCGCGGCGTTCGCCGTGCCGGCGCTGGCCCAGGGCCCGGAGGACGACGTCGAGCCGTCGGCCACGACGGGTGAGGACGCGGGCGACACGCCGCGTGACGAGCTGCGGGCGAGCTTCGCCGAGGCGCTGGCCGCCGAGCTCGACCTGCCGACCGGGCGCGTCGAGGAGGCGCTGACGGCCGTGCGCGAGCAGCTGCTGTCCGAGCGGCAGGACCGCCACCGCGAGCTGCTGCGGGAGCGCCTCGACGAGGCCGTCGCCGACGGCGACCTGACGCGGGAGCAGGCCGACGTGGTCGCCGACGCGGCGGAGGCCGGCGTGCTGGGCCGGGAGGGTCGGCGCGGCTTCGGGCAGCGCGGCGGCTTCGGCGGCCACCACGGCTTCGGCGGCTGGGACGACGGCCGCTGGGACGGCGGCGGCTCCGCGGACGCG
Organism: uncultured Actinomycetota bacterium; assembly: GCA_964450395.1. Classification (GTDB taxonomy): domain Bacteria; phylum Actinomycetota; class Nitriliruptoria; order Euzebyales; family JAHELV01; genus JAHELV01. Next base: position 6,730 of record CAYVGE010000209.1, read on the forward strand.
ATGTCGGAGGGCGCTGCGTAGCACCGCACCGCGCAGCTCGTGACCGCGCCCGGGCCGACCCCCCGCACCGGGCGCGGTCGCCGCGCGCGTGCAGGGTGGGGTGCGACACTGGCCGGCCACGGGGAGGTGGATCGCGGTGAAGGTGCTGGTGGTCGACGACGAGCGGGCGGTCCGCGAGTCGCTCGACCGTGCCCTGCGCCTGTCGGGCTACGACGTCGCGTTGGCCGCTGACGGGCTCGAGGCCATCCGCGCGGTCGCCGAGGACCCGCCCGACGCCGTGCTGCTCGACGTCGCCATGCCGGGCCCCGACGGGCTGGCGGTC
>CAYVGE010000210.1:0-7047 GCA_964450395.1 uncultured Actinomycetota bacterium
ACTTCGGCGGCTACGACATCGTCGAGCACAAGCCGCACTCGTACTACATCAGCCGCTACCCGGTCGGTCGCGAGTCGACGATCAACTACCCCACGGTCGACGTCAAGATCCGCAACAACTCCCCGTACGGGCTGCTGGTCGACACGTCGTACTCGTCGACGTCGATCACGGTGACGTTCTGGGGCCGCACGTGGGCGGAGGTCAGCTCCTCGACCGGCACCCCGCACAACCACACGAGTCCGCAGACCCAGTACCGGGACAACCCCGACCTGCCGAAGGGCACCGAGCGGGTCATCCAGTCGGGCGGCAACGGGTTCGACATCGTCGTCACGCGCCGCCTGAACTACCTGGAGGGGGGCAGCGAGACCGAAGAGTTCTTCACCCGGTACCTCGCCGAGCCGCGAATCATCGAGCGGGGCACCGGGAAGCAGTCGTAGGGGTCCACGGACCGCCGTTCCGACAGGCCGGTCCGCGGCGCCATCGGGTCCCGGACAGGAAACGGGCCCCGGTGGGGGGGTTCCGGGGCCCGGCGCTCCTCGCTGACCGCGGCACACCTGGCGCCAGACGGTGGTTGCGAACGCGCGATGCCGTATTCTCGCCGTGCCCTGGCCTGGCTGCCATCATCCGTTGGGAGCATTTCGCGACGGCTCAGACGGACTACGCCGACCCGTGGGACGTGGTGGTGAGCGCCACCACCGCGTCGAGCTGCAGCCGCGGCCGGCTCGGTCGGCTCCCTAGTCGTCGGAGGCGGGGGTGTCGCCGACGCCACCGCCCACGCGGCGCAGGATCGACCGCAGGTCGACGCCGGTGAGATCGCTGCCGATCTGCAGGCCCTGCTCGAGGTTGCCGGCGACGTTGCGCATGACCTCGGTCGCGCCGTCGGTCGAGATCACGGTCATCGTGCCGACGTTGCTGACCGGCTCGGCGGCGGCCCGCACGATCTCGGGCAGCACCTGGGCGACCAGCTCGACGACGGCCGCCTCGTTGTAGAGCTTGAACGCCTCGGCGTTGCGCTCCCGCGCCTCGGCCTCGGCCTGCCCGCGCGCGAGGATCGCGGTCGCCTCGGCGGCGCCCTCACGCTCGACGGCGGCGGCCAGCGCCTCCCGGCGGGCGCGCTCCGCCTCGGCCTCGGCGATGACCGCCGACCGGCGGCCCTGCGCCTCCTGCTCGATGCGGTAGCGGTCGGCGTCGGCCGGCTTGCGCACGTCGGTGTCGAGCTCTCGGTCCCGCAGCTCGGCGCGGCGGATCGCCACGCGCTCCTGCGCCGTCAGGACCTCCTGGTCGCGCGCGGCCTGCTCCATCGGGCCGGCGGCGGCCGCCTTCGCCCTGGCCGCGTCGGTCTCGGCCTCGATCTCGGCCCTGCGCAGCTCCAGCTGGCGCTCGGCGACGGCGATCTCCTCCTCGGCAAGCAGCCGCTCCTGCTCCGACGCCTGACGGGCCCGGGCCTCGGCGATCGCCGCGCCCGTCTCGACGCGCGCGGCCTCGGGGCGGCCGAGGTCGGCGATGTAGGTGCCCTCGGCCTGGATGTCCTGCAGCTGGAAGGTGTCCAGCGACAGTCCCTGGTTGGTCAGCGACGTCTCGGCCTCCTCGGCGACGGCCGAGGCGAACGCGGCGCGGTCCTTGATGATCTCCTCGACCGTCAGCCGGCCGACGATCGAGCGCAGCGACCCGGCGAGCACCTCCTGGGTGAAGACCTCGATGCCGTCCTGCTGCACCAGGAACCGCTGGGCGGCCGCACGGATCGCGTCCTCGTTGCCGCCCACCTTGACGATCGCGACGCCTTCGAGGTCGCACTTGATGCCCTGCGCCGACACGGCGCCGCGGATCGCCACCGGGATCCGCCGTGACGACAGGTCCAGCACGTGCAGCTTCTGCACGACCGGGAGCACGAACGTGCTCGCGCCCATCACGACCTTCTGGCCCGACAGGTCGGTCGAGATCTCACCGGTCTCGGGGTTGCGCACCGAGCCCTTGCCTTTGCGCCCCGTGATGATGAAGGCCTGATCGGGACCGGACACCTTGAAGCGCGACACCGCGACCAGGGCGACGAGCACGATGAGGCCGACGAAGCCGATGAGGCCGGTGAGGAGCGGGTCCACGATCGCGCCGTTCTGCTGTGGGGTCGGTGGAGGTCGGCCCGGCTCCTGTCGGCCGCCGGGGATGGTTGATCAGATGTCGGACTCGGTGACCAGCACGGACGTCGACGACAGGACGTCGACGATGACCACGTCGGCGCCCGACGCGATCGGCTGCTCGGCGCGGGCGCTGAGCTTGATGCGCTGCCCGTGGTGGGACACGGTGATCTCGCCGAGCCCGTCGGCGGGGATGCGCGTGATGACGCGGCCGAACTTGCCGGGGAGGTCGCTGCTGCGCGGGGTCGCGTCGGTCGGCATGCGGATGAACGTGCGGACCACGGCCAGGGCGATGCCGCCGCCGACGACGCCCGCGACCAGGCCGCCGACGATCACCAGCGGCAGGGTCAACGCGGTGCCCGAGCGCAGCAGCGCACCACCGAACCCGAACGCCCCGAGGAACGCGCCGACGACCTCGGTCGACAGCAGACCGCCGGCGTCGACGTCGAGGCCGTCGAACACGCCGTCCAGGAAGTCCCCCAGGAGCAGCGACAGGAGCAGCAGACCCACGCCGACCGCGCCGATCAGCAGCAGCGCGGTCATGTCCTCTCCCGATCTCTGTGGCCGTCGGTGACCATACCCCGGATCGCCGGTGGGACGGCGGGTCGTCGGGCCGGGCTAGTAGGTCGGGATGGAGGGGTCGATCTCCTCGGCGTAGCGGTTGATGCCGCCGACCAGGTTGTGGGTCTTGCGGAACCCGGCGTCCCACAGCAGCTGCTGCGCCTGCGCCGACCGGGCGCCCGAGCGGCACTGCAGCACGATCTCGTCGGCCGAGTCGAGCTCGTTGACGCGGGTCATCAGCTCACCGAGCGGGATCAGGGTGGCCCCGTCGATGCGCGAGATCTCGTACTCGTGCGGCTCGCGGACGTCGATGAGCGTCACCTGGTCGCGGACCTTCTCGAAGTCGCCGGGCGTGATCTCCGGCAGCGCCGCGGGATCCGCGTCGACCGCCTGGTGGTCGTTGGCCGGCACGCCGCAGAACTGCTCGTAGTCGATCAGCTCGGTGACGGTCGGGGCGTCGCCGCACACGGGGCAGGCGGGGTCCTTGTTGACCTTGACGGTCTGCCAGCGCTGCTCGAGCGCGTCGTACAGCTGCATGCGGCCGATCAGGGGGTCCCCGATCCCGGTCAGCAGCTTGATCCCCTCGGTCGCCTGGCCCGCGCCGATCGTCGCGCAGATCACCCCGAACACGCCCCCCTCGGCGCAGCTGGGCACCATGCCGGGCGGCGGCGGCTGGGGGAACATGCACCGGTAGCACGGCCCGTCGGGCGCGCCGAACACCGACAGCTGCCCGTCGAAGCGGAAGATCGAGCCGTAGACGTTCAGCTTGCCGAGCAGCACGCAGGCGTCGTTGACCAGGTAGCGCGTCGGGAAGTTGTCGGTCCCGTCGATCACGAGGTCGTAGGGCGCGATGATCTCCAGGGCGTTGTCGCTGCGCAGCGCCGTCTCGTGGACGACCACGTCGACGAACGGGTTGATCTCGGTGATGCTCTCCTTCGCCGACTGGACCTTGCGCTTGCCGACGTCGGACGTGCCGTGGATGACCTGCCGGTGCAGGTTCGACTCGTCGACGACGTCGAAGTCGACCAGTCCGAGCGTCCCGACGCCCGCCGCGGCGAGGTACAGCGCCAGCGGCGACCCCAGCCCACCGGTGCCCACCAGCAGCACCTTGGCGGCCTTCAACCGGCCCTGCCCCTCGGTGCCGACGTTGGGCATGATCAGGTGCCGGCTGTACCGGCGGATCTCGTCGTTGGTCAGGCTCGCGGGTTCTGCGATCAGTGGCTGCATGATGTGTCCTTCAACACGTGGGCCGGGGCCGGCATTCCCCGTGGACGGCCGGCGCCCGCCCACGGGATCAGTCAGTGGTCGGTGCCGGACGGGTGGCGGGCCGCCCGTGGCCCGCCGGGACGGCGCCATCGCCGGCGCCCCACCCGAACGTCATCTTGTGGATGCCCAGCACGAGGAACGTCTCGGTGTCGGTCAGGCCGTCGACGGTCTGGATGCCGTCGGTGAGCACCTCGGCGAAGTGCGCCGTGTCCCGGCACATGACCTCGATGAACACGTCGAAGCGCCCGGCCGTCGCGACGACGTAGCTCGCCTCGGCCAGCCCACGCAGCTGCGACAGCACCTGTGGCACCTGGCCGGGGGTGACCCGGCACCCGACCAGCGCCATCAGGTCGTAGCCGATGCGCTGGGGATCGGCGACGCCGACGATCTGCAGGATCCCCGCGTCCTCGAGCCGGCGCACCCGGTAGCGGATGACGCTCTCGGAGACGCCGACCTCGTCGGCGATGCGGCTGTAGGCCCGCCGCCCGTCGACCTGCAGCGCCGCGATGATCCCGCGGTCGAGCGAGTCGAGGTCCTCGGGCACCATCAGACGTTGAAGCCCATCGCGCGCAGCTCCTCCTTGGCCTCGTCCGACATCATGTCGGTGCTCCAGGGGGGGCTGAAGGTGAACTCCACATCGGCGTCGTCGATGTTGGGCAGCCGGGTGAGCACGAGCGTGCACTGCTGGTGCAGGAGCTCGGTCAACGGGCAGCCCATGGTGGTCAGGGTCATCGTGACGTGCGCCGTGCCGTCGCTGGCCTCGACGCCGTAGACCAGGCCGAGGTCGACGATGTTGATGCCGATCTCGGGGTCGAGCACCGCGGTCAGCGCCTTGAGCATCGCGGCCTCGGTCGGGTAGCCGTGCTCGTCGAGCTCGACGCCGCGCAGGGCGCCGCCCTCCGTCGTGCCGGTCCCCTCGTCGTCGTCGTGGGGCCAGCCCTGCATCGGGTCGGTCGTCGTGTCGGTCATGGTGTCCGCCTACCACTGTCGCTGTCGCTGCCTGGGACACGTCCGTGCGTGCCCGCCGTGATCGTCCTGGTCCGCCCCGCGCTCACAGCGTCGGTTCCTCGTGAACGACGCGGCTGCTCGCCTCGCCCTGCTGGTACGTGGTGATCGCGTCGAGCAGCGCCATCCAGCCCAGCAGGGCGCACTTGACCCGCACCGGGAACTTCGCCACCCCGGAGAACGCGATGCCGTCGAGCAGGTCGTCGGTGCGCTCGACGGGGTCGCCGTGCATCATCGCGCGGAAGTTCCGAGCCAGGTCCTCGGCGTCGGTCAGCTCGCGGCCGACCACAGCCTCGGTCATCGCCGACGCGCTGGCCATCGAGATCGAGCAGCCCTCGCCGTCGTAGACGACCGCGTCGACGGCCACGACCTCGCCGTCGGCGACCCGCAGGCGCAGGTCGAGCTCGTCACCGCACAGCGGGTTGTTGTGGTGGACGTGCACGTCGGCGCGGTCCAGCTCGGGTGCCCGGTTCCGCGGCGACCGGTAGTGGTCCAGGATGATGTCGTGGTACAGATCCTCGGTCATGACGTCCCTCGGCCGCCGAAGAACTCGCGCGTGACCTCGATCCCGCGGACCAGCGCGTCGATCTCGTCGAGGTCGTTGTAGACGTAGAACGAGGCGCGCGTCGTGGCGACGGCGCCCAGCGAGCGGACCAGCGGCTTGGCGCAGTGGTGGCCGGCGCGCACCGCGACCCCCTCGCGGTCCATGATGGTGCCGATGTCGTGCGGGTGGAGCCCCTCCATCGAGAAGCTGACCGCGGCGCCTCGCCGGTCCGGGTCGTGGGGCCCGTGCACCGTGACGCCGTCGATGGCCTCGAGCGCGGGGATGCACGCCGCGATCAGCTCGCGCTCGTGCGCACGCACGTTGTCCATGCCGAGGTCGTCGAGGTAGCCGACCGCCGCGCCCAGGCCGATCGCTTCGGCGATGGCCGGGGTCCCCGCCTCGAACTTGTAGGGGATCTCGTTCCAGGTTGAGCCCTGCAGGGTCACGTCGGCGATCATCTCGCCGCCGCCCAAGAACGGCGGCATGGACTCGAGCAGCTCGGGGCGGGCGATCAGCACGCCGATGCCGGTCGGGCCGAGCATCTTGTGACCCGACGCACACAGGAAGTCGGCGCCCATGGCAGCGACGTCGGTCGGCAGGTGCGGCACGCTCTGCGCGCCGTCGACCACCACGACCGCGTCGTCGCGGGCGGCGCGCACCCGGCGGGCGAGCTCGGCGACGGGGTTGATGGTGCCCACCACGTTGGACATCGCCGTGACCGCCAGCAGCTTGACGTTGCCGCGCCCCACGATCTCGTCGAACGTGTCCAGGTCGAGCTCGCCGTCGGCCGTGACGGGCACGTGCTCGATCGTGAAGCCGGCGCGCTGCTGCACCAGCTGCCACGGCACCAGGTTCGCGTGGTGCTCCATCTGGGTCACCAGCAGCACGTCACCGGGCCCCAGGCGCTCCTGTGCCCACGAGTACGCGACGAGGTTGAACGCCTCGGTCGCGTTCTTGGTGAACACGACGCCGCGCGCGTCGGCGTTGACGAAGCGCGCGATGCGCCCGCGGGCGTCCTCGAACGCCGCGGTCGCCTCCTCGGCCAGCGCGTGGACGCCGCGGTGGACGTTGGCGCAGTAGCTGGTGTAGAAGCGGTCGACGGCGTCGAGCACCACCTGTGGGGTCTGCGACGTGGCCGCCGAGTCGAGGTAGACCAGCGGCCGGCCGTGGACCTGCCGGTCGAGGACCGGGAAGTCCTTGCGGAGCGTGGTGACGTCGAACATGTCTGCCCGTCGGTCGCGTGTGCCTCAGCTGGAGACGCGGAGCCGCTCGTACCCGTGCTCCTCGAGCTCCTCGGCCAGCTCCGGGCCTCCGGACTCGACGATACGTCCCCCGAACATGACGTGGACGCGGTCGGGCGTGATATAGCGGAGAATCCGCGTGTAGTGGGTGATCAGCAGGACGCCCAGGTCGTCGCCGCGCAGGCGGTTGACACCCTCGCTGACGACCTTGAGCGCGTCGATGTCCAGGCCGGAGTCGGTCTCGTCGAGCACCGCGTACGTCGGCTTGAGCATCGCCATCTGCAGGATCTCGAAGCGC
>CAYVGE010000211.1:0-7035 GCA_964450395.1 uncultured Actinomycetota bacterium
CGCGTGATAGCCGGTGGGGAAGATGTCCGCCAGCATGGCGAAGTCCGCCTCGTGCTCGTCGCCCGGCGGCAGGCGCAGCGCGTTGAAGTCGGCGAAGGGCACCCGCAGGTACTCGGCCTGCCCGCCCTCGTACGGCCCCATCGACACATAGCCGTACGCCCCGCCGGCGAAGCCCTCGTTGACGGTCAGGCAGAACCCGGTCTTGTTGTTCTCGCAGTTCTTGCAGAACCCGCACGCCACGTTGAACGGCAGGCAGATGCGGTCACCCTGCGACAGGCTCGCGACGCCCGGACCGACCTCCTCGACGATTCCCATGTTCTCGTGACCGAAGACGATGCCCGGCTCCGCGCCGGTCCGCCCCTCGTACATGTGCAGATCGGATCCGCAGATGGCGGACGTGGTGACCCTGATGACCACGTCCGTGGGGTCCTGGATCCTGGCGTCCTCGACCTCCTCGACCGCGACCTGGTACGGCTCCTTGTATACGACTGCCTTCATGGATCCTTCTCCTTCAATACCTCGTTACCAGACCAATACCCGTTCGTGCGCTGCAGGAACGGGCCGGCCTCAGGCGCCGCCGATGCCCTCGTTGATGCGGCCGGTGCCGGCGCAGGTCGAGCAGGTCGCCCCCTCCTGCTGGCCGGTGCCGTCGCAGTCCGGACAGAGATCCTCCGCCACAGGTGCCTCGCCGGTCTCGCCCTCGTCGCCGGGCCGCAGCTGGTCATCGCTCATGTCCGTCTCCTTCGTCGGTGGCTGCCATGGTTGCCACGACCGTCCTGCAGAACCCCGCGCTGGACGTGGCGACGCTGGTCGGAGGCGAGGGTGGACGGCTGCCCCGGACCGGCCGTCGGCGCCCCGCGGATCCTGATCACGCAGGCGCTTCGGCTCCGGACGAGATCGTCGACGCCTCCCGCTCGCCGACGACGTGACCGGTGCCCGCCGTCAGCGCGTGGCCCGCCGCCGCGCCTGCGACCGCTGCCGCCCTCCCGCGGCCGCCTCCCGCGCCGCTGGCGGAACGTCGATCTCGTGCGGGTCCATCGTGCCGCTGAGCACCTCGGACGCCACGTCGCGCAGCCGTCGGTTGTTGCTGCGGGCGAACCGGCGGAGCCGCTCGAACGCGTCGGTGACGTCGGTGTCCCACGCGAGCGACAGCTTGCCCTTGGCCTGCTCGATGATCACCCTGCTGTGCAGCGCGTGCTCCAGCTGCGTCGCGAGGCGCGCAGCGCGTTCCGCGGCGTCGACGCTGAGGATGTACGAGGTCGCCAGGTCGCCGACGAGCTGGGCGACGCGCGCGTCGTCGTCGTCGAGGTTGCCGGGGCTCGTGCGGTACAGGTTCAGCGCGCCGAGCCGTTGACCGTCGACCCGCATCGGGAAGCTGTACACCGCCCGGAGGCCGGTGCCCAGCGCCCGCGGCGTGAAGTGGGGGAACCGGTCGGTGACCGCGAGGTCGTCGACCAGCACCCGCCGACCGGTGGTGTGCGCGTCCACGCACGGTCCCTCACCGGTCTCGGTCTGCAGCCGCTCGACCTGGCCGATGTGGTCGTCGGACGCGGCGACGAAGCGCAGGACGCCGTCGGCGTCCCGCAGCATGACGCCGGCGCCATCGACGTGCAGCAGCTGGGCGACATCGCTCGACAGCGTGGCCAGCACGTCGTCGAGGTCGTAGGGACCGACGATCGTGCGCGCGAACTCGACGAGCACCTGCAGCAACCGGACGTGATCAACCATCCCCGAGCGTCTCCTGGCGTCGTGCCGGCCAGGCTGCGGGGTCACGACAGCCGAGGTGCGCATGCTGCCACAGCGGTGCGACGGCGACAACGGTCCACACCGTGGATCGGCCGTCGCCACGGGCGATCCGCGGGTCGGACTCACAGGTGCCGGCGGCCCACCGGCGGCCGGGTGATCAGTCCTGCTTGCGGGCGATGGCCTCGCCGAGCTCCTGCTTGGCCATCGACGAGCGACCGGACACGTCGAGCTCCTTGGCGCGCTCGTAGAGCTCGTCGCGGCTGTGGCCCTTGACGTCGACGCCGCCGGCGCTGGCGCCCTCGTCCTCGCGCGCCCGGGGGTTGCTGGCGCGTTCGTCGGACGGGCCCCGCTCGTCCTTGGGCTCCCAGTGGTCTCCCACCTTCTCGTACGAGTGCTTGAGCGCGGAGTACGCGACGCGGTGCGCCCGCTCCTCGTCGTCGTACTGCTCGTGGGCGGAGTCCAGCGCCTCGGCGTACGTCCGCTGCGCTCCCTTCGGCGACCGCTGGAGGGTGCCGGGGAGATCCTCCTCGTCCGTCGGCATGGTGCGCTCCTTCGGGTTGCGTGCCGGTGCCTTCGTTCCCCGGGACCGGGGCCGTGACGCATCCGTGCGACGTGACCTGCTCGGACACACCACCATGCGGGGCACCGCCGCCCCCACGCCGTGTCCGCCGTGGGCCTCGTGGACCGGGCCCACGACGTTTGCCGACGGCCGATGGCGGAGATCACGGCCCACCCCGACGGCCCGGGATCCGGGTCGCCCCAGCCGATGCCGAAGGACCTGCGCGTGCGTCGATCCCACCCGCCCGGCGGGCCCACCGCCGGCCCCGACCCCGCCGGGAGGTCGATCGTGGCCGCGCCCGACGGTGCGTCCGGGTCGCCCGCGACCGACGGGGACGGGCGCCGGTCCCTGGCGGCGGCGCTCGCCGCCGTCGGTCCCGTGCCACCGCCGGGCGGCGGCGCGACAGCGCGGCGCTTCCGGGCGCTGGCCGAGCTGGGCGCGGACGACCTCGCGACGGCGCGGCTGGCCGAGGGCCACCTGGACGCGGTCGCGATCCTGCACGAGGCCGGTGTGGCGTGCCCCGACGGTCTGTTGGGCGTCTGGGCGGCAGACCCACCGTCGGGCCGCGTCGAGGCGACCCGACGCGCCGACGGCTGGGTGCTCGACGGCACCAAGCAGTGGTGCTCGGGGGCGGGCCTCCTCGACCACGCGCTGGTGACGGCACACGCCCGCGACGGCTACCGGCTGTTCCTGGTGGCGCTCGACGCGCCGGGCGTCGCGGTGGTCCCGGGCACGTGGCCCGCCGTCGGCATGCGCGACAGCGACACCTTCGACGTCGCGCTCGACGGCGTCACCGTCCCATCGGCGTCGGCGGTGGGCCCCGCCGGCTGGTACCTGGACCGCCACGGCTTCTGGATCGGCGGCATCGGCGTCGCGGCGTGCTGGTACGGCGGTGCCCTCGGGGCCGAGCGGACGCTGCGTGCCGCCGTCGCCCGGCGCGGGGAGGACCCCCACGGCGCGGCCCACCTCGGTGCGGCCCACGCGCTGTGCGCCGCGATGTGGGCGCTGCTGGAGGCCGCCGCGGCGGCGGTCGACGGCGGGGAGGGCGGCGACGACCTGCGGCACCGGGCGTGGCAGGTCCGCGCGGCCGTGGAGCGGCTCGCCGCCGACGTGCTGGACCACGTCGAGCGCGGACTCGGCGCGGCGGGCCTGACGCGCGACCCGGCGATGGCCCGCCGTGCCGCCGACCTGCCCGTGTACCTGCGGCAGCACCACGCCGAGGCCGATCTGGCGCGGCTGGGCGCGTCGGTCGTGGCCCGCGGATGAGTGCGGGTCCGCCGGGGCGGGTGCCCGACGTCCACTTCGAGGCCCGCTACCGTGCCGACGCCGACCCGTGGCGGCTGGAGCACCGGTGGTACGAGCGGCGCAAGCGGGGGCTGACCGTGGCCGCCCTGTCCCGGCCGCGCTACCGGCGGGCGTTCGAGCCCGGGTGCGCGCTGGGCCTGCTGACCGAGCTGCTCGCGGTGCGCTGCGACGACCTCCTCGCGGTCGACGCCTCGGCCACGGCGGTGGCGGCCGCGTCGCGTCGGCTGGCCGACCAGCCCCACGTGCGCGTCGAGGTGCTCGCGGTGCCCGACGCGTGGCCGGACGGGCGCTTCGACCTGATCGTGCTCAGCGAGCTCGGCTACTACCTGCCGCGCGCGGGCATCGAGGTGCTGCGCGACACCGCGATCGCCCACCTCACCGACGACGGCGAGCTGCTCGCCGTGCACTACCGTCCGCACGCGGCCGAGCACCGGACCACCGGTGACGTCGTCCACCGCGTGCTGCGTGCGGCACCGCAGCTCGACCACGTCGCCGGGCACGTCGAAGACCTGTTCCTGCTCGACGTGTTCCACCGCTCCTAGCGGTCACGCCGCGTCGTCGCACCCCTCCAGCCGGTCGAGCAGCGAGCTGAAGCCGCCGGGCGCGCGTGCGGAGCGCCGCGCGCTGGTCCGTACGACGAGGCCATGGTCCCAGCGCACGGCGCGGCCCGCGGCGGTCAACCGGCGCACCAGCTCGACGTCCTCGGCCAGCGCCTGCGCCGGCACGCCGCCGATCGCGGCGAGGGCGGCGGCGGACACGCCGAGGTTGGCGCCGTGCACGCGCCGGGTGCCGGTGTGCCGCTCCGCGCGGTGGTGGCGTTCCAGGTCCGCGTCGAGCACCCGGGAGCGGTCGCTCCAGCAATCGACGGCGACCGCCCCGACGACGGCGTCGACGCCGGCCGCTGCCGCCAGCAGGTGCGCCTCGAGCCAGCCGGCGGGCACGACGCTGTCGGCATCGGTCATCGCGATCCACGACCGCATCGCCGCGAGGGGGCCCACGACGGCCGCGGCCGCCGCGACGGCCCGTGCGCGGGCCACGCCGACGTTGCCCGCGTCGACGCGCACGATCGAGGCGTGGCGACCAGCCAGCACGGCCGCGGCCACCGCCTCGGTGGCGTCGGTGCAGCGGTCGGCGGCCACGACCACGTGGACGTCGGCCAGGTCGCGCACCCGGTCGGCGGCGACGCCCACGGCCCTCAGGCAGCGGCCCAGCAGCAGCTGCTCGTCGCGGGCGGGCACCGCGACGATCACCGCCCAGCGACCCACCCCCTAGTGGCTCCGACGGGGCGGCGGTCGGCCGTGCCGCACGGTCATGGGGTGAACAGCACCTTGACGGTGCCGTCCTCCTTGCGCTGGAAGGTCTCGTACGCGTTCGGCGCGTCCTCCAACGGCATCCGGTGGGTCGCGAAGCCGTCGACGCCCAGCGGATCGTCGTCGGTCAACAGCGGCAGGATGTCGTGGACCCACCGGCGGACGTTCGCCTGCCCCATGCGCAGCTGGATCTGCTTGTCGAACATCGTCATCATGGGCAGCGGGTCCGCCTGGCCGCCGTAGACGCCGATCAGTGACACGGTGCCGCCACGCCGCACCGCGTGGATCGCGGTGAGCAGCGCGCCGAGCCGGTCGACGCCGGCGTGGTCCATCAGCGGCTCGGCCACGGCGTCGGGCAGCACACCCGCCACCTGCTGCGCCGCCTTGGCGACCGGCGAGGCATGGCTCTCCATGCCGACGGCGTCGATCACGGCGTCGGCGCCGCGGCCCGCGGTCATGTCGCGGATGACATCGACGACGTCCTCGGTCAGGTCCAGCACCTCGGCACCCCGTGCCGCCACGCGGTCCCGTCGCTCGGACACCGGATCCACGCCGATCACGCGGGTCGCGCCCCCGTGCAGCGCGATGCGGCAGGCCATGTCGCCGATCGGGCCCAGGCCCAGCACGACCAACGTGCCGCCGTCGGGGACGTCGGCGTAGGCGAACGACTGCCACGCCGTCGGCAACACGTCGGACAGGTACACGAACCGGTCGTCGGGCGGGCCCTCGGGCACCGTGATCGGCCCGAAGTCGGCGTGGGGCACCCGGAGCAGCTCGGCCTGCGCGCCGGGCACCGAGCCGTACAGCTTCGTGTAGCCGAACAGCGCCGCACCGCAGCCCTCGGCGGTCACCTGGGTGGTCTCGCACTGGGTGTAGAGCTGTTCGTCGCACATGAAGCAGCGGCCGCAGGCGATCTGGAAGGGGATGACGACGCGGTCGCCGACCGCCAGGTCGCCGACGTCGGCGCCGACGGCCTCGACGACGCCCATCGGCTCGTGGCCGAGGATGTCGCCCTCGTCGAGGTAGGCGCCGCGCTTGCCGTGCCAGGTCAGTGCTCGCATGGAGGTGGTCCTTCGAGGTTCGTACGGGTCACGGAACGTGCGGGCGACGTCAGGTCTGGTCGACGCCCTGCTCGCGGGGCCAGTACCGCAGCGCGCGGCACTGCTCGACGAACGACGCGGGCGATGCCGCTCCGTTGAAGGCGATGCAGCCCTCGTCGAGGTCCGCGGCGATCCCGGCCTTCTCCAGCAGGGGCATGGCGGTGTCGGCGTAGCCGATGAACTTGGCGTGGGCGAAGGCGTCGGTGACGAAGTCGCGGGCGGTCGCGTCGTCGGCGAGCCGCTCGGCGCCGTCCTTGGACGGCAGCAGCACCACCGCGTCGTAGAGCACCGACGGACCGCCGTCGACCTTCTGGTCCGCCGTGACGGGGCTGCCGTCGCTGTCGGTGACGCCGCCGACCTCGGGGGCGACCAGCTCGAGCATCGCCCCCTCGTCGTCCAGCGCCTGCCGCAGGCCGGCCAGCAGCCCGCTGTCGGCGCCGTCGGTCAGCAGGACGCCGACCTTGCGCCCCGCGAAGCTGTCCGGCCCGTTGCGCAGGATGCTCAGGGCGGGCGACTCGACGAGGTCGGTCCGCGTCGGCTGTGCCGCGTCCGCAGGCGGGGGCAGGTCGCCGAGGCGCAGCCCCTGGGCGATGTGGGACGCCAGGTCCTCGTCGATGTTGCGCAGGTGCGCGACGACGCGCGCCCGGATGGCCGGCGTGTCGACCTTGCTGAGCTCGAAGACGAGCGCGTCGCCGATGTGGGTCTGCTCGACCGGGGTCTGGCTGACGTAGAACTGCCGCGCCTGGCTGTAGTGGTCGACGAAGCTCTCCGGTCGCACCCGCAGCATCGGGCCCTCCTCGTGGCGGGGGTGCGTCACGAACCCGGCCTCGGGGGTCTCGCGGGGACCGCCCACCTCACCCCAGCTGTTCGGCTCGTAGTTGGCGCGACCGCGCGGGTTGCGCATCGCCATGTGCCCGTCCTGCTGGAAGTTGTGGACCGGGCACACCGGGGCGTTGACCGGGATGTGCGTGAAGTTGGGGCCACCCAGCCGCTTGAGCTGGGTGTCGAGGTACGA
>CAYVGE010000212.1:0-7011 GCA_964450395.1 uncultured Actinomycetota bacterium
GAGGGGGCGGGCGGTAGCGAGTGGGGCCTCGACGGCGACGGCATGCCGTTGTTCGAGACGCTGATGCATACGCTCGCGCGAGAACCCGAACGACTGGACCACGTCGCGAAGCTGCTCGACGACCTCCGCGATGGCGACCACGCCGCCGACCTGATACCGCCGGAGCTCGATGCGGTCTGGGCGCCGATCTGGGCCGCCAGGCAGAAGCCCGACGCGTGACCCGGACGCTCGACCTCGGACGCATCTACCGCGACCTGAAGGACTTCCAGCTCGCCACCGTCGACCACGTCGCCGAGCGCCTGTATGGGGCGGACGCGACCACCCGGGTCCTCGTCGCTGACGAGGTCGGGCTGGGCAAGACCCTGGTCGCCCGCGGACTGATCGCGCGGACGATCGAGCACCACCTGCGGCAGGACACCGGCCGCATCGACATCGTCTACATCTGTTCGAACGCCGACATCGCGCGGCAGAACATCGGCAGGCTGAACGTGCTCGGCGCTTACGACTTCGACCTCGCGACCCGCATCACGCTGCTGCCGCAGATCCTCCCCGACCTGCAGCGCAACCGGATCAACTTCGTCTCGTTCACGCCCGGCACGTCGTTCAACCTGCGGTCCAGCGAAGGCCGACAGGAGGAGCGCGAGCTGCTGTACCGGATGCTCCGGCGGCTGTGGGGGTCCGGCGTCGTACGGGCGTGGCAGCGCGACACCAAGGTGTTCGCCGGCAGCGCCGGCTACGACAACTTCCACAACCGGATCCGGCGCGGCGCCGATGCGTTCGACGTCACGCTGGCCGAGGAGTTCAAGGTCAAGCTCGACGCGTTGGACGCCGCGCGAGCGCCCGGCACGCCGACGATGCAGGAGCGCTTCCAGCACCTCCGTGAACGCCTGGCACGGTTCCCCGACCCGTCGCGCGTGCCCGACGAGGTCCGCGTCGAGCGCGCCGAGTTCATCGGCACCCTGCGTGAAGCGCTGGCCCGCAGCTGCGTCCAGGCGCTCGAACCCGACCTCGTGATCCTCGACGAGTTCCAGCGGTTCAAGCACATCTTCGACGACACCGACCCCGCGGGTGAGCTGGCCCGCGAGCTGTTCGACCACGACGACGTCCGCGTCGTGCTGCTGTCGGCGACGCCCTACAAGATGTACACGCTGTCGGACGAGCCCGACGAGGACCACTACGCCGACTTCCTTAACACGCTCGACTTCCTGGTGGGGGAGGAGCAGTCGGCCCAGCTCGCCGCGCAGGTGCAGGCATATCGCCGAGCGCTGTTCGACGTGGGCGGCCCGGGCTTGGCTGCCGCACGGGACGCCAAGCAGCGCCTCGAGGCGTCGTTGCGTGGGTGCATGACCCGCACCGAGCGGTTGGCTGTCACCGCCGACCGTAGCGGCATGCTCAGCGAGCAGCCGTGCCGCGACCTCCGCCTCGATGCCGACGAGGTCCGGCGGTACGTCGCGCTCTCGCGGCTCGCGGACGAGGTCGAGGTCGGCGGTGCGCTGGCGTACTGGCAGGCGACGCCCTACCCGCTGTCGTTCATGGACGGCTATGAGCTGGACCGCCGGGTCGAACGACGGATCGAGGACCCACTGTCCAACGGTGGGCTCGAGCACCTCGACGCTGACCGGCTCGCACTGTCGCGCGCCGACGTCGAGGCGTATGAGCAGCTCGATCCGGCCAACAGCCGGCTGCGGTGGCTCGTGTCGGAGATGGTCGACAGCGGAGCCTGGCAGCTGCTGTGGGTGCCGCCGTCGCTGCCGTACTACGCCCTCGACGGTGCGTACGCGAATCCCAAGCTCGCGGGCTTTACCAAGAAGCTCGTGTTCTCGGCCTGGAGGGTGGTGCCGACCGTCATCGGAGCCATGCTCAGCTACGCCGCTGAACGACGGATGGTGCAGGCGGGTGATCCCGCAGCGGTCAACACCACGGAGGCGCGCGCCCGTTTCAGCGGTCTGTTGAGATTCCAACGCAGCGAGGGGCGGCTGACCGGCATGCCGGTGCTCGCAATGCTGCATCCGTCACCTGCACTGGCGGAGCTGGGCGATCCGCGCGAGATCGCGTCGTCGATGGGTGGTGTCGGTCCACCGGTGTCGCGCGACGTCGTGTTCCGGCGGGTGCGGGACCGGGTCGCCGAACGCCTCGCGTCGCTGACGGCCGGTGCGCCGACCGACGGTCCCGAAGACGAGACCTGGTACTGGGCGGCGCCGCTGCTGCTCGATCTCGACCGCGACACCGACGGCACGCGGGCGTGGTTCGAGCGCTGGGACCTGGCCGAGCGGTTCGTCGACCTGGGCAGCGGCGTGTCCGGTGAGTCGGTGCCGGCCGGCTGGCGCGAGCACGTTGACGAGGCTGTGGCGTTCGTAGACGACGCGGCCAGGCTTGGTGCACGGCCCGAGTCGCTGGGGCGGGTACCGGACGACCTCGTCGATGTCGTGGCGGAGCTGGCGCTCGGCGGGCCCGGCGTCGTGGCGTTGCGGGCGCTGTCGCGGATCGGCGAGTCGGGCGTCGACGACCAAGCGATTCGGACCCACGCCGGGCACCTCGCGTGGGGTCTGCGGCACATGTTCAATCTGTTGGACGTGACGTCGCTGCTGCGGGCGGGTGTTGTCGGGCGGCAGCGAGAGGACGCCTACTGGCGGCTGGTGCTGCGGCACTGCATCGACGGGTGCCTGCAGGCGGTGCTCGACGAGCACGCGCACGTCGTGCGCGAGTGGCTCGGACTGACCGCGGCACGGGGCGACGCGTTGCTCGGCCCGGTCAGCGAGAGGATGCACGAGGCGCTGACGATGCGGACCGTCAACTACTCCGTGCGGCACTTCGCGCAGCGCAACGGCAGCGTCGAGATCGACAAGCAGCGGATGCGTGGGTTGTTCGCGCTGCGGTTCGGTGACAAGGACACCGACGACGCTCAGACCCTGCAGCGCTCGTCGACCGTCCGCAAGGCGTTCAACTCGCCGTTCCGACCGTTCGTGCTGGCGACGACATCGGTGGGGCAGGAGGGCCTCGACTTCCACACGTGGTGCCACGCGGTCGTGCACTGGAATTTGCCCGGTAACCCCGTCGACCTCGAGCAGCGCGAGGGGCGCGTGCACCGCTACAAGGGGCACGCCGTCAGGCGGAACGTCGCCGCCGACCACCGCGCGGCCGCGTTCGGCGGCGATCCGGATCCGTGGACCGCGATGTTCGACGCGGCGGTGGGGGAGCGGGGCGACGATGAGAACGAGCTCGTGCCGTTCTGGGTGTACCCGCGCGAGGACGGCGCCCGGATCGAACGGTACGTGCCGGCGCTACCGCTGAGCCGGGACGCCCGTCAGCTCGCTGACCTCAAGAGGTCAATGGCCGCCTACCGGATGGTCTTCGGCCAGCCGAGGCAGGAAGACCTGGTCGCGTTCCTCAACGACCGCCTCGACGACGCTGAGCTCGAACGGTTGATGACCGAGCTGCGCATCGACGTCACGCCCCCGCCGTTGGCCGCGGGGCGGCGGGAGGAGCTGTACGGGACGCCGCCGGCGTCCATCCCCGAACCCGAGGCCGAGGAGTCTGTGACCGCTCGCGAGCCGTCGCCCCGCGAGCGGCTCTACGAGCGCTTTTGGATCCGGTTCCTCGCCGAGCTGCCCCGCATGCCGCCGCTTCCGTATCCGCCCCGATCGTCCTCACGTCGCTCGTACGTGCTCACTGCATCGGGCATCTCGTACGCCGGGTACAGCCTGGCCTTCGCTGGTGGTGGGCGACTCCGGATCGAGTTTTGGATCGACGCTCCGGGCCGAGAGCAGCAGCGCGAGCGGTGGCGTCACTTCGTCACACACCGGGCAGCCATCGAGCGGCGCTACGGCGCGGCGCTGTCCTGGGAGGAGCTGCCGGAGAGCCGATTGTCGCGCGTCGCCACATACTATCCGGAAAGGGCGGACATCTTCGCCGAGGACCGATGGTCGGACTACCGCGACTGGCTGCTGCAGTCGACGGGGCGCTTGCAGAACGCCATCACCCCTGCGATCGACGCACTGCGACGCCCATAGCGGTGGCCTGGGTCCGCGACAACGACGTCGTCCATCGTCAGGTCTGCCAGCCGTCCATGTCGAACAGCCTCGGGTTCATGACACGATCCTTGCGCCCCTCTCGCGATGTGCGTCGACGATACCGAGTCTTGATGAAGCGGCTTCGTGGTCGAGCAGGTCAACTGAAGCAACCCAAGCGAAAAGGGGAGACCGTGCTCATGCTGCGCGACTGCGCAACACAGGACGGCGGATACTGCACTGAGCTGAGTTGGCAGGCGGGCGGTTGATGGCGTCGCCAGGTGCGTCCGGCGATGTTCCCGCGGCCCGACTGCAGGATGGTGACCGCATCGTCCTGGTGTCGCGGGACCGTCCAGACCGTGCGGTCGTACTGGGGCCGACACCGAGCGTCGATCGCCTCGGCGATCGGCTGGAGTCCGTGCCCCACCGGCTGGTCGGCGAGCTGGTCCACGCGGCCGGCCTTGCGGCCAACACCGTCGGCGCGGCCAGCATCGCGACCGGCGACTGGGTGCAGCTGACGGCGGAGTCTGCGGCGAAGCTGGCCGAGCTCGGTCCGTCGCTCGACGCCAACGGTGTCGCGATGGGCGTGCTCCGCGGCGACTCCGGCCAAATGGCCCACGTGCTGCGGTTCGAGTCGCTCGGTGCGGCGCCGGTCGCCGCAGCCTCGCTCGTCGGTGGGATGGCCGTGCAGCTCGCCTTGCTGCGGATCGAGCGCGCCCTGGAGGACGTGCGGGCACGCGTCGACCTGCTCATCGAGGGGTCGCAGATCGAGGTCGAGGCGCGGCTCGTCGCGGCGATCGCCGTGCTCGACCGCATCGAACGCCGCGTCCAGGACCGCGGTGTCCCTGACGGCGACGACTGGACATCACTCGCGGCCATCGAAGTGCCGGTCGCCGACGCCTCTCACCAGACCGTCAGGTGGCTCGACCCCCTGCGCGACTTCCTCGAGGGCGACGCCAGCGGTCTGGGGACCGAGGTCCGGGCACTCAGGGAGAACCTCGGCATCCGTGACGTCGGCTTCTGGTTGCGCATGCACGCCCACGCAGAGCTGGCGACAATCCGGTGGCAGCGGCTGTATCTGATGCGCGAAGCGCACATCGCCCCCGAGCGCCTCGGTCGCGAGGCGGCAACCGTGCTCGACCAGACCCGGGAGCGCCACCGGGAGCTGCGGCACCTGCACGAACTCATCGCGGACTACCTGGGTGCATCCGGCGAGAGCCATCACTGGCTCGACCAGGTTCGCCTGATCAGTCGGAGCCGGCTCCGGCGTCTCCGCGGCGAGCTCGCGGCCGCGGTCAACGCGTACGCCGCGGCGCTGGATGAGGTCGGTGTCTCGCCGGCCGACGCCGAGGTACCGGTGACCGGGCTCGACGACGGCCTACTCGTGGACGTCGCGGTCCTCTCGGCGTCAGCCAGGCGATCCGCCGGTCGGGCACTCGGCGCGGGGGCTGACTCGGCGCGTGATGTCGGTGCATGGATCGGCGCGAGCACGAGGTCGCTCGGTGATCGGCTCGGCGCGCTGCGCCGGGACTGAACGTAGGCAATCCCGACGTGGCAGATGCCGACGAGCTCATCGTCTTCGCCAACGCCGCAGCGGATCTCTGACACAGGCCCGGCGGACACGTGAGGTGAGGCGAGCTGCTCGTGATGGTCGACGGCTCGCATCTTGGTGGCGTGCCGCAAGCGTGTCGCAGGCCATGGCAGGATGCGGATAGGCGTCGAGCGACCGTCGACACGCACGACGCTGGTCGAGGAGGCCCGCAGTGGCGTTCTGGTGGGTGAACCAGGGTCAGACTTATGCGCAGGAACTGGCCGGCGGATATCTGTGGTCTCCCAAGCGAGCAAAGGACGGATCCCGTCGGTCCTACTACGACGCGATGACGGACGCTGAGGTCGACGACCTCATCGTGCACTACGTCAGCAAGCCGTTCGGCGCCGTCGTCAATGTCTCCGTCGTGGAGGCGCCGGCGATATCGCACGCGCAGCCAGCGGAGCTCCAACACACGCGCATGTGGAACGACGACGGTTGGCTGCTGCGTGTCACCTACGTGGAGAACGTGCAGCCGGTGCCGAAACGCGATGCCATCGCGCTTGGTCCGACCGAGCCACCGTTCGCGCGGAACGGTCGAGTCAACCAGGGGTACCTGTACTCGCTGAGCAACGCGTTCGGTGAAGGGCTCCTTTCGAAGCTCGACCCGGTCGACGTGGACACATCGTCGACACGGACGAGTGTGACACATGGTGACCAGCGCCCGGAGACCGTGCCGCTCGAGCATGGTCGACGGCTGACCTTCCATCAGGTCGTCACCCCGGGACGACGCGCAGCTGTGCGCGCCGAGTGGTCACTGGTCGCCCGGCTGGTCTCCGACTTCGACCTCGCGGAGACACGCCGCCGGTATCCACTGGCAAACGGCACGGAACTGGCCGCCGATCTGTGGGTCGAGAGCACGCATCTGCTTGTCGAGGCGAAGGCGAGCGCCGGCCGCGGTGCCATACGCCAGGCAATCGGACAGCTGTACGACTACGCCGACAAGGAGCCTGGGCCGGTCACGAAAATGCTGGTCGTACCGGAGCGTCCGGCCGATGATCTACTGGATGTGCTCCGCAGTGCCGACATCCTGGCCGCCTGGCTGACGGACGACGTCTGGGACGGCGACGTCGATGACTCACTGTGGGGAGCGTCGAACCGCGATCTGTAGCCAACCGCGCGTTGCGGAGAGCAGCTCTTCGCGGTGTGTCCCTGTCGCGCGGCGAGCCTCGATCAGCAGGCCGGCTGATTCGAAAAGAGCGTCGACGGGCCGAGTGCCGAGGTCGCGAGCAGCGATGGTTTCGGCGAGCTCCGCGTCGTCGCGCATGTCGCCGCCGGCGATCGATTCGATGATGCGAAGCACGCTGTCCGCGTGCTCCGGACCCTCGATGCCCCATCCCAGCTCGACAGCGACGGTCAACCACGTGCTCGCTACTGCGCTGGCGTCGTCCACGTCGTCCTCCCTTACCGGACTAT
>CAYVGE010000213.1:0-7007 GCA_964450395.1 uncultured Actinomycetota bacterium
CGCGTCGACGGCGAGGTCGTCGACCTCGCCTCGCCGCCGCCGCTGGCCCGCTACGAGCAGCACACCATCGAGGTCATCGTCGACCGGCTCGTCGCCAAGGAGGGCATGCGCCGGCGCCTGGCCGACTCGGTCGAGACCGCCCTGCGCCTGGCGGAGGGGATCGCGGCGATCGAGACGGTGCCGCGGGCGGACGAGGGCGCCGAGGTCGAGCGCACGGTGTTCTCCGAGCACCTGGCCTGCCTGTCGTGCGGCATCAGCTTCGACCGGCTCGCGCCGCGCGACTTCTCGTTCAACACCCCGTACGGCGCGTGCGAGACGTGCAACGGGCTGGGCACCCGGCTCGAGGTCGACCCCGAGCTCGTTATCGACCCGCAACGCCCGCTGATCGACGGCGCGATCCGCCCCTGGACGACCGGCAGCCAGTCGACGTACTACGAACAGCTCCTGCGGGCCGTTGCCGAGCACCTCGACGTCGACCCGGCGACGCGGTGGGACAGGCTGCGGGCGTCCGACCGGCGGGTGCTGCTGTACGGCCGCAGCGGTGGGCTGCAGGTCACCGTGTCCTACACCAACCGCTTCGGGCGCAGGCGCCGCTACAAGGCGCGCTACGAGGGCATCGTCCCGCAGCTGCTGCGCCGGCACGGCGAGAGCGAGTCCGACACGGTGCGCCAGCGCATCGAGGAGTACATGCGCGAGGTCCCGTGCAGCGCGTGCGGGGGAGCGCGCCTGCGGCCGCTGGTGCTGTCGGTCACGATCGCCGACCGCAACATCGCCCAGGCGAGCGCGCTGTCGGTCGAGGACGCCGACCGCTTCTTCGGGGGGCTCGAGCTGACGTCCCGCGAGGCGATCATCGCCGAGCGGGTGCTCAAGGAGGTGCGCGTCCGGCTGCGGTTCCTGCTCGACGTCGGGCTGGACTACCTCACGCTGGACCGTGCGGCGGCGACGCTCGCCGGTGGTGAGGCGCAGCGCATCCGCCTGGCGACACAGATCGGCTCGGGCCTCGTCGGCTGCCTGTACGTGCTCGACGAGCCGTCGATCGGCCTGCACCAGCGTGACAACGAGCGGCTGATCGAGACGCTGCTGCGCCTGCGCGACCTGGGCAACACCGTCATCGTGGTCGAGCACGACCGCGCGACCATCGAGGCGGCCGACCACCTGGTCGACATCGGGCCCGGTGCCGGGGAGCATGGCGGGCACATCGTCCACTCCGGCACGCTCGACGGGCTGCTGTCGGCCGAGGGCTCGCTGACTGGCGACTACCTGGCGGGCCGACGTGAGATCGCCGTGCCCGACGAGCGCCGGAGGCCGAAGCGGGGGCGGGCGCTGGTCGTGCGCGGCGCCAGGGAGCACAACCTCGCCACCATCGACGCGCGCTTCCCGCTCGGCCTGTTCGTCGCCGTGACCGGTGTATCGGGGTCGGGCAAGTCGACGCTGGTCAACGACATCCTCAAGGCGTCGCTGATGCGCCACGTCTACGACGCGCGGGCCGTCCCGGGGCGCCACCGCCGGATCGACGGGTTGGAGCACGTCGACAAGGTCGTCGGGATCGACCAGACACCGATCGGGCGCACCCCGCGATCGAACCCTGCGACCTACACCAAGATGTTCGACCACATCCGCAAGCTGTTCGCGGCGACGCCCGAGGCGAAGGTCCGCGGCTATCAGCCGGGGCGCTTCAGCTTCAATGTCAAGGGTGGGCGCTGCGAGGCCTGCGCGGGCGACGGCACGATCAAGATCGACATGCAGTTCCTGCCGGACG
Organism: uncultured Actinomycetota bacterium; assembly: GCA_964450395.1. Taxonomy (GTDB): domain Bacteria; phylum Actinomycetota; class Nitriliruptoria; order Euzebyales; family JAHELV01; genus JAHELV01. Next base: position 1,760 of record CAYVGE010000213.1, read on the forward strand.
TCTACGTGCCCTGCGAGGTGTGCGGTGGGCGCCGGTACAACCGCGAGACGCTCGAGGTGCGCTACCGCGGGAAGAACATCGGCGAGGTCCTCGACCTGTCGGCGGAGGAGGCCCTCAGGTTCTTCCAGTCGATCCCGACGATCGCCCACCACCTGCAGACGCTGGTCGACGTCGGCCTCGGCTACGTCCGCCTGGGGCAGCCTGCGACGACGCTCAGCGGGGGAGAGGCCCAGCGGGTCAAGCTGGCCGCGGAGCTGCGCAAGCGGGCGACGGGCCAGACCGTGTACATCCTCGACGAGCCCACGACGGGCCTGCACTTCGAGGACGTCCGCCGGCTGCTGTCGGTGCTGCACCGCCTGGTCGACAAGGGCAACACGGTCATCGTCATCGAGCACGACCTCGACGTGGTCAAGACCGCAGACTGGATCATCGACCTCGGGCCGGAGGGCGGCAGCGGCGGCGGGACCGTCGTCGCCGAGGGGGCACCGGAGGACGTCGCCGCCGTGGGCGCCAGCTACACCGGCAAGTTCCTGCGGTCGCTGCTGCGCTGACGCCCCAGGGGGCGACATGCGGAAGGGCCGGCGCACCGCGCCGGCCCTTCGTCGATGATGCCCCTTACGGCTGCAGGACGTTGTCGATCACGTGGATCGTGCCGTTGCCCGCCTCGATGTCGGGCTGCACGACCTCGGCCCCGTCGACCGTCACGGTGCCGCCCTCGACGCTGACGGTCAGCTCGTCACCCGACAGCGTGGTCAGGGTCTGCCCGTCGCTCAGCTCGCTGGACGGGAAGTCGCCCTCGACGACGTGGTACTGCAGGATGCTGGTCAGCTCCTGGGGATTGCTCAGCAGCGCCGTCAGGTCGGCCTGGTCGAGCTGGGAGAACGCGTCGTTGTTGGGCGCGAAGACCGTGAGCGGCCCGGCCTGCTCGAGCGCGTCGGTCAGACCCGCCGCCTGCAGCGCAGTCACGAGCTGGCTGAGTTGGGGGTTCTCGGCCGCAACGTCGACGATGCTCTGGCTGCTGCTCTCACCGCCGCTGTCGGTCGCGGGCTCGGACGTGTCCTGCAGCGCCGGCTCGGTGATGACCTCGGACTCCTCCGGCTCGCTGGGCGGCTCACTGACGACCGTCTCGCCGCCCGCCTCGGTCGCCGTCTGTCCCGCTTCCTCGGCGGTCGAGCACGCGGTCAGCAGCAGCAGCGTCGCCGCCACCAGGCTCAGCAGCCGTGTGGATCGCTTCATGTGATGACTCCTTTTGTGGCTCACGGACCTACTACTTGTGGCTCACGGACCTACTACCCATATCGAAGGCTGACACACGTCATCGTCGCCGCCCGCGGTGGTCCCCTCGCCACGACGGGTTGGCTGGATGGACGGGGGTGCGACCCATCAGTTCGCGACGATGCCCCGCCACTACCATTGGAAACGTGCAGAACCCAGCGCTCGCCTTCCGTCCCGCTCCCGGCACCATCCCGGCCGAGCCTGGGTGCTACCTGTGGCGGGACCGCCACGGGCGGGTCATCTACGTGGGCAAGGCCAAGCAGTTGCGGGCCCGCCTGGCCAGCTACTTCGGCGCGTGGTCGGCGATCCACCAGCGCACCCGCGGGATGCTCGAGACCGCCCGCAGCGTCGAGTGGATCGTCACCGACAACGAGGTCGAGGCGCTGCACCTCGAGTACAACCTGATCAAGCGCCACCGCCCGCGCTACAACGTCCGCTACACCGACGACAAGAGCTACCCGTATCTGGCGATCACGGTCCAGGAGGACGTGCCGCGCGCGATGGTGCGGCGCAACCCCCGGCGCGACGGCACCCGCTACTTCGGGCCGTACGCCCACGCCTACGCGATCCGTGAGACCCTCGACCTGCTGCTGCGCGTGTTCCCGGTGCGCACCTGCTCGCAGGGGGTCTTCGACCGCTGCGAGCGCACCGGGCGACCCTGCCTGCTGTACCACATCGGCCGCTGCGCCGGCCCGTGCGTCGGCAAGATCGACCACGAGGGGCACCGCGAGCTCGTCGCCGAGATGATCAGCTTCCTCGAGGGCAACACCGACGAGGTCCTCGACGAGCTGACCGAGCAAATGCGCGGCGAGGCCGAGCGGCTGAACTACGAGGCGGCCGCCCGCCTGCGCGACCAGCTCGACGCCGCCCAGCGCGCGCTGGCCAAGCAGACCATGGTCACCAGCGCGCGGGACAGCTTCGATGCCGTCAACCTGTTCGAGGACGAGTACGAGGCGGCGTTCCAGGTCTTCTCGGTGCGCCGGGGTCGCGTGGTCGGCCGCAAGGGCTGGACCGTCGACAAGGTCGAGGACCTGTCGTCGGCCGAGCTGCTGGGCCGGTTCGTGCTCGAGGTGGCGATGGAGCGGGCCGGGGACCTGCCGCGCCAGCTCCTCGTGCCGTTCGAGCCGGCGGACCACGTGACGCTGGAGGAGCTGCTCACGGAGCTGCGCGACGAGGCCCAGCAGGCGACCGGGCGGGTGCGCATCACCGTGCCCCGGCGGGGCGCCAAGCGCGACTTCCTGGCCACCGTGGCCGACAACGCCAAGGAGGCGTTCCACCAGCACCGGCTCAAGCGCGCGAAGGACTTCAACGCGCGCAGCCAGGCCCTCAACGAGCTGCAACAGGCGCTGGGGCTCGAGGAGGCCCCGCTGCGCATGGAGTGCTACGACATCTCGACGCTGCAGGGCACCAACTCGGTGGCGTCGATGGTCGTGATGGAGGACGGGCTGCCCCGCAAGTCGGAGTACCGGCGCTTCCAGTTCCAGGGCGTCGTCGGCCAGGACGACTTCGCGATGATGCACGAGGTCATCACCCGGCGGTTCCGGCGCTTCCTCGAGGAGCAGGCCAGGCCGACCAGCGAGCGCAGGTTCTCGTACCCGCCGAACCTCGTGATCATCGACGGCGGCAAGGGCCAGCTGAACGCGGCGCGCCGCGCCCTCGAGGAGCTTGGCATCGACGGCGTCGAGATCTGCGGTCTGGCCAAGCGCCTGGAGGAGGTCTTCCTGCCGGACCGGTCCGAGCCGGTCCTGCTGCCGCGAGCGAGTGAGGCCCTGTACCTGCTGCAGCGTATCCGCGACGAGGCCCACCGCTTCGCCATCACCTACCACCGCACGCTGCGGGGGCGGCGCATGACCGAGTCGGCGTTCGACGAGATCGATGGCATCGGGCCGGCGCGGAGGCGTAGCCTGCTGGACACGTTCGGCTCGCTGCAGGGCGTGCGCGAGGCCAGCATCGACGAGCTCGAGCAGGTCCCGGGCATCTCGAGCACGCTGGCGCACACCATCCACGCCCACTTCCAGCCGGGCGCCCGCCGATGACGAGGACACCCCGCATGCGCGCCGCAGTGGAACCAGCCTCCACCGAGGCCCCGGCCCAGCCCGAGGTCGTGGTCATCACCGGCATGTCCGGCGCCGGGAGGTCGACCGCGTCGAACGTGCTGGAGGACCTCGGCTACTTCGTCATCGACAACATGCCGCCGGAGCTGCTCGAGCGGGTCATGGAGCTGGTGACCGCCGCGGGCTCGACCATCGAGCGGGTCGCGCTGGTCGTCGACGTGCGCGGTCGGCCGCTGTGGGGCGACGTCCAGCCGCACCTGCGTGCGCTGCGCGACCGGGGCGTGGCCCTGCGCCTGCTGTTCCTGGAGGCCGATGACGAGACGCTGGTCACGCGCTACGAGGCCGCGCGCCGGCGGCACCCGCTGGCGCCGGCGGGGCGCATCATCGACGGCATCCGCAACGAGCGCACGCTGCTGACCGACCTGCGAGCCGAGGCCGATCTGGTGGTCGACACCAGCAGCACCAACGTGCACGGCCTGCGCGCGCGGATCAGCGACGCGTTCGGCGAGCACAGCCGCGCGATGGTGGTCAACGTGCTCAGCTTCGGCTTCAAGCACGGCACGCCCCGCGACGCCGACCTCGTGCTCGACGTCCGGTTCCTGCCCAATCCCCACTGGATCGACGAGCTGCGGCCCCTGACCGGCCGCGACAAGCGCGTCGCCGACTACGTGTTCGAGCAGCCGCTGACCCAGGAGTTCCTGGAGCGGCTGACCGCGCTGCTCGACACGATGGTCCCGGCGTTCATCGAGGACGGCAAGCGCTACCTGACCATCGCGATCGGCTGCACCGGCGGCCGCCACCGGTCGGTGGCGCTGTCGGAGCGCCTCGCCGAGCACCTGCGCCGCTTTGACGTGACGGTGCAGGTCGAGCACCGCGACTGCGACCTGTGAGCGCGTCAGCGGTCAGAGGACCGGCCGGGGGGCGACCTGCTCGCGCCAGCGAGGAGGTCGGGCGGTGACCGTCGGGGACGGGGCGATGGCGGGCCGGCGGGTGGTGGCCGTCGGCGGCGGCCACGGGTTGTCGCGGGTGCTGGCGGCGTGCCGGCACCTCGGCGTCGCCCCGACCGCGGTGGTCACCGTGGCCGACGACGGGGGCTCGAGCGGACGGCTGCGCCGCGACCTGGGGATCATCGCGCTCGGTGACCTGCGGATGGCGCTGCTGGCGCTGGCGCGTGACACCGCGCTGGCCGACGTGCTGGCGCACCGCTTCGCGCGCGGGCACCTGGAGGGCCACGCGCTGGGCAACCTCCTGCTCGTGGCCCTGGCCGAGACTGCGGACGGCGACGTGCTCGGCGCGCTGCGGCGCGCCGAGGCGCTGCTCGACTGCGACGGCGCCGTTCTGCCCTCGACCACTGTGCCCGTGCACATCGCGGCGGAGGTCGGGGGCGACCGCATCAGCGGACAGGCGACGATCACGGCCAGCGAAGGTCGGGTCGAGCGCCTGTGGCTGGAGCCCGCCGACCCGCCGGCCTGCGCCGACGCCGTCGCGGCCGTGCGCGACGCCGACGTCGTGGTGCTGGGCCCGGGCAGCCTGTTCACCAGCATCATCGTCAACCTGCTGGTCACCGACCTGTGCCTGGCGGTGCGCGAGGCGGACGCGGCCCTGGTGCACGTGGCCAACGTGACGGCACCGCCGGGGGAGACCTCGCAGCTGTCGCTGCGCGACCACCTGGACCTGCTGCACCAGGCGCTGGGTCACCGACGTGTGGACGTCGTCGTGGCGCACGAGGGCCCGCCGCCGCCCGGGCCCGGCACCCCGCTGCTGGCCGACGGCGACCTGCGAGGGGTCGGCCGGCTCGTCACGGCGGACCTCCTGCAGCGCGACGCCGCGGGGCGCACGGTCGCCGCCCACGACGCGGTCCGGCTGGCGTCGGCGCTGCGCCGCGCGCTGACCGTGGAACGGGCGTCGGCGCGGTGAGC
>CAYVGE010000214.1:0-6899 GCA_964450395.1 uncultured Actinomycetota bacterium
CAAGCTCCCGGATCGACAGGCCGGCGCGGACGCGGGCGGCGCGGATGATGTCGGCTGCGGTTGTCATGCCCGGTGATGGTATCAGAACTGATACCAGGTGGCGAGGCTGGTAGGTAACGTCGCCGTTCGTTGTTGTTGAGCGTATGAAAGAGATCGGCTGTTTCCTTTACTACAGACCGCCTTGGAGGACGCAGCGTGCGCGACCGGTTGCAGGGACGCTTGACCGGAGGGTAAGTGTCATCGGCAGCTCGCTGCCGTTGCGCCGAGCCGCGCGCCGCTGTCCCACTCGCCGCGAACGGACGGCAGCACGCTCAGCTCGAGACGCCCAGGTGTGCAGGTCTTGCGCGCAAGTGTTTCGTGCAACGGTGATACTTGGAGCATGGTCGAGAACGAGCACGTGACGGAAGTCGATCTGCTCAGCCGGATCAGCGTTGATCCCAACGTCTGCTTCGGCAAGCCCTGCATCCGTGGCACGCGGATCTGGGTCGGCCTCGTGCTCGGGATGCTCGCACACGGCACGACCGTCGACACGCTGCTCGCCGAGTACCCGCAGTTGGAGGAGGCCGACATCCTGGCTTGCCTTGCGTACGGCGCCAAATTGGCGAACGGACGCCTGACCGACCTGCCTGCGGCGTCGTAGGCGCTTCCTCCCCGACCTTCACGGTGTGAAGGTCAAGCTCGACGAGCTCGCAGTGCGCCTGTTCGACGCAGCGGGCCATGACGTCGCAACGGTGCGGATGCAACAGCTGAACGGAGCACCCGACCGGTCGCATCTACGACCTCTGCTGCAGAGAAGCGCGGCTGTTGGTCACGCTCGACCTCGACTTCGCGAACCCCTTCCGGTTCGATCCCGCGCCGACGGCCGGGATCGCTGTGATCCGGGTGCCGACGATGCCCGGCCTTCGCGATCTCGAGGACGGCGTCCGTCTGCTCGTGGCGGAGCTCGGGAAGTTGCCGGTCCAGGGACGGCTGTGGATCGTCGGGCGTGAGCGCGTCCGCGAATACCTGCCCGAAACGCTCGATCCGGAGCCGTGACAGCGACACGGTGCGTCGGTCCTTGCTGACGTGGTTGTCCACAGCTCCTGCGCGTGACGTACGCCGCCCTCCCATACCATGCAGCCCCGCCCTCACCGTCGCCGCGGGTGGGGCTGTCATCGGAGGGATGCGTTGCTGCACGTCCACCGCGCCGAGCGCGCCGACCAGCTGGTCGGCGCCCTCGCCGACGTGCTGGGCAAGCCGCTGGACGACCCGCTCGCGACCGAGGTCATCGCGGTGCCGTCGCGGGGGATCGAGCGGTGGATCTCGCAGGAGCTGTCGCTGCGGCTCGGTGGCGGGGCGCTCGGGTCCGACGGGGTGTGCGCGAACGTCGCGTTCCCGTTCCCCGGCCGGCTGATCCGGGACGCCGTTGCCGCGGGCAGCGGCATCGACCCAGACGACGACCCGTGGCTGCCGGGACCGTTGACTTGGCCGCTGCTGTCCATCGTCGACGAGGACCCGAAGGCGCCGATGCTCGGGCCGCTGCGTGCGCACGTCGGGGCCCCGCGTGGCGACAGCGACGACGCGGATCCTTCGCGTCGCCTCAGCGCGGTCCGGCACCTCGCCGACCTGTTCGACCGCTACAGCGTGCACCGCCCCGACATGGTGTGCCGGTGGCGCGAGGGCATCGACGTCGACGCCGACGGGGCCCTGCTGCCGGCGCGTCACGGCTGGCAGCCGGCGCTGTGGCGCGCGGTCCGTGAACGCATTGATCTGCCCAGCTTCGCCGAGCGCCGGGCGTCGGCGATCGCCGCACTGCGCGAAGACCTGCTCGACCTCCCGCCCCGCCTGGCGATGTTCGGGCTCACGACGCTGCCGGCGACCTACCTGCAGGTGGTCGCGGCGATCGGGGCGCACCGCGACGTCCACCTGCTGCTGCTGCACCCGTCCCGCGACCTGTGGGACCGCGTCGCCGCCGCGGTCGCCGTCGACCTGCCGGACCATCCGGCGACCTCTGCGCTGCCGCTGCGCGACGACGACCCGACGGCGACGCTGCCCCGCAACCCGGTGCTGCGGTCGTGGGGCCGCGACATCCGCGAACTGCAGCTGACCGCGCCGCTGGCCGCGGCGACGCTCACCCACCACGACCTCGCTCCGCACGTCGACACCGACGACCGCTCGCTGCTGCACCGCCTACAGGACGACGTCCGCGCCGACCGCCACCCGGGCGCCCGCCCCGACGAGGGCAAGCCGCGCCTGCGCCCCGACGACCGCTCCGTCCAGGTCCACGACTGCCACGGCCGGCTGCGGCAGGTCGAGGTACTGCGCGACGCGGTCCTGCACCTGCTCGCTGACGACCCGACGCTCGAGCTGCGCGACGTCATCGTCATGTGCCCCGACATCGAGATCTTCGCCCCGCTGATCACCGCGGTGTTCGGCGCGGACGCGGTGACCGCCGACAGAACGGACGACGACGCGACCGCCGCCGACGCCCCGCCCGCGCTGCGCGTCCGCCTCGCCGACCGGGCACTGCGCCGCACCAACCCCGTCCTCGAAGTGGTGTCACGGGTGCTGGAGCTCGTCGACGCCCGCGTCACGGCCTCGGACGTGCTCGACCTCGTCTCGCGGGCACCGGTGCGACGGCGGTTCGGGTTCGGCGACGACGACCTCGACGCGCTCGAGACATGGGTCGGCGATCTGCAGATCCGGTGGGGTTTCGACGCCGACCACCGCCGCCGCCAGGGGCTGCCCCGCCTCGACGCGCACACCTGGGCGGCGGGGCTGCGCCGGCTGCTGCTCGGCGCTGCGATGGCTGACGAGGACCTGCGCCTCGTCGGCGGGGTCGCCCCGTACGACGGACTCGAGGGCCAGGCCACCGACCTCGCCGGTCGGCTGGTCGAGCTCGTTGCCCGGCTGGAGGACGCCGTCGCCGGACTCGCCAAGCCCCGCCCCATCGACGCGTGGCGCGACGCCATCACGAAGGCCGCCGACCAGCTGACAACCACCGGGCGGGACGACACCTGGCAGCGCCTGCAGCTGCACCGCATCCTCGACGACCTCGTCGACGAGGCGACGATCGGCGGGCAGACCTGCCCGGTCGCCCTCAGCCTCGCCGAGCTGCGGGTCGTGCTGGCCGTGCAGCTCGCGGGGCGCCCGTCGATCACCAGCCACCGCACCGGCGACCTGACCTTCTCGACGCTGGTGCCGATGCGCTCGGTCCCGCACCGGGTCGCTTGCCTGCTCGGCATGGACGACGGCGTGTTCCCACGCACCACCGTCCCCGACAGCGACGACCTGCTCGGCCAGGCACCCCGCGTCGGCGACCGCGACCCGCGCTCGGAGGACCGACAGCTCCTCCTCGACGCTCTGATGGCCGCCACCGACACGTTGGTCGTCACCTACGCGGGGCGGGACGTGCGCACCAACGAGGACCGACCGCCCGCGGTGCCGGTCGACGAGCTGCTCGACGCGATCGACCGGACCGTCGGTGTCGACCACGGCCGCCCCCGTGACCACGTCGTCATCCGCCACCCGCTGACCGATCACGACCCCCGGAACTTCACCGACACCGGGCTCGGCTCGGCCGCCGCTCCGTGGGGGTTCGACACCGCGGCGCTCGCGGCCGCGCAGGCGCGGGTGGGGGAGCGGACGCCGGCTCGCCCGTTCGTCGAGACGCCGCTGTGGCCCCTGCCCGGCGACGCGATCGCGCTCGACGATCTCGTGGACTTCCTGGCCCACCCCGCCCGGGCGTTCGTCCGCCAGCGCCTCGGCCTGTCGCTGCCCGGCGACGACGGCGAGACCCCGAGCGAGGCGATCCCGTCGACCCTGCGCGGACTCGACGCCTGGCGGGTCGGCGACGCGATCGTCGGGGCGTGGCTCGACGGCGAGGACGCCGAGCGTGCCATCGAGGTCATCCGCGCCCGCGGCCTCGTGCCGCCCGGCGAGCTTGCGGCCGACGACCTGCGCACGGTACGCGACCACGCCGAGCGCATCGTCGTCCTGTGCGAGCGGATCGGCGTCACCGCCGCCACGCTCCGGGTCGGCACGGACGTCGACGTCGAACTGCCCGACGGGCGCAGGCTCACCGGCACCGTCCCCGACACCGTCGCAGCCGGCCTGCTGTCGGTCGGCTACTCGCGGGTCTCGCCGAGGCGCCGGCTGGCGACGTGGGCGCGGTGGCTGGCGCTCGTCGCCCACGACCCGACGAGCGAGCCCAGGGCGGTCACGGTCGGCCGTCACGCCTGGAAGCGCAACCGGGCGCAGGCGTCGGTGCTCGAGCCCGCACGGCTGCCCCACGACGACCTCCGCCACTCGGCGACCGAGCTGCTGGCACGCCTGGTCGACCTGTACGACCGCGGCATGCGCGCCCCGATCCCCCTGTACTGCGACAGTTCGGCCAAGTCCGCCGAGCAGCGCCGCAACGGTGAGCTGGCGACGCGCTACGTCGACAAGGAGTGGGAGACCAGCAGCTATGCGCCGTTCCCCCGCGAGGACGTCGACCCGTACCACCTGCTTGCCCTCGGTGGCCAGGTGCCGACCGACGACCTGTTCGCCGAACGCTGCATCGACCCCGACGAGGTGTCGTGGGTCGCCGACGACGACCGGCGGTTCGTTGCCTACGCGGTGCGGCTGTGGCAGCCGATCCTCGACACCGAGCGGGTGATGACGCAGTAAGGGCGCCGTGCGCGAGGAGGAGGAGGAAGCCGGGCGGTGCCCGAGATGGACACCGGGCCCAGCCCTTCGTCCAACCACGCTGCCGCGCGTGCCGCTCGCTCAGGCGGGCGGTGGGTTCAAGCCGTAGCGCTCGATCACATCGGGGAGCCAATCCGGCTCGGCGAACGGCAGCTCGTAGCGGGCGGCGAGCTCGCCGATCTGCTCGGGTGACGGCGGGCCGGAGGCGACGAGCGCCGACAGTTGCCGGAAGAAGTTCTCGAAGCCGGCGGTGGTGATCACCTCGATCATCCGGGCCCGGGTGTGCCCGGCGTTCCACATGGCGTGGACCTGTCCGCGGGGCTTCACGATGTAGCCGCCCGGTGGGAGGACGACCTCGTCGTCCTCGGAGCGGAATCCGATCTCGCCTTCCAAGACGTAGGAGATCTCGTCCTCGAGCCGATGCACGTGAGGCAGGACGATCGCCCCCACGTCGAAGGGATGCTCGACGATCGAGACGAGTCCGCCGGTGTCGGCACCGTCGATCTTGAACTGGACGCCGACGCCGGGGCCCAGCCCTCCGACCTCTCCCTCGCCGGGGTGAACGACCTTGACCGTCGTGGCGCCTGCTGTCGTCGTTGTCATGGGTGCTCCCTTCGCGCAGGTGTGGGTCAGAACACGACCCGGTGTCGGAGAAGTCCCGCACCTGGGATGTCGGGTGCGGGCTCGCCTCGACCCGAGAGGATCCAGCAGAACTCGGCTGGGTCGAGATCGATCGTCGGTCCGCCGTCGCCTCGTCGGTAGCGACCGCCGGCGGGGCCGGTCAGACGAAGATCGAACGGTTGGGCGTGACGGTCCGCCCACTCCCGGACGACGTCGGCGACGATGCGGCGGTCGACCTCGGCATCGAGGGTGGGTGTGCGACCGAGCGCTCGGGCGATGTCGACGCGGTGCAGCCAGATGTCGCGGGTGTAGACCACCCTGAACAGCCGTCCCAGGTTGAGGCGCCTGGGCATCCCCGCAGCGGTCGACCCGCCCGCGTCGAGGGGGATGGTGAGGTGGTCGTAGAGCCGCGACCGATGGGTGCGGACGGCCACGGACTCGGGGTAGACCGCTCGCAGCCGATCGAGAGCCTCGTCGGGATCGAGGTGGCGGTGCCGACGAACCTGGAGGTCGTTGACGGCGTCGAGCGTGTTGCCGGCGAACGCCCCGCGGTTCCTGGCGCCGCGCAGGAGCTGGTCGGCCATCTCGTACGTCGACCTGGTTGCCTCGGCCGCACCAAGCAGGTGTCGCACCGTGTCGGCGACGGTCCACGGAGCGCAGACGGTGACCTGCCGCCACTCGTCAGGACCCAGACGCTCGAGGTCGGAGACGAGCACCTCGTAGGCTTCGACGCCGATGCGGGCGGCTTCGTCGGGTCCGCTGATGGGTTCGACGGCGTCGATCTCGGTTCCCGTCATGGTCATGTGCGTCTCCCGGCGATGTCGTCGAGCAGCATGCGGGCGGCGGTGGGGGCGAGCCGGACCCAGCGGTCCCCCTCGGGGTCATTGGCGATCTGTTGCGCAGCGAGCCCGGACGTCACCGCGGTGTACAGGTCGAGGTCGTCAGGTTCGGTGATGCCGAGCGCGGTGAGGGCGTCGATCATGCGCTCGTACTGGCGGGTCGACTCCGCGTAGGCGTCCGGGGAAGGTTCCCATCCGGGGACCGCCCGGGTGAACATGATCTGGTAGCGGGCGATGGACTGCTGGCAGAACCGGATCCACCGTGCGATCACGGCGCCCAGTGCGGCGGCGTCGTCGTCGTCGACCTCCGCTGTCCAGTCGTCGACCGCCTCGCCGAGCCGGCGGTACCCCTCGGCGAACATGGCGTCGTAGAGGGCGTCCTTCGACTCGAAGTAGGTGTAGAGCGACGGGGCCCGCATGCCGACGGCCCGGGCCACCTCGCGGAACGAGAGCCCGGCGATGCCGGCCTCGTCGGCCTGTCGCCATGCCGCCGAGAGGATCTCGCGTCGGGTCGCTTCGTGTCGTCGCGCCCTGACCGGGACTGTCTGTTGCTCGTTGTCTAACACTGTACGGAAAAACTTACAGCGTGAGTTTGGGCTGTCAAGGTGGTATCGAGGCGTCAGCCGTCCGGGGCACTGGCCTTCTTCGGCGAGCGGCCGCCGCTCCGGCTAGCGGGTCCGGCGGGTCTGTGGGGTCTCGCCCGGGGGGGGGGCGACACCGTTGGCGGATGGGCTGGCACGTCAGCTGGGCCACCGCGTGCGTTGTCCACAG
>CAYVGE010000215.1:0-6890 GCA_964450395.1 uncultured Actinomycetota bacterium
CGGAAGTGCTCGATGACGTCGAACGCCGAGACCACGTCGAGCGACGCGTCGGCGAAGGGCAGGGCCAGGGCGGACGCGCAGACCCCACCCGGCGGCAGCGCCGCGGCGTCGACGTCGAGCGGCACCCGCCGCGCGTGGTCGTCGAGCCAGCCGACGCTCGGGCCGTCGGCGCTGCCGATGTCCACGACGACGCTGCCCTCGGGCACCCGATCAGCGAACGTCGCCTCGAGCAGGCCGGCGCGCGCCACGTACCACCAGTGGCCCGGGTGGACGGCGGACCCGGAGCGCGCGGCGGTGGCGGTCATGCCGGCGGCGTCCGCAGCCGGGGTTCGGCGACGTCGCCGACGCGACCGACGCCGACGACCTCGGTGACGTGGTACGGGGCGCGCGAGCTCGTCTGGTGCAGCGTCCGCACGATGTACTCGCCGAGCATCGACAGCATGAGGATCGTCACGCCGTTGAAGAACGACAGCAGGACGACCAGGGTGGTCCAGCCCTCCACCTCGATCGCGCCGACCAGCCCGGCGACGAGGTACGCGCCGCCGGCGGCGAACGCCGCCACCGCGACCACGGCACCGATCACCGCCGACAACCGGAGCGGGAACGCCGAGTAGCTGAACAGGATGGTCAGGACGAGCCGCGCGATGCGCAGCGCCGTGTAGTTGCTGCGCCCGACCGGCCGTGGCGCGTGCCCCACGGTGGCGTTGCCGCGGTTGTGGGAGTACAGCAGCGCCAGGCCGGTGATGTAGGGGTGGGCGGACCGGTCGGCGGCGATGCGGTCCACCACGTCCCGCCGCAGCAGCCGGACGTTCGTGACGGTCAGGTCGCGCGGCTGCCCGAACACGCGGCGGTTGATCAGCCCGATCAGCCGGCTGCCGAGCGACCGCGTGCGGGCCGCCTGCTTGTGCGCGAACGCGCCGAAGACGACGTCGCGGTCGTTCGCGGCGGCCTCGTCCAGCAGGTGGATGATCTCCTCGGGAGGGTTCTGCAGGTCGTCGTCGATCGTGACGACCCAGTCGCCCCGCGCCTGCCGCAGCCCGCACAGGTTGGCGTTGTGCTGCCCGGAGTTGCGCAGCAGGTTGACGGCGGTGACCTCGGGGTGCTCACCGGCCTTCGTCCTGAGCACCTCCCAGCTGCCGTCGCGGCTGCCGTCGTTGACGCACACGACCTCGACGTCGAGCGCGTGCTTCCGGAAGAAGGCCACCGTGCGGTCGATGGTGTCCCCCACGATGCCCGCGCTGTTGAACACCGGGATGACGACGCTGTAGCTGGCGCCGCGCATCGCCGGGGGCACGCGGGTCCGCGCGTCGACGGCGGGGGCCCGCGGCGCGGCGGGGTCCGCCACGTCCGCGAGCTCCGACGTGTTGTGGCTGGTCATCGGCGTGCACCTGGGGTCGCGGGCCGGTGCGACGTGGGTCGCGCAGCAGCGCATGGAGGTCCCGGGCGACGCAGCCGGCTGGGTGCGTGGAGTCTACGTGAGCCGGCCCGGACCACCAGCGCCGGGAGCCCGCCGCCTGCGCAGGCCCCGCCCCGCCCCTGCTAGCATCCGGGCCCCGCAGGACCCCAGCGACGAGGCATCGGGAAGGATCGAGGTGACCGCCACCCTCGACGCCGGTGTGCACGGCCGGAGGGCCGAGGCCGCGGGGCGACCGCCGATCATGCGCTGGGAGGTCGCCGCGCTCGTGGGGGCCATGGCGGTCGTCGTCGTGGTCGGCGTGATCGCCATCGGCAGGGGCGCGCCGCTGCTGTGGGACGAGGCCGTCTACAGCCTGCGGGTCCGCGATCTGGTGGGGCCACCCGTCCGCGGGGACTACTGGATCGAGGTGCGAGCCCCGGGGCTGCCGGTGCTCCTGTCGGTCGTCGGTCTGCTGCCCGGGAGCGACGCACTGCTGTCCGGCGACGCCGTGGCGCTGCGGAGCCTGTGCCTGGGCTTCGCCGTCGTCGGCGTCGCCGTCACCTGGGGGATCGCGCGGATGCTCATCGGCCCACGCGCGGCGGCCGTGGCCGCGTGGCTGCTGGCGATCGCGCCCGGCTGGCACGAGAGCTCGTGGCAGGTGATGCCCGACATCCCCGGCGCGGTGCTGGCGCTCGCCGCCATGGCGGTGATCCTGTCCGCCGCCAGGGACGGGCGGCTCTCGTGGTGGGCCCTGCTCGCGGCGCCGCTGTGCGGGGCGGCGACGCTCGTGCGCTACGGCGCGCCGCTGCTGATCGGGCCGGCGGTCGTCGCGGCGCTGCTGCTGCGGTGGGACGCGGTGCGGACGTCGAAGGTCCGGGGGCTGGCGGTGCTCGCGTCGACGGCGCTGGCCGCCGGCGTCGTGTGGTTCGTCCCGACGGTGACGGGGTCGAGCCGCGCGCCGGTGCTCATCTTCGCGGGCCGCCAGGACGACAAGGCGGTGCCGGCGCTCCAGAGCGCCGCGGACTTCGCCACCAGGCTGTTCCAGGCGGTGGGTCCGGTGTTCGGGCCGCTCGTGGTGGTCGGCGGCGGCCTGGCGCTGGTCGCCGCGCTGCGGTACCGGGCACTGCGGGGTCCGGTGATCGCCTGCACGCTCATCCCGCTGAGCATCCTGCTGCTGATGCTGTTCGGGATCGCGCAGTACAACGTGCGCTACCTCGCGCCGGCGTTGCCGTTCCTCGCGATCCTCGCGGCCGCCGGCCTCGTGCGCCTCGCCGACCCGCCGACGTCACCCGCCGCGCTCGCCCTGGCCACCGTGATCGGGCTGGCCGGCGTGGGCGTCGCCGCCGACACCGCCATCGACCGCACGGACGAGCTGCACCGGCGGTTCGCCCCGGTGCGCGCCGCCTACGGCCACATCACGCGGACGACCGCGCCCCCGTGCGTGGTGCTCGACCACAACCCGACCGCCGAGTGGTACACGGGCTGCGCGTCCTTCGGCGCGCCGGGCCTGCCGCGTCCCGTCACCGATCCCCCACCGCGCGGCGGGGTCGGACCCGACGAGCCCCTGTCGGCCGTCCTCCGTGACTACCCGAACCGGGGCAACCCGCCGCCGGGGATGCAGGTGGTGCTGAAGGACGTCGCGATCGGCGCCACCCGCAGCGGATCCGAGGTGACGGTCCTCGACCTGGGGACGGTCGGGCGGTACGCCGCGGCGCTGGAGCGACGCGGCATGCCCCTCCGTCGCTGATCCCCTACCGTTCGGGCCGCCCATGCGCGATCGCCACGGAACGGAGCGCGGTCGGTGAGTGCAGCACCAGAACCGTCCGGACCACCGGCTCCGCACCGCACGCGGCGTGGCACGGCGGTGGACTCGACGGTGCTCGTCATCGGCACCACCGTCAGCGGGGTGCTCGCCTACGTGTTCTTCGCGTTGGCGACGCGGACGCTGGGCGCGGACGACGCGGCACCGGTCGCCCAGCTGTGGACCTGGTGGAGCGCATCGGCGGCCGTGCTCACGTTCCCGGTGCAGCACTGGATCATCCGCACCATGCACGCCCCCGGCGGGTTGCCGGCGGTCCGGCGGGCGCTGCCGAGGGTGACGGCGTTCGCGCTGGGCCTGTCCGCCCTGACCGGGCTCGTCTCGTGGGCGGCCCGCGCGCAGGTGTTCACCCGCGAGGGGGTGGCGTTCCCGCTGCTGGCGGCCGTGGTGACCTTCGGGGCGTACCTGGTCGGCGTCGTCCGCGGGCGCCTCGCGGGCGCCGACCGCTTCGTGGCGACGGGTGTCGCGATCGCCAGTGAGAACGTCCTGCGGGTGGCACTCGCCCTGGTCGTCGTCGCTGCCGCCGGCGGGGCGGAGGACTTCGGCCTCGCGCTGGCGCTGGGCGCCTTCGCCGTGCTCGCCTGGCCGGCCGCCCACCGCTTCCCACCCGGCGGCCCCGGAGGCGACGCCGGGTCACCGTTGGTGTTCCTCGGCGGCGTCGCGGCCGGGTCGTTGATCGCCCAGCTCGTGCTGACCGGCGGCCCCGTCGTGCTGGCGGCCGTCGGCGGGGAGGCCCGCGAGATCACTGCGCTGTTCACGGCCCTCGCGGTCTTCCGCGCCCCGTACGTGCTGGCCTTGGGGCTGGTCACGCGGATCACGGGGGCCCTGACTGACCTCGCCGTGGGCGGGCGGCACGATCGGCTGCTGCGGATCCGCCGGATGCTGCTCGCGGCCACCGTCGCAGGCGCGGTCGCCGCGTGGGCGTTCGGGCGGTGGGCCGGGCCCGCGGTGATCGATCTGGTGTTCGGCGCGGGGATCGCTCCGCCACCGTCCGTCGTCGCGACGATCGCCGTCGCGACGACCGTCGGCCTGGCCAACCTGGTCCTCACCGTGCTGCTGGTCGCGCGGGGGGCGTCGAGCGCGCTCACGACGAGCTGGGTGGCCGCCGTCGTGGTGGCCGCCGTGGTGGCCGCCGCGCTGCCGCTGCGACCACTGCCACTCGTGGCCTGGGCGTTCCTCGCGGCCGAGCTCGCGGCTCTCGCCCTCATGTGGTGGAGCGACGCCCGGGCCGCCCGGCGCTCGGCGGCCGCCGCCGACACCGGGGAGGGTGCGCGGAGCCCGACACCCTGACGCCGTCGACCGTCACCCCGATGGTTCGGTGGGCTCCAGCAGGCCCTGCCGGCGGGTGGCGCCCCGCGCCTTGAGCGGCCGCCACCACCACTCGTTGTCCCGGTACCAGGCGATCGTGGCGGCCAGCGCCGCGTCGACGTCGTGCGCCGGACGCCACCCGAGCGCCCGCACCTTCGCGGTGTCGACGGCGTAGCGCAGATCGTGGCCGGGGCGGTCGTCGACGTGGCGGATCATGCCGTCGTCGTGGCCCAGCGCCTCGAGGATGCGGTGGGTCAACTCGAGGTTGGTCAGCTCGTTGCCGGCACCGACGTTGTAGATCGCGCCGGGCTCGCCCTCGGTCAGCACGAGCCACTGCGCGGCGCAGTTGTCCTCGACGAACGTCCAGTCGCGGACGTTGGCGCCGGTCCCGTACAGCGGCACCGGTTCGCCGTCCAGCAGGTTGGTGATGAACAGCGGCACGACCTTCTCGGGGTAGTGGAACGGACCGAAGGTGTTCGTCGTGCGCGTGATCGTGATCGGGTAGTCGAACGTGACCAGGCTCGCCCGGGCCAGCAGGTCCGCCGACGCCTTCGACACCGCGTACGGCGAGTTGGGCGCCAGCGCGTCGCCCTCGCGGAACCGCCCGGGTGCATCGATGGTGCCGTACGTCTCGTCGGTGGAGATGTGCAGGAACCGTGGCACCCGGCACCGACGCGCCGCGGTGAACAGCGCGTGGCTGCCGAGCACGTTGGTGGTCAGGAACTCCTCCGACCCCGTGATCGAGCGGTCGACGTGGCTCTCCGCGGCGAAGTTGACCACGGCGTCGTGGCCCGGCAGCACCGCATCGAGGAGCTCGCCGTCACGGATGTCACCGTGGACGAACCGGTGCCGCGTGCCATCGACGCCGCGCAGGTTCTCGAGGTTGCCGGCGTAGGTCAGCTTGTCGAGGGTGGTCACCGCCACGCCGGGCTTCGTCCGCAGGACCCAGCGGACGAAGTTCGAGCCGATGAACCCGGCTCCTCCGGTCACCAGGATGCGCATGGGCCTCGACCTCGCGGTGCGGCGCGCCGCCGGGTGCTCCGCGCGGCGTGGGTGGCCGGCGTGGACGCCGGCGCGGGCGGTACCCTAGTCGATCGTCCCGCGCCGGGATCCGGCCACCGGCTGTCGTGGGCCGGGATGGTGCGACGCATGCGAGGTGATCCGCGACGTGCAGCCCACCGCCCGGGTGTTCGTCGTCGGCGCGCAGCGCTGCGGCACGACCTACCTGTACCACCTGCTCGACGGGCACCCGCAGATCACGATGGCCCGGCCGGTGCGTCCCGAGCCCAAGGTCTTCCTGACCGACGACGTCACCGGCGATCCCTCGGCCTACGACGCGCGGCTGTTCGCGGGCCGGCCCGCCACCCAGGTCCGCGGCGAGAAGGCGACGAGCTACCTCGAGCGGCCCGCCGCGCTCGACCGCATCGCCCGCACGTTCCCCGACGCGCACGTCGTCGTCGCCGTGCGCGACCCGATCGAGCGGGCGCTGTCGAACTACCGGTTCACGGTCGACGCCGGCCTGGAGGACCGGACCGCCGACGCGGCGCTGCTGGCGGACCTCGAGGGCCACGAGCGCCCGTACGACCGCATGCGGATCTCCGTGTCGCCGTACGCCTACGTCCGCCGCGGCCGGTACGTCGAGCACCTCCGCGCGGTCGACGCGCGCTTCCGGCCCGAGCGCGTCCACGTCGTCGTCTACGAGGACCTCACCACCGGTGCCGGCGCGATCCGCCGGCTGTACCGCGCGCTCGGCGTCGACGACGCACGCGTGCCGGACGTCCTGGGGCGGGTCGTCAACCCGTCGGCCGTCGACGCGGCGCTGTCCGCATCCACGCGCGAGCGACTGCGTGCCCACTACGCCGCGCCGAACGCGGCACTCGCGCGCCGCCTCGGCCGGCCGCTGCCCGCCTGGCGGTGAGGCGGGCGCTCACCCGTCGAGGCACCCCAGGAAGACCTCGACGATGCGGTCGATCTCGTCGCGGCGGAGCGCGTTGTGGAACGGCAGGCGCAGCAGGCGGCCGCTGACGCTCGTCGTGACCGGGCAGGCCGTCAGCCTGCCCGCGAACCGGAACCCACCGTCCGACGTGTGCAGCGGCACGTAGTGGAAGGTCGGGTGGATGTCGTGTGCGCGCATCCCGTCGAGGACGCGATCGCGCGTCGGCTGGTCTGGGAGCAGCACGTAGTACATGTGCCACGCCGCCGCACGGTCGTCCGGCAGGACCGGCGTGCGGAACCCCAGCTCATCCGCCACCGGCGCGAGCAGCTCGTCGTAGCGCTCGAACACGGCGCGGCGCCTGGCAAGGATGCGGTCGCGCTGCTCGAGCTGCGCCAGGAGGTACGCGGCGAGGATGTCCGACAGCCCGAACG
>CAYVGE010000216.1:0-6844 GCA_964450395.1 uncultured Actinomycetota bacterium
CGAGCAGGCGGAGGGTGAGCGCGACCTGCGCGTCGGGCGACAGGGCGGGGTGGCAGCACAGGAACATGAGCCGCAGCTGGTCGTCGGCGACGACGTCGACGAACGCGTCGAGGTCATCCAGCTCCGGGTCGGGCTCAGGATCCATCGCGACGACCCGCAGCCGGTGCGCGGCGCGGTGCCGGGCGTCCCGCGACGACTCGCGCCGCAGGCGGTCGATGGCGCGGTTGCGGGCGGTGGTGGTGATCCACCCGCCCGGGTTCGGCGGCAGCCCGTCGACCGGCCACCGCTCGGCGGCGATCGCGAACGCCTCCGCGACCGCGTCCTCGGCGAGGTCGACCTCGCCGAGGACGCGGATCAGCGTCGCGGTGCACCGGCCGGCCTCGCGCCGGAACACCGTATCGAGGCTGTCACCCATCCTGGAACGGGCGGAGCTCGACAGGTCCTTCACAGGCGACGGCCGCCTTGCGCGCCCACGCGAGCGCGGCGTCGAAGTCGGCCGCTTCGATGACCCAGAAGCCGCCCATCTGCTCCTTCGACTCGGCGTAGGGGCCGTCGGTCATCGACACGTCGCCGTCGGTGTCGGCGCGCAGCACGGTGGCCGACGACGTGGGGTGGAGACCACCGCCGAACACCCATGCTCCGGCGGCCTCCAGTTCGGTGTTGAACGCGTCGACCTGGGCCACCTGGCGCTGGGCGTCGGGGGTCGAGAAGTCGACCTCGTACTCGTCGTCGTGCCACACGGACATCAGGTACTGGGTCATGGTGCTCGCCTCCTTGGCGTGGTGCAGGGCTCGGATGGTGATCGGGGCAAGGGACGGTGATGGTGGATCGGAGTCGTCGGTCTGTCAGTCGGCGGCCGCGGCGACCCGCTCGCGCCGGGCCACCTCATCCCCGGTGGGCTCCTCGAACGCGAACGACCCGGTCGGGACGGCACCGGCACGCTCGTAGGTGGCGATGATGACGCCCGACGGCGTGATCTTCGAATCGGTCAGGTGCAGTGCGCCGCCGACGGTGCCGTCGCCGAACAGGCGCTTGCCCGATCCGACGACGACCGGGTAGATGATCAGCCCGAACTCGTCGACCAGGTCGTGGGCCAGCAGCGTCTGGATCAGGCCGGGGCTGCCGAGGACCTCGAGCTGGGGCCCGTCGCTGGCCTTCAGCGCGCGGATGGCGGCCGGGACGTCCCCGCTGATGACCTCGGTGTGCTGCCACGTCGGATCGGCGAGCGTCGTGGAGACCACGTACTTGCGGGTCTGGTTGATCATCGCCGCGAACGGGTCGTCGTCGCCGGCGAACGGCCAGTGGGCGGCCATGATCTCGTACGTGCCGCGACCGAACAGGTACTCCTTCTCGACGCCCATCGAGGCCCCGATGTGACCTTCGATGACGTCGTCCCAGTAGGTGACGGTCCAGCCCCCGTGCTCGAAGCCGCCCGACGTGTCCTCCTCCGGACCGCCCGGGGCCTGGATCACACCGTCGAGGGTGACGAACGATGAAACAACGAGCTTGCGCATGGGTGTGCCTCCTGTCCTCCGTCGCCTGCTCCCTGGGGCGGGACGCTCCGAGGGGTCGAGCTGCGCCCGATGCGACCTTCTGTCTCCGCTACGAACGCGACCGCCTGAATCGACACCGAGCCCGAGAAGAACTCTCCGCCGACCGGCCCGAACAGCACGTGTGGAGTCGCTCGTCCCCACACACCCGACGTCCCCTGGTCGTGTGACGCTCCTGCAGCCGGCGTCACAGCGCCACCGCCCAGGGCGTGGCCGCCGGGATCAGTCGTCGCAGACGAGCTCGCCGCCCCAGGCTTCCCGCCCCTCGTTGACGGCGAAGCCGGCGATCACGAGACCGGCGACCGCATCGATCCATGTCCACCCGACGATGGCGTAGGCGACCAGCCCCGCGAACGTGGACACCGACAGCCACGCGCACAGCTTCGTCTCCGCCGCGTCGGCCACGACCAACCGTGAACCCATCGCGCTTCCGGCGCGGCGCTTGGCCCATGCCAGCACTGGCATGATGATGACCGATGCGCCCGTCAGCGCGATCCCCACCGGCGAGGTGTTCGGCGTGGCACCAGCCACCAGGTCTCGCAACCCCTCCACCACGACGTAGCCGGCGAGCACGAAGAACGTGACCGCGATGAGGCGCAACGCGAGCCGCTGTCTGGCTTCGTCGACCACCCCGCCGCGGATGTCCGCGCGCAGCCGCCACAAGACCACTGCAGCGGCGGCCACCTCGATCCCCGAGTCGAACCCGAACCCCACGAGCGCGACCGAGCCGGCGGCCAGGCCCGCGGCGACCGCGACGACACCCTCGACGACGTTGTAGGCGATCGTCGCCTGCTCCAGCCGCACCGCCCGTCGCGCCGCCGCGCCACCCACGTCGATGCCGACGCTGTGAGCGGTGTCCGCCCGTTCGGTGGTCATGACGTCTCCGCTCCCACCCCGTACACCGTGTACTAGCCAACCGCCTCGCCGGTCGCGGCCGGCACCGCCTCGGCCGAGGCCAGCAGGCCGAACAGCTCCGGTCGCGCGAGGACGTAGCACGACTGGCGACCCTGAGCGTCGAAGTCGACCAGCCCGCCGTCCCGCAAGCACGCAAGGTGCATAGAGCGATGATATTGCCATCAGTCGATGATCGGATGCCACCTGGGCCCGCCAGCTACGTACCTGCGAATGCACAGCGGCCCGTCCGCCGCGGCGGGGAGGCAGTCGGCCTGGCCAGGACGGCGCAACGGTGCCCGGTGCGCAGTGGCCGGTCCCCGGTGCATGGTGCCGGGCCTGCACGGTGCGCCGGTACGTCCG
This sequence comes from uncultured Actinomycetota bacterium, assembly GCA_964450395.1. Classification (GTDB taxonomy): domain Bacteria; phylum Actinomycetota; class Nitriliruptoria; order Euzebyales; family JAHELV01; genus JAHELV01. Next base: position 2,805 of record CAYVGE010000216.1, read on the forward strand.
GCGTGGCGAGGCCCGGTCGCCATCCCATTCCGGGGGGTGGCCCAGTGACCCGTGGACCGGTGGGTGCGCCGCCGTGTCCACCTCCGTCCAACCGACTGCCCGCCGGCCGCGGCGGACCGTCGCTGTCGACCGTCAGATGGCGACGGCCAGCTCGGTCGTCCAGTTGATCCGCTGGAGCTCGGCGTCGAGCGCCCGCCGCTCCGCGGCGAGCCGGTCCGCCTCGGCGCGCAGTGCCGCGACGTCGAGCACCCTGCGGTCTACAGGACTCCGCGCCTGAACGGACCCCAGATGGCGACCGTGATACCCACCGCATCCCCCGTCATGCTCGGAAGCGTCACGTCTTGGAGGTTGGCGAACACCAGGTTGCCGTTCGGGTTGAAGTTGACGCCCGCCCACTCGCTCGTGGCGTTCGGGTCGCCGAAGATGTTGACGCCTTCGACGACGTTCAGCGCGAAGTCGAAGATGCCGCCGTCGGGTGTCAGACCCCGCAAGTAGTTGTCATCGTCGGCGTCCTCGCAGATCAGCAGGCTTCCTTGCGGGGTGAACGTGATGTTGTCGGGCCCGTTGAGCTCGTCGTCGCCGGAAGACTCGAACAGCAGCGTCAGCAGCCCCCTCGCGACGTCGTACGACCAGACCTGCCCGAAGCCGGTGCCACGCCGAAGCTCGTCATCTGGGGGGTCCGGGGCTCGGCCGCCGGTGGTCGCGTTGAAGAAGATCTTCCCCTCGCCATACCAGCAGCCCTCGATGCGGGAGAAGTTGGCGGCAGCGCGCTCGAAACCCTGGAGGGCGACCGCGCGGGACGCTTCGGTGTTGCTCGCTCCCTGCGGGATGTCTGGGTCGGGGTCCGGGATCGTGACCCAGCGCGTGTGGAACGTCGTGCCGGCGCCGATCTCGCCGCGGAGGTCGGCCGACCCGCTGCTGAGCACCGGGGCCCTGCCATCGGGCTCGACGACCAGTACCTCGAGCGTGCCACCGTCCAGCAGCCTGCCGACCTGCATGGGATCCCGCGGCGGCAGGTAGCGGTAGAACCCCGACGGCCCGTCGAAGTTGTCCTCGGTGAGATACAGGTGACCGTCGTGGCCCCACGCGACGGCCTCGTGGTTGAACCGGCCGGCGCTGCGGATCGGGGCGCTGGTGTTCGGACCGCCAGGCGCGCGGCTGATGGGGACCTCGAAGATGTAGCCGTGCGGCTCATTCAGGTCGAGGGTCTGGCCGAGGAAGTTCGTGTTCGCGTCGGGACCGTTGACGTTCTCCTCGCAACTGATCCAGGAGCCCCACGGCATGGCGCCGCCCGCGCAGTTCATGGTCGTGCCGTTGAGGCTGGTCCAACTCCGGAGGAGGCGGCCGTGCGGCGTCAGTTCCATCGTCGTCGTGCCGCCGGGACCCTGTGGGTCGTAAGGCGTCAGCACGTCGGTGCTGAAGGCTTCCTGCGTCGGGTCGTCGCTCGGGAGCACCTCGTGGTTCCGGACCATCCGGATGCGACCCCTGCCAGCATCGAACGATGCCATGCCATCGTGGTTGATTGGCGTCGGCTGCCCGTCGGCCATGATCGTCCCCGACGCGCCGATCACGCGGTAGTGAAAGCCCTCCGGAAGCCAGAAGAGGGTCTCCCCCGTGTCGTGCTCAGGTGTCGGCCGGAGAGGCCCGTAGCCGCCCGTGCCGCGTCGGGGTTGCACGCCTTCCTGTGCCAGCGCCGCCCGCGCGACCAGTCCCTGCATCGGCCCTGCGGCGACCATGGCACTTCCGGCCATGACGGCCCCACGTCGCAGGAATGTCCGTCGGTCAAGGGTACTCATGGCGCCTCCCTCAAGCACCTGTGGTGCCCTCGAGCCTCGTAGCACCCCGCGCGGCGTGTCAAGGAGATCTCGCTCACCCTCATCGAGGCGGTGGGCGCCATGCATCACCCGAGGCGTGACGTGCGGCCGGATGAGTCGGGGCAGGTCGATCAACAGCATCCCCGCCGCCGGGGGGTGCCGTCGGCGACGGCCTGCAGCACGACGCGCGCCCCCAGCGAGTGCCCGACGAATCACCACATAATTCAGGCGTCGCCGGCAAGGACACGCCAGGCGAGCGCGGCGGCGTCGGTAGCGAGATCGTGGAGCTCCGCCTCGATGTCGGCGGCCGCGGGCGGTGGGCCGAGGCGGCGCAGGGTCGCGGTCGGGTCCCCGCCCGGGCGGGGGCGGATGTCGATCTCGTCGAGTGGCCCGCGGGCGGTGAACAGCTCGCGGGCGACAAGATCAGCGACGGCGGTGGGAGCGCTGTCGGGCTGGGTGTCGCCAGCGGGCTCGCCGGTGCCGGCACGGTGGGCGCGCAGCCCGGCGAGCAGCTGGTCGCGGTCACGGCCCCGCAGCCGTGGGAGCAGGAACGGGTCGTCGTCGAACGTCTGTGCCAGCGTGTAGTGGACCGCGGCGACGTGTTTGCACGGGTTCGCCGCATCGGGGCACGAGCACGAGGTCGACAGCTCCCGCGCGCGGGGGAACAGCGACACGCCACAGGCCTGCAGCACGTCGTCGACGTCGTCGGGGATGCGCCCGTCGAGCAGCGCGGCGGTGTGACGCAGCTCGCCGGCCAGGGACTCCAGCACGAGGTCCCAGGTGGCGTCGTCGAAGATCGGCAGGGTCAGCGTCACGCGGTACGGACGGGCGCGGCTGCCCTGGACGGCAGCTGTCACCCGGCCCGGACGTACGGTCAGGTTCGTCACGCGACCCTGGCGCGCGTAGGTCCGCCCACGTGGCAGGCGGTTGGCGTAGACGGCGCCGAGCGCCTCGAGGGCACCGATCCACCGCTTGCCCCACCACGTCAGGCCGAAGCGGGTCACCATGCGTGGCCCTCCGCGTCGCGCGGCCGGCGTGGGCGTGGCGTCATGCGGCGTCCTCCGCGTCGGAGATGTCGGCGGGCGACAGCGACACCAGGTCGTGGAGCGCCTCGTCGTCGAGCTCGGTGATCCACGTCTCCCCCGTGCCGACGACGGCGTCGGCCAGCGCGCGCTTGCGCTCCAGCAGGTCGGCGACGCGCTCTTCGACCGTGCCGGCAGTGACCAGCTTGTGCACCGTCACGGCACGCGTCTGACCGATCCGGTAGGCACGGTCGGTCGCCTGGTCCTCCACGGCGGGGTTCCACCACCGGTCGTAGTGGACGACGTGGGTCGCTGCGGTCAAGTTCAACCCGGTGCCGCCGGCCTTGATCGACACGAGCAGCACGGGCGAGGGCTCGTCGCCCGACTGGAACGCCGCGACCATCGCGTCCCGGGCCGTGGCGGAGACGCCGCCGTGCAGGAACGGGATCTCGGCGACGTCGAGACGGGAGGCGAGGTGACGCGCGAGCAGGTCGCCCATCGCGCGGTACTGGGTGAACACCAGCGCGCGGTCACCCGCGGCGGCGACCTCGGCGAGCATCTCGGCGGTGCGGGCGAGCTTGCCGGAGCGGCCCGGCAGGGGTCCCCGCTCGCCGAGGTACTGGGCGGGGTGGTTGCAGATCTGCTTGAGCGCGGTCAGCAGCGCAAGGATCTGACCACGCCGGTCGATGCCCTCGTCGGCGAGGCCTTCGGCGAAGACCCGGTCGACGGCCGCCTGGTACAGCGTCGCCTGCTCGCGCGTGAGGTTGCAGACGACGGTGGCCTCCTGCTTGGGTGGCAGGTCGGTTGCCACCTCGGTCTTGGTGCGGCGCAGCAGGAACGGGGCGACGATGCGGCGCAACCTGCCTGCAGCGTCGGTGTCGCCCCAGCGTTCGACGGGCACGGCGTAGCGCTCGCGGAAGCGGCTGAACGACCCCAACAGGCCCGGATTGGTGAAGTCGACGATCGCCCACAGCTCCGCCAACCGGTTCTCCACCGGCGTGCCGGTCAGAGCCACCCGTGCCCTGGCCGGGACCCGGCGCACCGCGCGCGCCGCCTTCGACGCGTGGTTCTTGACCTGCTGGGCCTCGTCGAGCACCACCGTGTCCCAGTCGACCCTGGTGAGCAGGTCGACATCGCGGCGAACCAGCCCGTAGCTGGTGACCGTGACCGAGCCCGCCACGAACGCGTCGGGCTCGGTCGCGCG
>CAYVGE010000217.1:0-6806 GCA_964450395.1 uncultured Actinomycetota bacterium
CTCCGCGGCGTCGATCGCCGCACCGGGTGCTGCCTTCACGCCGCCGATGTCCACGATCTCCGCCCCCTGCGCGGCGACCTCGGCGACCCGCTGGTGTGCGCGGTCCTCCTCCCACGTCGCGCCACGGTCGTAGAACGAGTCGGGTGTGCGGTTGACGATCGCCATCACCGCGACCCGGCGGGTCAGGTCGAGATCGGCGGACCCCAGCCGCATGCGCTCCTCCTGCTCGGTGTGCGCTGGGCGCACGTCGTGCCACCACGTCTGCGGCGCCGCCACGGTGCATACTGCGGCCATGGTGTTCCTGGCGGTCGTCGGCGCGGCGGTCCTGGCGCTCTTCTCGTGGGCCGCGCTGCGTGAGGCGCAACAGATGTCGGTCCGGTCCATACCCCGCGCTCCCGAGGCGCCACCGCGACCCCCCGTCGAGCGGACCCCGCAGCCTGCACTGGCGACCATCGGCGCATTGCGCGACGCCACGCCCGCCGACGCCGACACCGATGAGGCGCTCGCGGCCGCGGCGGCGCTCTGGCAGGTCCTGGTCGACCAGCCGACCGACTGACGCACACCCGGCCTCCCTCGGTCATGGGAGGCCGCCACCACCCGATCGAGCGAATCCGGGGCTGACGTGCGTTCCGGGCATCGTGTCCGGAGGCGCTTCGTGCGTACAGTGTGGCCCGTGTCCGAGCGATCCCGCATCCTCGGGGCTCAGCGTGGGGTGACCGCATCGCCGCGCTCGCGCCCCCGCTGCGCGCTGTTGCGTGCCGTGCTCGTCTCGATGCCGGTGCCGCTGCTCCTGCTCGCCGCGACCGTCCGGTGGACGTCGGTGCTCACCGTCAGGGGGCCGGCGGCCGTCGCGGTGGTCGGCGCGGCGGTCGCGCTGGCCGCGGCCACGGCCGCGTTCGCGTCGCGCTGGTGCGCCGAGCGACGCATGCGCGACGACCTGGGCCAGCACGAGCGCGAGCTGGCCCACACCAAGCGCCAGATCCTCGCGCTGGTGTCCCACGAGCTGCGAACGCCTGTGACCGGCGTCGTCGGCTTCTCGCGCACCCTGTCGGGCCGCCTCGACGACCTCGACCACGACACGCTGCGGCTGTTCGTCGACGCGATCGACGAGCACGCCAACCGGCTGGCGCGGCTGATCGACAACGTGGTGGTCGCCTCGCGCACCCCGCTCGTGGTCGTCGGCGGCACCTGCCAGCTGTCGAGGGCCCTGTCCGAGGCCGCCGTCCGCGCCGGCCTCGGGGCCGATCGCCACCGGCTGCAGATCGCCCTCGAGGGCTCGTTGGACGCGCGCATCGACGAGGAGGCGGCGGTCAGGGTCCTGGCGAACCTGATCGACAACGCGGTCAAGTTCGGCGATCCCGATGCGCGGATCTACCTCGACGGGGCGGTCCGTGGCGACCAGGTCGTGCTGCGCGTGGCCAACGCCGGTCCCGCCATCCCGCTGGGGCTGCGCTCGGCGCTCTACGACCCGTTCGTGCAGGGCGACACGACCGACACCCGCACGGCCGACGGGCTCGGGCTGGGCCTGCACGTCGTGCGCCAGCTGGTCGAGGCGTACGGGGGCAGCATCGACCTGGTGGACCACCCGCGGCTCAACGTCTTCGAGATCGCCCTGCCGGCCGCGACGGGTGAGACGTCGCCGCGGCCGGCGCCGGCCGCGGCGCAGCGGCAGGCGGCGCCCGCCGCCGACCGCCGGTCCCCGCCGGCCGCTCCCACCCCCGAGCGGCCCCGCGAGCACGTCGGCTGAGGGCTGCGCCCGGTCAGGTCAGGAACTGCAGGATCGCCGCGCCGATGACGTCGGGGTGCTCCAGGGTCATCCAGTGCGCCGCCGACGGCACGACCTGCACCCGCGACACGGGGATCTCGCGGTGGAGCTGCTCGCTCATCCGCAGGGGCGTGGACCGGTCGTGGTCGCCGACGAGCAGCAGCGTCGGCTGGCCGATGCGCTCGCGTTCGAGCGACGGCACCCGCGCGAGCGCGCGGCACGCCTTGGCGTAGCTGCGCGGATCGTTGGCCAGGAACAGGTGGCGCAGCAGGCCGCTGACCTGCGGTAGCCGGGCGTGCGTGCGGGGTGACAGCGCGCCGGCGAGCCAGTCGTCGACGATCTCGTCGAGGCCCTGCTCGTCGACGACCTTCGCGCGCTGCTCGTAGGCCTCCTGCTCCGGCGGCTCGAAGTAGCTGATGCCGCCGACCATCACCAGCTGGTCGACCAGGTCTGGCTGGTGCAGTGCGAGGTGCTGGGCGACCAGCGAGCCCATCGAGTGGCCGACGACCGTCGCGGCGGGCAGCTCCAGGGCACCCATCAGCGCGGCGACGTCCTGGCTCCACGACTTGACGCTGAACTGCGCACGTCCTGGCGCCGTGCGCCCGTGGCCGCGGAGGTCGAGGCTGACGACGTGGTGGTGCAGTGAGAGGATCTGGGCGACACCGTGCCAGATGTCCAGCGTGCCGCCGAGGCCGTGCACGAGGACGATCGGTGGCCCCTCGCCGGTGCTGGTGTAGTGGTGGTTGACGCCGTTGACTTGGATGAACATCGTCCTGCTCCATGCGACGGCGCGCGTGGGCGCGGTCGCGTCCGGGTGGAAGTGGGAGGTCTGCGCGACAGGCTAGCCGACGCCGTCGGACGGCCGCGGGCCTGCCGCGCGCCCTATGATCGCGGGAGCCCCATCCCGCTACGGCCGAGGGTCGACCGGCAGCTCATGATCGCGCGCCAGCTCCTGCAGGAACACCGCACAGCGGTGCGCCTCATCGTCCTCGCCGATCGCCCCGGCCGCGCGGCCCAGCAGCCAGACGCTGCGCAGGAAGCCCCGGTTGGGCTCGTGCGCCCACGGGACGGGGCCCTGTCCCCGCCAACCGGCGCGACGGATCGCGTCGAGTCCCCGGTGGTACCCGACCCGTGCGCACGCATAGGCGCCGACGTCGTCGCCTCCGTCGAGCGCCGCGGTGCCCAGGCGCGCCCACGCGTCCAGGTAGGCCGGGTGTGCGCGCACGACGTCGCGCACCGCCTCGATGCGGCCGTCGGCCAGGGCGGCGTCGAGCGCCGCACGGGCCTCCGGCGGTTCGGCGGGCAGGTGGGTCGGCTCGACCCCGTGCAGCGGTAGGTCCTGGCTCATGGTCCGTGTGCTCCTGTCATCGGTCGCACCGCGGGTCCGCGCCGCGGTGGTGCTGCTGGGGCTGTCGGTCATGACGGCGGGGTGCTGGTCGACGACGGCCCAGACGACGCAGCCGCGCGACGGCCGCGCCGGCCTCCAGCTGACCGGCACGGTCGGCGGGCGGCAGGTCGCGGTCAGCGACGGGGCGCCGCAGCTCGACGTCGGCGACTGCGATCCCGCCAGCGGCGTCGACCGGGACCTGTGCGCGATCGCCGACGACATCGACGGCCAGCTGATCGTGCTGGTGATCGAGAACCCCGACGTGCTGCGCGCCCCGGCGACGCTGCCCGTGATCGACCCCGGGTGCGGCGACGCGTGCGACGACGTGACCGGCGGCGTCGTGATCGACGTGCAGCTGGGCACGGCACCGCGGGTGCGGGCACGCGGTGGGCGCCTCGACCTCACCGTGGTGCAGCCGTTCGTCCGCTACGCCGGCGACGTCCGGTTGCAGCTGCCGTCCGGGTCGTTGGCGGGGTCGTTCGACCTCGTGCCGATCGACGGATGACGCGCCCGGTCGGGCGACGGCGCTGGGTGGGGGCACGGGCGAGGGCGTCAGGAGGTCGCGGCGCCGGTGGCGGTCGGCGTCGCGCTGATGGCCTGGAGCAGCAGCGGATCGGCCGAGTCGTTGCGGACGCCGTGGGGCACCCCGGCCGGGATCATGACCGCCTGCAGCGGTCCCAGCGCGACCTCGCGGTCGTCGGTGACCACGTAGGCCCGGCCGCCGATCACGGCGTAGACGACGTCCGACTCGTCGTGGGTCCTGGCACCGAGCTCCTGTCCGGGCTCGAGGCACAGCAGGTCGACGGCCATCAGATCGGTCACGAAGATGCGGGACCGGACGGCGTGGGTGGGGTCGAACGCGACGAAGTCGCGCAGGTCGACGGCTGCGGCGTCGGGCATTGGGCGATTCTGCCATGGTCCGGCGCTCTACACTCGCGGGCGTCGCCCACGCCCACGACGCGGGAAGCCCATGCGCCAGCTGACGATCGACACCGCCACGACGCCGCTCGAGGAGCTCGATGGCGTCCTCGCCCTGCTCGTGGCCACCGCCGACGACCAGCCGGTCGTGGGCGCCGACCTCGCCGCGCTGACCGACGACGCCGCCGCGGTGCTGACGGCGCTGCACGCCACCGGCGAGGCCGACGAGGTCACCCGCGTGCCGCTGGCGGTGGGCGACCGCACTGCGCTGGTGCTGGTGGTGGGTGTCGGCGCCGAGCCCGGCACGACCGAGGTCCGCAGGGCGGCGGCCGCCGCCGCGAAGGCCGCCGAGAAGGACCGGTCGCTGACCGTGGTCGTGCCCGCGGACCTGCCCGGCGACCTCGACATCGCCGACGTCGCGCGCGCGCTGGCCGAGGGCGCCGGGCTCGGAGCCTACGCGTTCACCGACCACCGGTCGCCCGACAGCGACGCGGCACCCGCGCTGGAGGCCATCACCCTCGTGCCGGGCGCCGGCGTCGACGCCGACCTCGTGGCCGGTGCCGTGGCCGACGCCGACGTGCTGGTGCGCGCCACCGCCTTCACGCGCGACCTGATCAACACCCCGCCGGGGTTCAAGCGGCCGCCGCAGCTGGCCGACCGGATCGCCGACGCCTTCGCCGGCACGCGGGTCGAGGTGCACGTCCGGGACGAGGGCGCCCTGGCCGACGGCGGGTTCGGCGGCCTGCTCGGCGTCGGCCGGGGTTCGCACGAGCCGCCCCGGCTGGTCGAGCTGCGCTACGAGGGCACCGGCGCGGGGCAGGACCAGCACGTCGTGCTGGTCGGCAAGGGCATCACGTTCGACACCGGAGGGCTGTCACTCAAGACGACGAGCAGCATGACCACCATGAAGAGCGACATGAGCGGCGCCGCGGCCATCGCCGGCGCGGTGCTGGCCGCCGCCGAGCTGGGCGTCGCCCCCCGCGTGACCGGGCTGCTGGCGCTGGCGGAGAACATGCCCGGGGGCGACGCGACGCGGGTGTCGGACGTGCTGACCCACCGCGGCGGCACGACCGTCGAGGTGCTGAACACCGACGCCGAGGGGCGGCTGGTGCTGGCCGACGCGCTGGCCTACGGCGCGGAGAGCGAGCCGACGGCCATGATCGACCTCGCGACGCTGACCGGCGCCCAGATCGTCGCCCTCGGCTACGGCATCGCGGCGCTCATGGGCACCGACGACGACCTGCTCGCGGCGATCGAGGCGGCCGGTGCGGCCGCGGGGGAGCGGCTGTGGCGCCTGCCCCTGCCCGACGACTACCGCGAGCACCTGCGCAGCGAGGTCGCGGACCTCAAGAACATCGGCAAGCGCGGCGAGGCCGGCACCATCGTCGCGGGGCTGTTCCTGCGCGAGTTCGCCGGCGAGGTGCCGTGGGCGCACCTCGACATCGCAGGTCCCGCGTTCTCCGAGTCGGGCGATCACGGGCTGGGACCCAAGGGCGCCACGGGGTACGGGGTGCGCACGCTCGTCGCCTACCTGGAGTCGCTGGCGTAGTGCCGGCGGCCGACGACTACGCTGGGATCCGCCCGCCTACTGCTCGTACTTCGCGCGCTCGACGATGATCCGCCGGTGGCGCACGTGGGCGACCTCCGTCTCCCCAGAGGTGACCGTGACCGAGAACTCCAGCCGCCTGCCGTGCACGCCGAGCAGCACGGCCTCCGCGTGGACCTCGTCGCCGACCTTGGACGGCGCCTTGTGCTCGATCTCCACCCAGGTGCCGACGCTGGTGAGCTCGGCGCCCAGGCACTCGCCGAGCGCGGTGCGGGCCGCCTGCTCGGAGATGGCCAGCACCCGCGGCGTGCCGAGGACGGCGATGTCGCCGGAGCCCAGCGCGGCCGCGGTGTCGTCGTCGGTGACCTTGAGGTCGACGGTGGCTCGGCGGCCGGGGGTGCACTCGGCGGACGGCTCGGCAACCACAGCGACCTCCGTGGCTCGATCGGGGTGCGGTACGCCGCAGTTCTACCCCGCCACGGCACCCGGTGACCATGGCCCCGTGGTGGTGGGCCCGCGTGCGGCGGGCCCGGGCTCCGGGAAGCCCGGGAAGGTGCACCGGTGAGCGGTCCGCTGGCCGTCATGGCGGTGCTGCTGGCCGAGACCGCGGTCGGTGGCACCGTCGTCACCCTGACCAGCGGCGTGCACGGCGCCGTGCGCCGCGGCTTCCTCCTGCTGTCCGGCGTGATCCTCGCGCTGTGCGCGTGGGGCGCGTGGGCCGCCGCGCGCAGCTCCGTGGGCTCCACGCCGACGCCGGCCGAGGGACGCATGGTGACGGCCTTCGCGGTGTTCACCGGGTTGTTGGTGCTCTGGCAGGTGCTCGTGCTGGCCCGCGGGCGCATCGAGTTCGCCGTGGGCATCCTGGCGGCGGTCGCCGGGGTCGTGGCGCTCGTGCTGATGGCGCTGGCGCGGGGCAGTCAGCCGGTGCTGGCGGTGCTCGAGCTGGCCGCCGGCGCGTTCTTCCTCGGCACGACGCTGTTCGGGCTGCTGCTGGGGCACTGGTACCTCGTCGAGCGGCGCCTGTCGAACCGCTACATGGTGCGCAGCGCCCTGCTGTACGCGGTCGGCGTCGGCGCGGCGGTCGTCGCGGCGGTCCTGTCGGCCCAGAACCCGGTACCGGCCGCGGCGGGCTTCTCGCCGTTCCTGGCCGTGCCCGGCTTCTCGCTGCTGCTGGCCGGCGGGCTGGTGGC
>CAYVGE010000218.1:0-6797 GCA_964450395.1 uncultured Actinomycetota bacterium
GTGACCTCGACGGAGCGGATCGCCTCGGCGAGCCCGACGGGGTCGGTCGGGTCGTCGGCGCTGCGCATCGCCTCGCCGATGACCTCGACGGCCTGGTAGGCCAGCACCGCCGACGTCCGCATCTCGTCGCCGGTCTCCTCCTCGAACCGGCTCCTGATGTCGTTGACCCGGTCACTGGTCGCGTCGAAGTGGTAGTTGGAGTCGAGGATCCACGGTGCCGCGTCGCCCGCGTCCTGCGGGAACTGCGGGAGGTCGAACGCACCGTTGGCGACACCGTAGACCGCCTTGAGGTCGGGCTGCACGTCCGACAGGTTCTGCGCGATGGCGACCCCGTCGTTGTAGTAGCCGGTGACCGCGAGCACGTCCGGGTTGTTCGAGACCATCTGTTGGACCTCGGTGGTGTAGTCCGACTGCCCGAACGCGTCGTAGGCGGTCGACCCGACGATCTCGATGCCCAGCTCCTCCGCCTTGCTGCTGAACGCCTCGAACACGGAGGTGCCGAAGTCGGTCTGCTCGTACATGTAGGCGACCGAACCCACGTCCTCGCCGGCCGCCTCGGCCATGTCGGCCAGGTACTGCGCGCCGAACTCGCCCATCGCGGTCGCGTTCGGCTGGATGCGGAAGACGAACTCGTTCTCCTCGGACAGGATCGCGTCGGCCACCGCGACGTCGATGACCAGTGGCACCTGCTGGCGCGCCGAGACCGTCGCGATGTTGGTGGTCACCGCCGACTGGAACGCGCCGACCATCGCGACGGCGCCCTCCTGGATGAGGCGCTGGGCTTCGGACTGGCCGAGCTCGGGCTGACCCTGGGTGTCGGCCGACGCCACCTCGAGGGTGACGGGCAGGTCGCCGGCGCTGTTGAGGTCGTCGACCGCGAGCTTGACGGCCGCGTCCATCTGCGTGCCGTCGAGCGCCAGATCACCCGTCAGCGGGTGGATCGACCCGATCGTGACCGCGTCGCCTCCGCCACCGCTGTCGCCGCCGCCGGTGTCCGCGCTCGCGCCGTCACCGCTCCCACCGCCGCCCTCGGACGATCCTTCGCTCGAGGTCGTGCCACCGCCACAGGCCGCCAGCACCAGCAGCGCGATCAGCACCAGCACCATGAACCGCCTGCGCATCTTCTCTCCTTCGCTGCTGCGTCCGATCGCGACGCCCGCCGGGTCCGGGTCGATCGTCCGCGTCCGCACGGCGTCGTTGACACGACCGCGGCTGGACGTTATCACTAGCGGAACGCCGTTCCCAGGCCCTTCCTCGACAGCGGCGGCGGCGGAGCACCCAGTGGACTCGCCGGACGCGACAGACAGCGCACAACAGCGCCCGGCGCGTGACGCCGTCGCCGCACTGGCCGCTGCGACCGCAGAGCTGACCGTCGACCGCGTGCCCGCGACGGTGCGGGCACGCCTGCGGCTCGTCCTGATCGACCTGCTGGGCGTGGCGATCGCGGGCGCCGGGACGCCCGAGCACCAGCGCCTGGTCGACGTCGTCGATCCGCCGCCCGGTCCGGCACGCGTCCTCGGCACGCGCCGTCGCGCGCAGCCGGGTGATGCCGTGTGGCTCAACGGCGTCGCCGCCTGCTGCCTCGAGCTCGACGAGGGCAACAAGTACAGTCGCGGCCACCCCGCCGCCCACGTGGTGCCGGCCGTCCTTGCGGTCGCCGAGCAGGTCGGCGCGACCGGGCCGCAGCTGTGCACGGCGGTGTTGGCCGGCTACGAGGTCGCGGCGCGGATCGGCGCAGGCACCCGACTGCACGCGGGCATCCACCCGCACGGCACCTGGGGTGCCGCCGGTGCAGCGGCGGGTGTCGCACGGCTGCTCGAGCTCGACGCCCCGACCACCGCGGCCGCCATCGATGCGGCCACCGGCCTCGCGACGGCCACCACCTTCGGCAGCGCGCTCGACGGCAACGCCGTGCGCAACGCCTGGGTGGGCGGCGCGAACGAGGCGGGCATCCGCGCCGTCCAGCTCGCCCGCGCCGGCCTGGCGCGCAACGACGGCACCGCGGCGGCGACCCTCGGGGCGACGCTCGGGCGTCTCGACGTCCACACGATCACGGCCGACCTCGATACCCGGTGGATGATCGCGGACGGGTACGTCAAGCGCCACGCGTCGTGCGCCTACACCCATGCACCGGCCGACGCGGCGCTCGAGCTGCGTGCCCGCCTGCACGCCCCGGACATCGACGCGGTGTCGCGCGTCAGCGTCGAGACGTACCGCCTCGCCGCGCCGCTGGACCGGACGTTCGCGGTGGAACCCGCGAGCCGGTTGGCGGCGATGTTCTCGATCCCGTGGATCACCGGAGCGGCGCTGCGCGACGGGGTCGTCGGCCCGGACCAGACCGGGCCCGCCGCCCGTGCCGATGCCCAGCTGCAGCGGCTGTCGCAGCGCGTCGAGGTCCGGGCGACGCCCGCCTTCGACGACGCGCTGCCCGACGACCGGGGTGCCGCCGTCACCGTACAACTGGCCGATGGCACCGAGCACCGGGCGACCGTGCGCAACCCCGTCGGCGACACCGCCAACATGCCGTTCGGCCTCGACGAGGTGCACGACAAGCTCGTCGGGCTGCTGGGCGCCGAGCGGGCCGGCCGCATCGTGCAGCTCGACGCGCGGCTGCCGGCGGCCACCGACCTGTCCGCGCTGCTCGACGAGCTGGAGGTGTCGTGAGCCCGACGCCGCCCGGCCGACACCTCGATCGAGGGGGGACCGTGCTCCGCGTCCGTGGCATCACGCCGATCGACGTACCGCCGGATGAGCTGCGGCGCCGGCAGCGGCGCTACGACGAGCTGAGCCCGCCCAGGGTGGAGGTGCGCCTGGACAACATCGGCGCCGCGGCGCCCCGCTCCCTCGACCACGAGACCGGCATCCGCGCCTCGGACGGTGTGGTCGCGGACGCCGCCGCTGCGACGGCTGCCGGTGCGGCGGATCTGGTGCTGCCCGACTGCGTGCTCGACCCGGGCATCGACGCGACGGGGTCGGTGCCGGTGGTCGGGTTGCTGCGGCTGGCCGCCGGGCACTGCGCCGCCGCCGGCCGCCCGTTCGGCTCGGTGACCCGCAACGCGGCGATCGGCGCCGAGCTGGAGCGCCGGCTGGAGCGCTACGGCCTGGTCGAGCGCTACGTCGGCAACGCCGTGCTCGACCTTGACCTCGAGGCCATCAGCGATGCTGGCCGGTGGGCCGCGGCGGTGGACCGGGCGCTCGGCGACGACGACGGCCGGGACGGCCCCGTCCTCGTCGACCCGACGCGCCTGGCGCTGGCGCTGCTGGGCGCCGGCCACGCGGTCGGCCTGCACCGACCGGACGGGGTGGGTGCGCAGCGCGGGGGTGCGGCGTGAGGCGTGGGGCACCCGTGTTGGTCGCCGGCGCCGGCGCCGCCGGCTGTGCCGCGGCGCTGGCCGCGGCACAGGGCGGTGCGACGGTGCTCGTCGTCGAGGCCGACGAGCAGTTCCGGACCCGCTGCAACACGTCGCGGACCGCGGCGATGGTGCCGGCCGGCGGGAGCCGCTGGCAGCGCGACGCCGGCGTCGACGACTCGCCGCAGCGCTTCCACGACGACGTGATGCGCAAGACCGGCGGCACCGCCGACCCGACGGCCACCCGCGCGCTGGTCGACGTCGCCCCCGCGCTGCTCGCGTGGCTGCACGACGTCGTCGGGGTCCCGCTTTCGCTGGTGACCGAATTCCGCTACCCGGGGCACTCCGCCGACCGGTGCCACACCGTGCCCGACCGTGACGGTGCCACACTGCACCGCCACCTCGTCGAGGCGCTCGACCGCTCCGCTGCCATCACCGTGCGGGTGCCCGCAGCTCTGGAGGGCGTCCGCCTCGACGACGACGGCGTGGTCACCGGTGCCACCGTCGAACAGGGCGGCGTGACCGAGATGCTCGACGTCGCGGCGGTCGTCCTGGCCACCAACGGCTACGCCGCCGACCCCGACCTGGTCCGCGAACACGCCCCCGAGATCGCCGACGGCCGCTACTTCGGCAGCCCGTTCAGCCGCGGCGACGCCCTGCGGATCGGCCGCGACGTCGGCGCGGACGCCGCCTTCCTCGACGCCTACCAGGGCCACGGCTCGGTTGCGCAGCCGGGCGACGTGCTGCTGACCTGGGCGACCGTCATGCACGGCGGGGTGCTGATCAACGCCGACGGGCGACGCTTCGGTGACGAGACCGAGGGCTACTCCAGCTTCGGGGCGCGGGTCCTCGACCAGCCCGGCGGCGTGGCGTGGATGGTCTACGACGAGCGCATCGACGAGGCGGTCGGCTCGTTCGCGAACTACCGCGAGCTGCAGGCGACGGGCGCCATCCGGCGGGTTGACGACGTCGCCGGCCTCGCCGGGCTGATCGGTGCCAACGTCGACCGGCTCAGCACGACGCTCGACACGGCTGCGTCCGCAGCCACCGGTGCACGACAGGACCCGCACGGCCGGACCGGGTGGGGCGCCCCGCTGGCCCCGCCGTACGTCGCGGTCCGGGTCACCGGCGCGCTGTTCCACACGCAGGGCGGCCTGCGCGTCGACGCCGACGCGCAGGTGCTGCGCCCGGACGGCTCGCCCGTGCCGGGGCTGTACGCGGCCGGCGGTGCCGCGGTCGGGATCTCCGGGCACGGCGCCGGCGGGTACATCGCCGGCAACGGCCTGCTCAGCGCGCTCGGCCTCGGCTACCTGGCCGGCCGCGCCGCCACCGACCGGACGGAGCCCTGATGCAGTTCCTCGTCAACATCGAGATCACCTGGCCACCCGACGCCGACCCGAAGCGCCGCGAGGAGATCTTCGCCGCCGAGCTCGAACGCGGGCTGGAGCTCGCGCGCCAAGGGGTCATGCGGCGGCTGTGGCGCGTGCCGGGCCGGTGGGCGAACTGGGGCCTGTGGGAGGCCGACGACGCCACGGCCCTGCACGACGCGCTGTCGTCGCTGCCGCTGTGGCCGTGGATGGACATCACCGTCCACCCGCTGGCGGATCACGTCAACGACCCGCTGCTGCTCGGCATCTCCGCGGACGGCGGAGCCCCCGATGCCTGACGTCGGGGGTCCGGCACCGCGCTCCTGGCTGTACGTGCCGGGCGACCGCGAACGGGTCCTGGCCGGCGCGGCCGACCGTGGAGCGGACGCGCTGATCCTCGACCTGGAGGATGCGGTCGCTCCGGACCGGAAGGCGGAGGCGCGGCGGCTGGTGGCCGCGCACCTGACCGCCGTCGACGGGCCGGGCCCGCAACGGTGGGTCCGGGTCAACCCGGCGACCCTGCGCGAGGACGTCGCCGCGGTCGCGAGCCCGCACCTCGCGGGCATCGTGCTGGCGAAGGCCGAGGCGGACGGCCTCGAGGCGCTGCACCGGCTGCTCACCGACGCCGAGGAGACGCTCGGGGCCGCGTCGGCCTCGTTCGGGGTGGTGGCGCTGATCGAGACCGCCGTCGGCCTCGCGCAGGTCGACGACCTCGCCGCGGCACCGCGGGTGCGCAACCTGGCCTTCGGTGAGGCGGACCTGACCGCGGAGCTCGGGATCGACCCGGACGAGCAGGCGGCCGTCGTCGCGTTGCGGATGCCGCTGGTCGTCGCATCTTCGGCGCGGCGGCTGCGGCCGCCGACCGGCCCGACCTTGACCGCCCTCGACGACCCCGACGCCCTGCGAGCCTCGACCAGGCGGCTGCTGGCCCAGGGGTTCGGCGCACGGTCGGCGATCCACCCCGCGCAGGTGGCCGTGATCAACGAGGCGCTGACCCCGACCTCCGACGAGGTCGCCCGGGCCCGCGCGCAGGTCGCGGCGTTCGAGCGTGCCGGCGGCGGCGCGGTGGCGGGTGACGACGGCCTGCTCGTCGATGCCGCGACGGTGCGGTCGGCACGCCAGGTACTGGCCCGCGCGCAGGCCGACGGCGGCTCCTGACGGGTCTGTCCCCCTGAGCGGAACGCCGTTGCCATTCAGCTTGCGGCCTTGCTATCGTCGCCCCGACCGGCCGACCTTCCGATGATGCCGGAACCCCGAGCGAATCGAGGCCGCGATGGCCACCTACGACCTGGTCGTGGCCGGCGCGCGGGTGGTGCGTCCCGATCGCGACGAGCCGATCAACGCCGACATCGCGGTCCGCGACGGGCGGATCGTGGCGGTCGAGGCTGGCATCGGCGCCGCCGACGCCGCCGACGTCATCGACGCCGGTGGCCGGCTGGCGTTTCCCGGACTGGTGGACGCCCACCAGCACTGGGGCATCTACAACCCGCTCGATGAGGACGCCCGCACCGAGAGCCGCGCGTGCGCCCAGGGCGGGGTGACGACCGGGATCACGTACATCCGCACCGGGCAGTACTACCTGAACACCGGGGGCCCGTACGCCGAGTTCATGCCGAAGGTCCTCGAGCTCGCCGACGGCGCGGCCCACGTCGACTACACGTTCCACGTCGCGCCGATGATGTCGGCCCACATCGACGAGATCGAGCAGCTGATCGAGCGCTTCGGTGTCACGTCGTTCAAGATCTTCATGTTCTACGGCGGCTACGGCCTGCACGGCAAGTCGTCGTCGCAGAACGAGTTCCTCATGATCCCCGAGGACGAGGCCTACGACACCGCCCACTTCGAGTTCGTCATGCGGGGCGTGCAGCGCGCTCGCGAGCAGCATCCCGAACTGGCCGACCAGATCTCGCTGTCGCTGCACTGCGAGACCGCCGAGATCATGACCGCCTACACCGAACTGGTGCGCAACGACGGCTCGCTGTCCGGGCTCGAGGCCTACTCGGCCGCGCGGCCGCCCCACTCCGAGGGCCTGGCCATCACGGTCGCGTCGTACCTGGCCCACGAGACCGGGCTGCCGACC
>CAYVGE010000219.1:0-6768 GCA_964450395.1 uncultured Actinomycetota bacterium
GACATGAGCGCCACAGCGGAACCAGGCTCCGCGGAGGCCCTGACATGAGCGCCACAGCGGAACCAGGCTCCGCGGAGGCCCTGACATGAGCGCCACGCCCGGCGCCCTCGACGAGGCCCGCGACCTGGCCCTGGGCGACGTGGTCGACGAGCGCCACGTGATCGTCTGCACCGGCGCCGGCGGGGTCGGCAAGACCACGACCGCCGCGGCGCTGGCGATCGAGGCCGCTCGCCGCGGCCGGCGGACCATCGTCCTGACGATCGATCCCGCCCGTCGGCTCGCCCAGTCGCTGGGGCTGTCGAAGCTGGACACCTCGCCACACCCTGTCGCCGGCGTCGACGGCCTCGACGCGATGATGCTCGACATGAAGCGGACGTTCGACGAGATCGTCGAGCGCCACGCCGCGAGCCCCGAGCGGGTACAGCGCATCCTCGACAACCGCTTCTACCAGCAGCTGTCGGGGTCGCTCGCGGGCACGCAGGAGTACATGGCGATGGAGAAGCTGTACGACCTGCACGAGACGGGCCGCTACGACTGCATCGTCATCGACACCCCGCCGACCCGCAACGCGCTGGACTTCCTCGACGCCCCCAGGCGCCTGACCGACTTCCTGGAGGGTCGGTTCCTGAAGATGTTCCTGTCACCCGGGCTGGCGGCGGGGCGGTTCGCCACCCGCGCGGTCGGGCTGGGCACCGGGCTGTTCATGCGGGCGGCGTCACGGGTCACCGGTGCCGCCGTGCTCGAGGACCTCGCCGAGTTCTTCCAATCGTTCGAGGGCATGTACGAGGGCTTCAAGGACCGCGCGCAGGCCGTGTACCACCTGCTCCAGCAGCCCGACTCGGCGTTCGTCGTGGTCAGCTCGGCCGAGCCACCGGCCCTGCGCGAGGCCGGCTTCTTCCTGCGGCGGCTGGAGCGCGACGGCATGCCGACGGCGGGCGTGGTGGTCAACCGGGTCACGCTGCCGCCGGGCGGGCGGCTGGCGTCGGTCGAGCCCGCGCAGGTCGCCGAGGCCGCCGACGCGCTGGACACCGACGACGACGTCGAACGGGCGACGGCGGCGCTGCTGCGCCTGGCGCTGGACGCCCGCGACATCGCCACCCGACAGCGCCGATCGATCAACGCCGCGTTGCGCGGACTGCGCCCGCGTCGACTGGTCGAGGTGCCCCTGGCACCCGGCGACGTGCACGACATCGACGGCCTCCGATGGGTCGCGGAGCGGCTGATCACCCCCGCAGCGGGCTGACCAGCACCCTCCAGCGGTTCCGGACCGCGGTCCGTACCTAGCGGTCCCGGGTGCCGTCCGCAACCTACGTACGTACCCGGAGGGGCACGGAGGGTACAGGTACGAACGCGCGCTGCGCGCACGACTGTCGGGTGCATGGCTATCTACCGACATGCCCGGCGTGCCCTGCGCGCCCGCTCAGTGACCGTCGTGACCACCGCACTGCTGGTGGCCATGCTCGCCGCTCCCGCGACCGCCGCATCGGCGGTGACACCGCCGAGCCCGGCATCGGTCAGCGCACCGGCGGCGCTGACATCGACTCCGGTGCTCGCTGCGGTGAGCTCCAAGGCCGCCAAGCGCAAGGCCGTCTGGCGGCGCCGCCGTGCGGCCGTGCGGTTCGCCCGCAGCCAGCTCGGCAAGCCGTACCGTTGGGGCGGCTCCGGCCCGAACGGCTACGACTGCTCCGGCCTGACGCTGTCCGCGTGGAAGCGGGGGGGCAAGGCGCTGCCGCACAGCTCGCGGATGCAGTTCAACCAGACGCGACGGGTGCAGTCGCGCAAGGAGATGCGCGTCGGCGACCTGCTGTTCTACGGCAACCCCGTCCACCACGTCGCCATCTACGTCGGCAACGGCAAGACCATCGAGGCGCCGCGCCGGGGCCTCAACGTCCGCAAGGCGTCGGCCAAGCGCGCCGGCCTCCGCAAGATCGGCCGGCCGTAGCTCCCACCAGTGCCCAGACCCACACACCGCCCCTCGTGCGCACCGCGCGAGGGGCGGTGCCGTGCGGGCGGGCGGCCGCCGCCGGCGCCCGTGCACCCCGGCGCACGGCGGATCCCCGGGGACCGCGACGCCACGGCGCGGACGGACGTTCCCTGCTGGACACGGCCGGGACAGGTGCCGATGTGCGCACCGTGCACGACGGTGAGAGGTGGACATCCGGCGACCTTCCTGGCGGACGATGCGAACGCGCGGTACCTCGGTCCTGATCGCGGGGCTGCTGCTGGCACTGCTGGCGCACCCCGCGACCGCTGACACGCCGCAGCAGCAGCTGTCGCGCGCCCAGGCGCGGCTCGACGACCTGAGCCGCGAGCTGGAGATCCAGATCGAGGACTGCAACCTGCGACGCGAGCAGCTGAAGGCCGCGAAGCAGGAGGTCCGCCACAACCGCGAGCAGATCGGCGAGACGAGGTCGGCGCTCGCGTCGGTCGACGAGCAGCGCGGGGCGGTCGTCGCGGAGCTGTACAAGCAGCGCACCGGTGGGCAGCAGCTGGCCACCCTGTCCACGTCGGTCGACGATCTGACCGACTACGCCGAGCGGATGGCCTGGCTGGACCTGACCAACCGTGCGCGCACCACGTCGTTCGAGCGCTACGCCGCGGTGCGCGACCGCCTCCGGGCCGACGGCGAGGTCCTCCGGGCGGCCCGCCGCCAGGCGGCCGACGCCAACGCGGACGCGCAGCGCAGCTGCGAGGAGACCCGCCGCCAGGTCGACGCGCAGGAGGACCGCATCACCGAGCTGGCCGCCGAGGTCGAGCGGCTCGAGGCCGAGGCGCGGGTCCGCGCCGAGCGCCGGGGGACGGCGCAGCAGCAGGACGGGGAGGCCAGCGCTGGCTCGTCGACGCCGACCGCGCCGGCGGCGGCGTCCGGCAGTGGTGGGGCCGCGGTGCAGTTCGCCCTCGCACAGGTCGGCAAGCCCTACGGCTGGGGCGGCTCGGGCCCGGGCTCCTATGACTGCTCGGGGCTCACCAGCGCGGCCTGGGCCGCTGCGGGCGTCTCGCTGCCGCACAACTCGGGCATGCAGTACAGCGCCACCTCCCGCGTGTCGCGCAGCGCGCTGCAGCCGGGCGACCTCATGTTCTTCGGCAGCCCGATCCACCACGTCGCGATGTACGTCGGCAACGGCCAGATGGTCGAGGCACCGCGGTCGGGCCTGACCGTGCGGGTCGTGTCGACGGACCGCTCCGACTACGTGGGCGCAGGCCGCCCGTAGCCCTTTCCCCCGACCAGGGGATCATCGGATCCCCTCCTGCCCATCCCGCCACGTCTCGCGCGCACGTGGGGGCGGTAGCATGCCCGACCACGATCGTGCGCCCACCGGACGGTCGCGGACCCGCATGTCGACCCAGACGTACGAACCTCCTGCTGTGCGCCAGCCGGCGCCACCACCGGTCCCGCCGGTGGTGCCCCCGCCTGCGCCCGGGCGCCGCCGGACGCGCCGTTCGCCGGCGCGGTCGGCGCTGATCGCCCTCGGGCTCGGTGTCGGCCTGCTGTTCCTGCTGACGATTCCGGCACTGATCGCGCTGGCCACGGTGGTCCGCACCGCGGACGCCACCATCGCGGCCGTGCCCCCGCTGCCCGACGACCTGGCCTCCCCGCCGGAGCGCAGCGTCGTCGTCGACCGCAACGGCCGGCGGCTGGCAACGCTGCAGGTCGAGAACCGGCGCTCGGTGACCCTTGACCGCGTGCCCGACCACGTGGTCGACGCGGTGCTCGCCACCGAGGACCAGACGTTCTGGGAGCACGACGGCGTCAACTGGTCGGCCATCGTGCGCGCGGCCGCACGCAACGCCAGTGACGGCGAGATCTCCGGCGGCGGGTCGACCATCACGCAACAGCTGGTCAAGAACCGCGTCGTCGGCGACGAGCGCACGCTGCAGCGCAAGATCACCGAAGCCGTGTACGCCAGCCGGCTCGAGCGGCAGCGCGACAAGCGCGAGATCCTCGAGATGTACCTCAACGACACCTACTTCGGCAACGGGGCCTACGGCATCGCCACCGCCGCGGAGTACTACTGGCGCAAGCCGGTGGCCGACCTGACGCTGTCGCAGGCCGCGCTGCTCGCCGGCATGATCCGCGCCCCTGAGCGCAACGACCCCGTCGACCACCCGGACAACGCGCTGGCCCGCCGGCAGGTCGTGCTCGACCAGATGACCGAGCTCGGCATGATCACGCCGCAGCGCGCGCGCAGAGCCGGACGGTCCGGGCTGACGCTGCGGCTGAAGGACCAGCGCAGCAACGGCGCACCGTTCCTCATCGACGTCGTGCGCCGCGAGCTCGAGGCCGACGAGCGGCTCGGCGACACCCCCCAGGCGCGGTGGAACACCGTCCTGACCGAGGGCCTCAAGATCCGCACGACCTTCGACAAGCGGCTGCAGCGCATCGCGAAGCAGACCATCCGCGACCTGTTGCCGAACCCGAAGACCGACCCGATGGCGTCGATCGTCGCCGTCGACGCGGCCACCGGCGAGATGCTGACGGCGGCCGTGGGGCCCAAACACTACGGCGACGGACCGACCCGGACCACGCTGAACCCGGCGGTGCCGGGGCTCGGCGGCAGCGGGCGCCAGCCGGGCTCGACGTTCAAGGCCTTCGAGCTGGTCGCGGCGCTCGAGCACGACGTGCCGATCAGCTACGGCTTCGACTCGACCAGCAGCACGACCTCCGTGTCGCCGCAGTGCCCCGGGTACTCGGTGACCAACTACGACGGGGCCGATCTCGGCGTGCAGCAGATGCCCCAGGCCACGGCGACGTCGAGCAACACCTACTTCCTGCACCTCATGGACATCGCCGGCGGGCCCGAGGCGCTGGCCGAGGTGGCGAAGCGGATGGGCATCTCGAGCAGGATCGACCCGTACTGCTCGCTGGTGCTGGGCTCCGAGGAGGTCTACCCGGTCGAGATGGCCGGGGCCTTCGCCACGCTGGCCAACGACGGCGTGCGCTGTCGCCCCCATGCGGTCGCGGCGATCCGCGCCCGCGACGGCAAGATCGTGCGCCGGCGCCGCGGCAACTGCCAGCGGGCCATCGACGAGGGCGTCGCGCGCCAGGCGACCAGCCTGCTGCGGGGGCCCCTGGAGAACGGCACCGCCAGCGCACGTGGGCAGATCGGCCGACCCGCGGCGGGCAAGACCGGCACGACGACGAACGGCAAGGACGCGTGGTTCGTGGGGTACACCCCCCAGCTGGCCGCGGCGACGTGGATCGGCCACGAGACGCCGAAGCCACTGGTGCACCCGTTGTGCGGCGAGGTGACCGGTGGGTGCCTGCCGACCATCCTGTGGCAGCGCTTCATGACGTCGGCGGTCAGCGAGCTCGGGCTCGAGGCCGTCGACTTCCCCGCGCCCCCGCCGCCCCCCGCCCGGGCCGTGCCCGACGTCGTCGGGATGGACCGGGAGGCCGCCGTCGGCGCCCTGCTGCAGTCCGGCTTCCTGGCGGCACCCACCACGGTGCCCGGCGACGCGCCTGCCGGTGCGGTGGTTGGTCAGTCCCCCGACCCCGGTGACATGCTGACCGAGGGCGAGTCGGTGCAGCTCGCCGTGTCCGACGGCATGGGTATCGTGGAGGAGCCCGAGCCGGAGATCGATGACCTCGACGACGGCGACGATGATCCGCCGGACGATCTGGACCTCGACGTGCCCCTTCCGCCCGACCTGGAAGACCTGCCCGAGCTGCCCGACCGCGGGGACTGGCCACGGATCGGCCTGCCCGGCCAGGAGCAGGGCGGCGGGTATGACGACGTCGATCAGGGGTGACGGCACGGCGCCTGGCCGGTGGCGCGGCCGCGGTCGCCGCGTCGGGCCTCGCGTGGGCCCTGCTCGAGCGGCGCTGGTTCGCGCTCCGGCACCAGACGGTGCCGGCGCTCGTCGCCGGGAGCCCGGCGCTGCGGGTGCTGCACCTGTCCGACCTGCACCTGGTCCCCGGGGACGCCCGCATGGGCCGGTTCGTCCGACGTGCGCTGGTCATGGCACCCGACGTGGTCGTCGTCACCGGTGACATCCTCGGCCACCACGAGGCCGTCGAGGACGCGGTCGGGCTGCTGGCCGACGTCGGGCGCGGGCGCCACGCGATCGCCGTCCTGGGGTCGAACGACCGGTACGGCCCCGTGCTGCGCAACCCGTTCCGGTACTTCCGCGGCCCCACCAGCCACCACCCCGGCATCCGCCTCGACACCGAGGAGCTGGTCGTCGGGCTGAAGGAGGCCGGCTGGCTGGTCCTGCGCAACGAACGGGCCAGCCTCCACACGCCGGCGGGACCGGTCGACGTGGTCGGGCTGGACGACCCCCACATCGGCGCGGCCTGCCCCGCGCAGGTCGACTGGACCGCGCCGCCCGACCCGGTCGCCCTGCGCCTCGGTGTCGTGCACGCACCGTACGTCGACGTGGTCCGACGGTTCGCAGACGAGGGCTTCGACCTCACCCTCGCCGGCCACACGCACGGCGGGCAGGTGCGGGTGCCGGTCCTGGGTCCGCTGGTCGACAACTGCGACCTGCCGCTGCGCATGGCCCGGGGCCTGACGGCGTGGGACGACCACCTGTGGCTGCACGTCTCCGCGGGGCTGGGCACGTCGCGCTTCGCGCCCGTGCGCTTCGCCTGCCGGCCCGAGGCGAGCATCCTCGACCTGGTCGGCCGGCCCGGGACGGTCCGCCCCGCGCTTTGAGTCGGGTGCCGTCGAGGGCTACCCTGTACGCGCACGGGATGTAGCGCAGCTTGGTTAGCGCGCCACGTTCGGGACGTGGAGGCCCCGGGTTCAAATCCCGGCATCCCGACCA
>CAYVGE010000220.1:0-6715 GCA_964450395.1 uncultured Actinomycetota bacterium
CGGGTCCTCGCGGTCCATGTCCTGCCACCCCATCCCAGGATTGGCCACATAGCCCCGACGGTCGGCGGGGCGGTCATCGGCGGGGCGGTCATCGGCAGCGACGCCTTCCGGCGTCTCGTCGGACCGCCCGTCGCCGCCCGTCGCGGCCCACAGGCCCCATCCCCCGAGGGCCCCGAGCAGGACCCCCAGCACCGCGAACAGGACCAGCCGGGAGCGCCGCGCCTGCGTCGGGTCCTGGCCCTCATGCTTGTCGGTCGGCTCCGACACGTCGGACCGCATCAGCGGGTCCCAGCCCGCAGCACCGCAGCCCCGGCACCGCGCACCACGGTCGCCGCCCGCAGCGTGCGGCGGGCCGGCCCACGCCGCGCGCACCACGTGGGGTCCGCCACGGCCTCCGCACCGGACCGGTACCTGCAGCGCCCGTCACCCCGCTGGGGGATGGCCGCGGGCGCCGCGGACGGATCGTCCAGCGCCGTCGGACGCGTTGGTCGGGTGGATGCGGTTGATGAGATGACTGGCATTGGCCGACACGCTAGGCACGACGGCTGAGCGTTGGCTGAGCGTCCCCTGTGCGCCGTCGCCCGGGCGGACGCAGCGCGCCCACCGTCGGCGGCCGCGGCACCCGCCCTTCGCGTCGTCCGGGGGTCGGTGCGCTACGGTCGCCGGGTGTCCAGGTACTCCGACGACGTGCTCGCCGCGCGGCGGGCGAAGAAGCAGGCCAGGCCCCGCGAGGTCGCCGCCACGCCGGGGTTGCAGGTCGAGCACCGCGTCACCGGCTTCGCCGGCCGGGTCGTCGCGGTCGACGGCGCATCGGTGACGCTGCGCGACATGCGCCACAAGGTGCGCCACTTCACCCTCAGCCCGGGCGCCTTCCGGATCGAGGGCCGCCCCGTCACGCTCGTCCGCCCCCGTCCGGCCACCACGCCGCAGCGCACGTTCACCGCATCCGGATCCGTGGCCTCGCAGCGCGCGGAGGCCAGGGTCGCGCGGGCGAGCCGCATCTACGTCGAGGGCATCCACGATGCCGAGCTGCTCGAGAAGGTGTGGGGTGACGACCTGCGTGACGCGGGCGTGGTCGTCGAGCCGCTGGGCGGCATCGACGACCTCGCCGACGCCGTCCGCGCGTTCGGGCCCGGCCCCCGGCGCCGGCTCGGCGTGCTCGTCGACCACCTGGTGCCCGGCACCAAGGAGCAGCGCATCGTCGGCGCGATCACCCACCCGCAGGTGCTGATCACCGGGCACCCCTACGTCGACGTCTGGCAGGGCGTGCGTCCCCGCACGCTGGGCATCGCCGCGTGGCCGGAGGTGCCGAAGGGCCGGCCGTGGAAGGAGGGCGTCTGCGCTGCGCTGGGCGTCGACGAGCCGCCGCGGTTCTGGGGCCGGCTGCTGCGCTCGGTCTCGACGTACGCCGACCTGGAGCAGCCGCTCGTCGGTGCCGTCGAGCAGCTGCTGGACTTCGTCGCACCACCGGAGGAGTAGCCGGGCGCACCCCGCGGAGCCCCGCGCCGCGGCACCGGTTGCGGGATCCGCAACCGGTGCTGCTAGCCTGACCGCCGTCCGGGGGCACGATCGGCGCAGCACCATGACCACTGCACGTCCCGGCCGCCCTCCTGTGGGCGGCGGACCCTCCCATGCCGCGGCACGGCGGCGACCGACGACCGCGACCACCGTGACCGTGCTGGCGTTCGCCACGGCGGTCGTGGCCGGCGTGCTCGTCGGGGTGTGGCTCGGCACGGGCGACCCGCAGCGCCCGGCGACCGCCACGGCCACCGCCTGCGAGGGGGTCACGCTGCGGGTCTACGCCAGCCCGGACATCGCCGGCGTGCTGTCGGCGCAGCTCACCGACGGCACCGGCGGCGACGGGTGCGACGCGGTGCAGGTGATCGCAGACTCCTCAGCCGACATCGTCGACAACCTCGCCGACGGCTGGGACCCACGGACCGACGGACCGCCGCCCGACGTGTGGATCCCCGAGGCGACGTCGTGGGTCCAGCTCCTGCGCTCGACGGGGACCGGCGCCGAGCTGATCGACGACGAGGCCGCCTCGATCGCCCGGTCCCCCACCGTCATCGCGATGCCCCGGCCGATGGCGCAGGCGCTGGGGTGGCCGCGGACGCAGCTGAGCTGGGCCGGGCTCGCCGACCTCATCGCCGAGCCCGAGGGCTGGAGCGCCCACGGCCACGAGGAGTGGGGTCCGTTCAAGTTCGGCCTGACCACCCCGCGCCGCTCGGCGTCTGCGGCCCAGTCGATCATCTCGGTCGGCGCGGCACTGGGGGGCGTGTGGGCGGACGAGCTGTCGACGGAGGGCGTCGCCCGGCGGCAGGTGCGGCTCAACCTGCTGCAGCTCGAGCGCTCCTTGGCACGCACGGACAACACCACCCTGGAGCAGCTGGCGGGCCTGCGGCGGGCCGACGGCGCGGGTGCCGGCATGGACTTCCTCTCGGCGTTCCCGATCGACGAGCGGCAGGTGTGGCGCTACAACACCGGCCTGCCGCCGGGTACCGCCGACGACGCCGTGCGGCAGCGCCCGCCCGACGTCCCGCTGGCCGCGTGGTACCCACCGGAGGGCGGGCTGGCGCTCGACTACCCCTTCGTCGTGCTCGACGCGCCCTGGGTCGACGACGACAGCCGTGCTCGCGCCGAGGAGTTCCTGCGGCTCGTGCGGGGCGAGGAGACCCAGCAGCGCCTGCTGGAGCTCGGCTTCCGCGGCGCCGAGGGACAGGTCGGCGACGTCCTGCGGTCGGCCGAGGGCATCTCCGCCGACCGGGCCGGCACCCAGGTCGCCGCCCCGCGCCCCGGTGTCGTCCGCCAGGTGCTGCAGACGTGGGACACCGTCTCGCAGCTGACCAACACGCTCGCGGTGATCGACGTGTCGGGCTCGATGGCCGAGCCCGCGCGCGGCACCGACGCCGACCGGCTGACCGTCGCGACGAGCGCGGCCGCCGACGCCGTGCGACTGTCGGTCGACGACAGCGGATTCGGGCTGTGGGAGTTCTCGACGGACCTCGCCGACGGGCGCGACCACCGTGAGCTGGTGGCGCTGGGGCCGCTGGGCGAGAACGTCGGCACCGTCACCCGGCGCGAGGCGGTCGGGCGCGCGCTGGCGACCATGCGCCCGCGCAACGACACCGCGCTGTACGAGACCGTCCTGGCCGCGTACGAGGAGGCGCAGCGCAGGTTCGACCCGGAGCGGGTGAACAACGTGGTGCTGCTGACCGACGGTCGCCAGGACAACCCGGGCGGCACGCTGCGGCTGCAGGGCCTGATCTCCCGGCTGCGCACGGCGTCCAGGGACGACGAGCCCGTCGGGCTGATCGCCATCGGCTACGGCGAGCAGGCCGACCTCGCCACGCTCGAGCGGTTGACCGAGGTCGTCGGGGGGCGGGCGTACGCCGCCGACCGCGCGGGTGACATCCGCCAGATCCTGCTGCAGGCCCTGACCGGCTGACGCCGTCAGGTGCCGGGCGAGTCGACCACGACCCCGTCGAGGTCGACCGGCGCGGGCAGCAGCTCGAACTGCACCATCAGGTCGGCGATGCGCTGGATCTCGTCGCGGTCGACGCGCGCGGCGAACTCGGGCTGGGTCACCGCCCGCGCGGCCCGGGCGTCGAGGCTGCTGTAGGTCGGCAGCACCCGGGCCACCCGGTCGGGATCGTCGCGGGCGATCTCGGTGGCGGCGATCAACGCCCGCTGGAAGGCGGCGACGGTCCGCGGGAAGTTGCTCGCGAAGTTGCCGGTCACCGAGTAGCCGCCGACCGGCAGTCCCTCGGTCTCGTCGATGTAGGCGTCGGTCACGACGACCGCGTCCAGCTGCTCCTGCGCGATCGTGTCGAACGGCTCGACAGCGAAGATCGCGTCGAGCTCGCCGCGTTCCAACGTCGGCACCATCTCGGGGAACGGGATCTCGACCGCCTCCAGCGCGCCGTAGTCCGCACCCGCACCCTCGACCACCGAGCGGGTCGCCAGCTCGGCGATGTTGGCGAACGTGTTCAGGCCCACGCGCTTGCCCTCGAGGCCGGAGACGTCGCCCCGGAGGCCGCTGCCGGGCAGGGCGAGGATCGTGCTGAAGCCCGGCGACGCGCGGTTGCCCTCCGCGATGATGCGTAGGTCGAGCCCGTTGGCGACGCCCGACAGGGTCGAGGGGTGCGCACCGAACGCGATGTCGAGCTCACCCGCGATCATCGCCGGGATCGCCGCCGCACCGCCCTGCACCGGCTGGATGTCGATGGTCAGGCCCTCGCGCTCGAACAGGCCCTCCTCCATGCCGATGTAGATCGGCGCGACGTCGATCAGCGGGAGCAGGCCGAGCGTGAGCTCGGCCTTCTCGGGGGCCGCCCCGGACGGCGCACCGCCGCGGTCGACAGGAGCGCTGGCGGCGGGATCCGACGACGCGCCCGTCGCCGGCTCGGTCGCGCCGGAGCACCCGGCGAGGACGAGCACGACGACGACCCGAGCAATGCGAACACCGACCCCGCGCAACGCGGTCATGGCGGCCCCCTGACGACTCCCATGACGTGTCCCGGGCCCCCGACACCGTGACAGCGACGCAGCCTAGAGGATCGGCGGGGGCCGATCGGTCAGGGTCGCGCCGGCCCCCGGCGCGTCGGGTCGGTCAGGTGCCGCTCAGCCGCCGCCCTCGTACTTGAACGAGATGGCCAGGCGCACGCGGAAGCTCTGGACGGCGCCGTCGGCGATCGTCACGTCCTGCTTGACGACCTCGGCGATCCGCAGGTCGCGGACGCGGACACCGGCCGTGTCGACCGCGTTGCGCGCCGCCGCCTCCCACGACTCGCTGCTCACGCCGATGACCTCGGTCACCCGGTACACACTGTCCGCCATGGTCGGCCCCTTGCTTTCGTGCGGTCTCGTGCCCTACGACGCTACTGCCGGCCGCGGCCGCCGTAAAGGCCCACCCGGCCCTTTGCCGGACCGCTCCCCGTCGAGCATCATGGACGGTGCCCGACACGGCCGGGCCACGTCGCGGTTCGTGGCGCCTCGCTCCGCGACGTGGGTGGGAGGCGTGTCGGAGCACGCGGAAGGGGCGACATGTCGGTCGACGGGACGGCCTCGCGGGTCGGGGTGCTGCTCGCCCGGCGCTACCGCCTCGCCGGCCGCATCGCGTCGGGCGGCATGGGCACGGTGCACCGGGCGTGGGACGAGCGCCTCGACCGGGACGTGGCGGTCAAGCTGCTGCACCCGCACCTGGCCGAGGACGACGAGGTGCGGGAGCGCTTCCGTGCCGAGGCCCGGCACGCCGCCAAGGTCCGCCACCCCAACGTCGTGGCGGTGCTCGACCAGGACGAGCACGACGACCAGCCCTTCATCGTGATGGAGCTGGTCGACGGCCGCTCGCTGCGGGCCATCCTCGACGGGCGCGGCCGGCTGACCCCGCCGGAGGTCGTGGAGCTGCTGACCTCGACGTGCGCAGGGCTGTCGGCCGTCCACCGCGCGGGGCTCGTCCACCGCGACATCAAGCCGGAGAACCTGCTGCAGGACGACGGCGGCCAGGTCCGGGTCGCCGACTTCGGGATCTCACGCGCCCTCGACTCGACGCGGCTGACCCCGGCGGGCACCCTCATGGGCAGCGTCGAGTACATGGCGCCCGAGATCGTGCTGGGCCGTGAGGCGACCTTCGCCAGCGACCAGTACACGCTCGGCATCGTGACGTTCGAGGCGTTGACGGGGCGCACGCCGCTGCCCGCCGAGGCTCCGCTCGCCGCGGCGCTGCGCCACACCCGCGAGTCCGTCCCGCCGCCGAGCAGCGTGTGGCCGGAGATCACGCCCGCACTCGACGCGGTGGTCCTGACCGCCACCAGCCGGGAGCCCACCGACCGCCACCCGACGCTCGACGCCTTCCTCACCGCCGTGCGCGACGCCGTCGCGGTGGGCGGGTGCCGGCCCGCCGGGACCGGCGAGGTCCGCCGGCGGTCCACCGACCTGCTGCCCGGCCCCGCGGCCGTCACGCACCGGGGTGACCGGCCCCGGTCGGCTCCGGCGACGGCCGACCACCGCCCGAGGCCCCCGACGCAGGGCCGGCGGGCGCTGCAGCCCGACGACCCACCGCCACCGGACGGGCGTCGCCGTCGCGGGCGCGTCAGCGTGCTGGCGATCGCCGCGCTGGCCAGCACCCTGGTGCAGGTCGGCGCCATCGCGGGGCCGCTGCTGGGCTTCGCGGCGCTGCGTCGCATCGACCGGTCACACGGCGGGCTGCGCGGCGAGACCGTCGCCGTGCTGGCGATCCTGACCGGCCTGCTGCGGCTGGCTGTCCGGTTCGCCGGCTGACCTGCACCCGCCCGCCGGCTCAGATGTCGACGGGCCGGCCGATCTCGATGACCCGGTCGAGCGGCAGCTTGTACAGCTTGGTCACGCCGGTCGAGTTGCGGTTCATCACCGCGAACAGCCGCTCACGCCACAACGGCATGCCCGGCCGTTCGGTGGCGTGGACGTCGTCGAGGCCCACCACGTAGGTGATGTCGTCCTCGCCGAAGCCGCGGCGGTGGAACACCTTCTCGCGCAGCGCCCGGGGCACATCCACCTCGTCCTGGAAGCCGTAGCGCAGGACCACCCGGGAGAAGCCCTTCGAGAGCCGCTCGACCTCGGCCCGCTGCGAGTTGGGGACGTGCGCCAGGCCCGACACGTGGACGTGCAGGAGCACGACCTGCTCGTGCAGCGCGTTGTTGTGGCGCAGGTTGACCAGCAGCGACGACGGGATCTG
>CAYVGE010000221.1:0-6674 GCA_964450395.1 uncultured Actinomycetota bacterium
ACCGGTTGGCGGTGTCGGCCAGCATGCGCACCGCGCTGCTGGTCTACAGCGGCATCACCGTCAAGATGATGGTGGACGGCGAACTGGGCGCCGACCTGCAGACGATGTTCATGGTGCAGTACGTGCCCGGTGGGTTCGCCGGCGCGCACGACCACCCGCTCGAGGAGGCGTACATGATCCTCGAGGGCGAGGTCGACGCGGTCTTCGACGGCGAGGAGCAGCGCATGCGCGTCGGCGACATCGCCCTGGCCGGCGTCGGCTGCCGCCACGAGTTCTCGAACCCGGCCGATGTGCCCGTGCGCTGGCTGGAGACCCAGGCGCCGCAGCCACCGGCGCGGCACTCGTACCGCTTCGCGCGGGACTGGACCCACCTGGCCGAGGCGCTCGGCGCGCCGGTCGGCGACACCGACGGATAGGAGCGCACGCCATGGCGGACGGAGCGGTGGTCGTGGTCGGCGGCAGTGCCGGCCTGGGGCGGGAGGTCGCGCGGCACTACGCCGGGCAGGGCCGCGACGTGGTGGTCACCAGCCGCGACGCGGACCGGGCGGCGGCGGCCGCCGCCGAGGTCGGCGGGTCCACGCGGGGCCTCGCGCTGGACCTCGTGGAGACCGACCGCATCGCCGACCGGCTGACCGACGTCGGACCGGTCGACCACCTGGTGATCAGCGCGATCGACCGTGACGAGAACACCGTACGCGACTACGACGTCGCGCGGGCCACGGCGCTGACGACGCTCAAGCTGGTCGGCTACGCCGAGGTGGTCCACGTGCTGCTCGACCGTCTGGGCGACGACGGCTCGGTGGTGCTCTTCGGCGGGTTGGCCAAGAGCCGGCCGTACCCCGGCTCGACGACCGTGTCGACGGTCAACGGCGGCATCTCGACGATGGTCCACACCATGGCGGTCGAGCTGGCGCCCGTGCGGGTCAACGCGCTGCACCCCGCGGTCGTCGGTGACAGCCCGTACTGGATGGACAAGCCAGCGGCGGTGCTCGATGCCCTCCGGGCGCGGACTCCGCTGGGCCGGCTGGTCACCATGGCCGACATCGTGCACGCCACGGTGTTCCTGCTGGAGAACCAGGCGGTGACGGGCGCGAACCTGGATGTCGACGGTGGCTGGCTGCTGGCCTGACCGCGGGCGGTCACTCGTCCCCGAGGCCGTCGGGCGCGTCGGACGCGGGCCGGCCCAGCACGAACCACACCGCGCGCACCTCGTCGGGTCCCGGGTTGGACAGGCGGTGCACCGCCGTCGACGTGAAGGCGATCGAGTCCCCGGGCCCCAGCACGGTCGCCCGGCCGGCGACCTCGACCCGCAGCGAGCCGCTGACGACGTACCCCCACTCGCGCCCCCGGTGGCGGTGCGGGGTCCCCTCCGGCACCGACGCCCCGCCGGGAGCGTAGGTCAGGTGCAGGAAGTCGACGCCCGCCTCCGACGCGCCGGTCAGGCGCTCCCACAGCACGCCGTCGGCCAGCTCGACCGAGGCCCGGGCGCCGGCCCGCTGCACGCAGGCGGGGTAGGTCCCGTCGCCGGGCGGGTCGGGCGGACCGGTCAGCTGTGCGCCGAACAACAGCCCGTCGACCGACAGCCCCAGCTCGACCGCCAGCGCGTAGAGGGTGTTGACCGACGGTCGCACCTTGCCGGTCTCGATCTGCGAGATGAGGCTCGGGGAGACGCCGATGCGTGAGGCGAGCGCCCGCAGGGACAGGTCGCTGTCGGCCCGCGCCCGCCGCAGCCGCTCGCTGACGTCCGACCACACCGCGACCATGTCGCCGTGCGGTCCGGGGACCGCGGTCATCGCGAGGCCGATCGTCCGTCGTGGACGCGGTGCACCTGCCGTGCCGGGTCCGCGGGCGGGTCGACGGGGATCATAGCCGGCCGTCGCCGGACGACGCTGCGTCGAAGTGCTGGTGCATGACCTGATGATGCCGCTCGACGGCGGCCGGCGCGGCCTGCGCGTCGCCGCGGTGTGCACGCGCTCCTACACCGTGCAGCTCGGAGGCCGAGGTGCGGTCGAGACGAGCGTCAGGTTCAGCGACGCCGCGTCGTTCACCGCGACCGAGCGACTGCAGGCCGCCCCGACCCACCGCCGGTGCTCGCGCTGACCACGTTCGACACCGACCGCGCCGTGCCGGGCTCGACCTGACCACCGCACCCAGATCGCGGTGCTCGCCCACGAC
Organism: uncultured Actinomycetota bacterium; assembly: GCA_964450395.1. Classification (GTDB taxonomy): domain Bacteria; phylum Actinomycetota; class Nitriliruptoria; order Euzebyales; family JAHELV01; genus JAHELV01. Next base: position 2,176 of record CAYVGE010000221.1, read on the forward strand.
GCGGCACGCGCCTGGTCCGGTGCCCGGGCGCGTGGCACGGTGCCGGTATGGTGCGTGCCGCCCGCGACAGGAGCTGCCGTGACCGACCAGCTGACCACCGCGATCGAGTTGACCTGCTTCGGGTGCGGGCGGCCGCACGACGCGGCCGCGCTGGCGACGGTCTGCGACGCCTGCGGCCTGCCGCTGCGGGTCGACCTGGCGCTGCCGATCACCGGGCCCGAGGGCGTCATCGACCGTTGGACCCCGTCGCTGTGGCGCTACGCGCCGGTGCTGCCGGTCGACCCGGTGGCCGCGGTGACGCTGGGGGAGGGCTGGACGCCGATCATCGACGTCGGCGACGGGGTGTGGGTCAAGGACGAGGCGCGCAACCCGACGGGGTCGTTCAAGGCGCGCGGGATGGCGATGGCGGTCTCGGCCGCGGTCGCGCGCGGGGTCGAGCGGCTGGTCGCGCCCTCGGCGGGCAATGCCGCCGGGGCGCTCGCGGCGTACGGCGCGCGGGCCGGCGTGCCAGTACGGGTCGCGATGCCCCGCGACACCCCGGCCGCGTTCGTCGAGGAGTGCCGGCGCTCCGGCGCGCGGGTCGACCTCGTGGACGGCACCATCGCCGATGCCGGCCGGCACCTCGCCGGGCAGCGTGGACCGGGCGACTTCGACGTCTCGACCATGAAGGAGCCCTACCGCGTCGAGGGCAAGAAGACCATGGGCTACGAGCTGCACGAGCAGTTCGACGGCGACCTGCCCGACGTCGTGGTGTACCCGACCGGCGGGGGCACCGGGCTGGTCGGCATGTGGAAGGCGTGGGACGAGCTCGAGGCGATGGGGTGGATCGGGCCGGAGCGGCCGCGGCTGGTCGCCGTGCAGGCCGAGGGCTGCGCGCCGGTCGTCGACGCCCACCGGCGGGGCGCGTCGACCACCGCGGCGTGGCAGGGTGCGCGCACCACTGCCTACGGGCTGCGCGTGCCCTCGCCGATCGGCGGCTTCCTGTGCCTGCGGGCGCTCGGGGAGACCGGTGGCACCGCCGTCGCGGTGCCCGAGGCGGAGATCCACGCCGCCGCGCGCGAGCTCGCTGCGGCGACGGGCCTCGACATCTGCCCGGAGGGGGGTGCCGCGTGGGCCGCCCGCAGGCGCCTGGTCGCCGACGGGTGGATCGCGCCGGGGGAGCGCACGGTGGTCTTCAACACGGGGACCGGCCTGAAGTACCGCTGAGCGGGGCGGCGGGCGTGCGCCGGGCCCGGGCGGCGGTGGACCACACGGTCGTCGTGGGGGTGCCGCGCCCGCGCGGGTGGCTCGCGCACCGACCGTGCGACCCGCGGCGAGCGTGCGTCAGGGGCGGCGGTAGTCGGCGAGGTAGCCGGGCGGCGGCAGGTCGGCGGGCACGTGCGCGTCGGGCACCGGCGCGCCGACCTGCTGGGTGATCGGCAGCACCCCCGCCCAGACCGGCAGCCCGAGGTCGGCCCGGTCGTCGCTCGGGGGACCGGTGCGCAGCTTGACCGACGCCTCGGCGAGGTCGACCGCCACCACGGCGGTCGCGGCCGCCTCTCGCCGCGTGGGGTGCCGGGCGTCGGCCCAGCGGCCGGGCACCAGGTGCTCGACGATGACCTCGAACGCGCGATCGCGCTCGGCCCCGTCGGTGACCGGTCGCGCGGCGCCGAACACCATCGCCGAGCGGTAGTTCATCGAGTGGTGCATGACCGAGCGGGCGAGCACCAGGCCGTCGAGCACGGTGACGGTCAAGCACAGCGGCCCGCCCTCCGCCAGCAGCCACATGAACCGCGTGCCGGTCGAGCCGTGCAGGTACAGCGTGTCGCCGTCGCGGCCGAAGGTGGTCGGGATCACGACGGGCGTGCCGTCGTCGACGAAGCCGACGTGGCACACCAGCGCGTGGTCGAGCACGTCGTACAGCGCCGCCGTGTCGGTGGCGGCCCGCTCGGGCTTGCGCCGCACCCGCGTGCGCCCGGTCGTCGACAGCTCCGCCATCGCAGCACCTCATCTGTTACAGTACAGACATATGACTGTGCAGGTACAACCGTACACGATCACCGGGCGGACGCGCGAGGAGCTCGTCGCCGCCGTCGAGGACGCCGTCGAGCGCGGCGACCTCGCGGCCGGCGCACCGCTGCCGTCGGTGCGCACCCTGGCCGCCGACGCCGGGGTGAGCCCCGCCACCGTCGCCGCGGCCTACCGCGACCTGCGGGGCCGCGGCGTGGTCACCAGCCGGCCGCGCCGCGGTGTCCGCGTGGCGCACCGCCCGCCACTGGCCGCCGTCCGGGTGCACATGCCGGTGCCCGACGGGCTGGTCGACCTGGCCACCGGCAACCCCGACCCTGCCCTGCTGCCCCCGCTGCCCACCCTGCCCCCGCCGGACCGGCCGCAGCTCTACGGCGACCCACCGCACCTGCCGGCGCTGCTCGCGCTGTTCCGGGAGGAGCTGGCGGCCGACGGCGTGCCCGCCGACCACCTCACGCTGGCCGGCGGCGCGCTCGACGGCATCGACCGCGTGCTCGACGTGCACCTGCGCCCCGGCGACCGCATCGCCGTCGAGGACCCGTGCTGGACCGGCACCCGCGACCTGGTCCGGCTGCGCGGGCTGGAGCCGGTCGGGGTGGCCGTCGACGCGTCGGGCCCGCGGATCGATGCCCTGGACCGCGCGCTGGCGTCGCGGGTCGCCGCCCTGCTGCTAACCCCCCGGGCGCACAACCCCACCGGCGCGGCGGTCGACGCGGCGCGGGCCGGGGCGGTGCGCGAGCTGCTGGCCGGCCACCCCGAGGTGCTCGTCATCGAGGACGACCACGCGGGGGCGGTCAGCGGTGCGGCGCACCACCCGGTCGCCGGCGGGCAGCGGCGGTGGGCGGTTGTGCGGTCGGTCGCCAAGTCGTTGGGACCGGACCTGCGCCTGGCCGCCGTGGCCGGCGACCGCCACACGGTGTCGCGCGTCGAGGGCCGTCTGCAGCTCGGCCCCGGCTGGGTCAGCACCGTGCTCCAGCGCCTGGTCGTGCTGCTGCTGGAGGACCCGTCGACGGCCGGCAGGCTCGCGGCCGCCGCGCGGACCTACGGCCGGCGGCGGGAGGCGATGGTCGCGGCGCTCGCCGACGTCGGGATCGGGGCGACCGGACGGTCCGGGTTCAGCGTGTGGGTGCCGGTGCCCGAGGAGGCACCGGTGGTCGCCGGCCTGCAGCAGGCCGGCTGGGCGGTGCGCGCCGGCGAGGCGTTCCGGCTCGAGGCCGGTCCCGCCGTGCGCATCTCGACGGCGACGCTGGACGAGGCCGGCGCCGCGCGGCTGGCAGCGGCGCTGGCGGACCTGCTGGGCGCCTCAGGCGGCACGCGCACCGCCTGAGGCCGTCCGGGTCCTCCCGGGTCGTCCGGGCGGTCCGCACCGCCCCGGGCGGTCGGCACGGCCCCGGGCGGCCCGTGCGGCGGAGGCCGGGCCACCCCGCGGCGGCGGTCCGACCGGTGCGTCCGGGCCGCCCGCAGCGCGCGCAGCGCGCGCAGCGCCGCTGCTGGCCGCCGACAGGGGGCGCCTGGCATGCTGGGGCGCCACGCCAGCGGCGGAAGGGACCCACGTGAGGGTGGCGGTCATGTTGTGCTTCATGCTCGTCGCCGGCTGCACCGGTGCATCGCCGACGGAATCGGCGTCGGGCGGGGACGGCGCGGCGACGGACGGCGCCCGTACGGCCGACCTCAGCACGGTGGAGCCCGAGCGGGTGTTCACCGGCGGCGGGGGCAGCGGCCGGCGCAACGGCGCGCGCGTGACCGTGGCCGACGAGCTCCGCGTGTTCGACCTGGGCCAGGTGTGCATCAGCGACCGCGAGGCGGCCGGACCCCTGTGCGCCCTCCTGGACGAGCCGTCGGCGGCGGCCGTCACGGTCGAGGTCGGGCTCGCGAACACCTCCGACGCGCCCCTCCGGCTGAGACCGGGGGACGCGACGTTGTTCGCCGGCCCGCTGCCGGCCGAGAGCGCCGACCGGTACGCGCAGTCGTCGGAGCCCGTCGTCGTCGAGTCCGGATCCGAGGTGACGGGCACGGTGGTCTGGGTCCTGTCGGGCTCGGTGGACGACGTGACGGCGGCGATGGACGCCGGCGACTACGGCCTCGAGTTCGTCGTGCGCGGGCCCGACGGCCCGCCGGTGCTGACGCAGACCACGGTGGGCGTCCTGGCGAGCGAAGCGGCGAGCTGAGCGACCGGGTCAGATCGGGACGTCGGTCGCCTCGTCGAACTGGACGCCCAGCGCGTGCAGGGCCTCCTCGAGCACGCGCATGACCGTCAGCGTGTCGTCCAGCGGCATCGTGGGGCTCTCGGTCAGCCCCTCGGCGAGGCAGCGGTGGACCTCGTCGAACTCGTGGGCGTAGCCGGCGCCGGTGCCCGGGGCCTCGATGGTGCGGGGGTCACCCGACCTGCCCTCGTCGTCCACCGGGTGCACCCGGATCTGCGACGGGTGGTGGAACCGCGGCGGCACCTCGATCCAGCCGGTGGTGCCGAACACGCCGGCGACACCCGGCAG
>CAYVGE010000222.1:0-6638 GCA_964450395.1 uncultured Actinomycetota bacterium
GGCTGCTGTGACGGTCAGCGCGTTCGCGAAGTACCGACGGCACCAGGTCGCCTAGTTGCACCCGTCCACCGCGTGCCGACAGCTCGTACTCAAGCAGGCCCCGAGGAGTATCGTTAAGCCGCTGCTTTCCGGCCGGGTCACGCGGACGGGGAGAAGGACGTGGAAGTGCGGCTGCTCGGGCCATTCGAGCTCGTTCACCACGGCGAGGTCCGGCCGGTGAAGGGCGCGAGCGAACGCGCCGTGCTGGCGCTGCTGGCGACCGCACCGGGACGGGCATTCACGAAGGACCACCTCATCGACGCCCTGTGGGGCGACTTCCCACCAGGCAACCCGCGCAACGCACTGCACCTGCGGGTCTCCAAGCTTCGCAGGATCGTAGGTGAGGTTCTGGTCACCGTTCCGTCCGGCTACCGGTTGGACCTCGGCGACGAGGACGTCGACTCCGTCCGCTTTTCGAGCCTCGTCCGTCAACGGCGCTTCGCAGACGCGCTGCAGCTGTGGCGCGGCGAACCCCTGGCCGAGTTCAGCGACTTCGCGTGGGCGCGAGCCGAAGCGTCGCGGCTCAGCGAACTGCATGCGGTCGCAGTCGAGGAACGCGTCGACGAGCGCCTCGCAGCAGGTGAACACGCAGTGCTCGTCGCGGAGCTGGAGAGCCTGACAGCGGCAGCGCCACTGAGGGAACGACTGCGCGCACAGCACATGGTGGCGCTGTACCGCTCGGGGCGGGCCGCAGACGCGCTGGCGGTGTTCCAGAACTTCCGACGTCTGGTCACCGACGATCTCGGGGTCGAACCATCGGCGGATCTGCGCGCTCTGGAGCTGCGGATCCTGCGCGACGATCCGTCGTTGGGCGGACCACCGGCACCGTCGGCGGGCGCGGGCAACCTCCCGTCGCTCCGGACCCCGCTGATCGGCCGGGAGGTACAGCTCGACCGACTCGGGCAGCAGGTGGGGGCGACCCCGTTGATCACGTTGACCGGTCCTGGCGGTGTCGGCAAGACGACGCTGGCCCTCGCGTTGGGGCGCGGATTGGCCGACACCTTCGAAGGGGGTGTCTGGTTCGTTCCGCTCGCACCGCTGGACGATCCCCGCCGCGTCCCCGACGCCGTCGCAAGCGTGCTGCCGGTGGCGGATCCGGACAAGGGTTCCGCGCTGCAGCTGGTGTGTGCATGGCTCGGACCGCGCGCGGCCCTGCTGGTGATCGACAACTGCGAGCACGTTGCCGATGCGAGCGCGACGTTCGTCGACGAGCTGCTGCGCTCGGGCGGGGAGCATCTTCGGATCGTGGCGACCAGCCGGGAGGCGCTTGGCGTGTCCGGTGAGTGGCAGGTGCCCGTCCCGCCCCTCGAAGCACCCGACGCGGCCCGGCTGTTCGTGGATCGCGCGACCCGGGTCGCACCGGACGTCGAGTTGGCCGTCGACGATCCTGACGTGCGTCGGGTCTGTGACCGGCTGGACGGCATCCCGCTGGCCATCGAGCTCGCTGCCGCGCGGGTCAAGACGCTATCTCCGGGGCAGATCGCGACGCGGCTCGACGACCGGTTCCGGCTCCTCACCGTGGCACCACGCACGGCCGAGGCGCGGCATCAGACGCTGCGCGCCACGGTCGATTGGAGCCACGAGCTGCTGGGCCAGCGCCAACAGGCGTTGTTCCGGCGGCTCGCGGTGTTCCGCGGCGGATGGACGCTGCCGGCGGCCGAAACCGTGTGTGACCTCGAGGGATCCGGTGAGGTCCTGGATCTGCTGGGCGAGCTGGTCGACAGGTCGATGGTCGTCACCGCCCGGGGGCGCTTCCGGATGCTGGAGACCCTCCGCGCGTACGCCGTCGAACACCTGCAGCGGTCGGGTGAACACGACGACGTGACCCGGCGGCACGCCGAGTTCTTCACCGCCTTCGCCGAGGAGGCGGAACCACAGCTGCGGGGACCGACCCAGCGGGTCTGGCTCAGCCGGTTGCAGGAGGAGGACGCCAACCTGCGAGCCGCGATGACCTGGGCGAGCGAGCGCCGCGACACGAGCCCTGACGTGGCGCTGCGGGTTGGCGGGGCCCTGGGCTGGTACTGGTACGTGGGCCGGCAGACCGACGGCATCACGTACCTACGAACGACGCTCGACGCCCCGACCGACGCCTCGGACCTCGCCCGCGCCCGAGCCCTGCTCGCGCTGTCGTTGGTCGTCCGCCCGGTCGGGTGCATCGTCCACCCCTCCGACGAGGGCTTCCGCACCGCCGAGACCGCCGCGGGACTCTTCCAGGCAGCGGGCGATCCGGTCGGAGCGGCAACCGCGGAACTGCTCGCAGGGGTGGAAGGCGTCGCCGAGCCCGACCCGACTGCCTCGTTGCTGCGGGTCGAGCAGGCCCGCACGGCCCTGCGCGGCCACGGGGACGCCTGGGGCGTGGCGCTTGCCGACTTCATCGAGATGGAGATCCGTCTCCACCACGGCGGCGTTGACGACGCGCTGGCGCTGGGTCGGCGGGCCGAGCAGGCGTTCGATCAGCTCGACGACGACTGGGGTCGCTCCGCGGTCATGCTGCACCTCGGTTTCGGCCTGCGGGTCGCAGGACGTCTCGAAGCTGCCGAGGAGATCCTGGCACGGGCCGTCGAGCTCAGCCGCGACGGCGAGTTGCCGAACAACCTCGCCCGCGCCGCGTCCGAGCTCGCCGAAGCTGCGTTGGACCGAGGCGACCCCGACGCGGCCCGACCGTGGCTCGACGAGTGTGAACGCACCGCCCGCGACCTCGGCAACGACACCCTGCTTTCGATGGCGCACCTCGGGCGCGCGGGGATGCATCGCCTGCGCGGCGACACGGGACTGGCCGCGGAGCACTACCGCCGGGCGCTCGCCTACGCGCGTGGCTCGGAGTTCGTCAAGGGCCTCGCCCGAGCACATGCGGGGCTGGCCGCAACCCATCTTGACGACCACGCGACCGGCGAGGCGCGCGCGGAGCTCGACGACGCCGTGACGCTCGCCCGGCGACTTGCAGACGCGGGCATCGCCGCGTCGATCCTCGAACAGCGTGCCCGCACCGCGAGCCAGCATGGGGACGAACGGGAGCGCGATCGTCTCCTGCGCGACGCCCAGCAGCTGCGCGTCGAGCATGGCCGCCCGCCCGGCGCCCTCGACCGTCAGGGTCTTCGAGGCGGTCACGCCGGGACGGGACTGACGGCGTAGCCGGCTGCCGCAACCGCATCGCTGACCGCCTCGACCGTCACGTCGCCGTGGACCGTCACGGTCCTGGCTTCGAGATCAACAACGAGCCCGACCACGCCGGGAACGTCGGAGACGTGCTGGCTGATGCGACGCACGCCGAGACGGGACGACAGGCTCGGGATCGTCATCACCAGCGTCTGGCATCTCGGCGTGCGGTCGCGGCTGCTCATCCGCGCGGCCGGACGCGGAAGCTGAACATCATCCCCGCCTCCAGGTGTTCCGCGATGTGGCAGTGCGCCATCCACAGCCCGGGGTTCGACGCGTCCATCAGGATGTCGACGACCTGGCCTGTCGGGATCAGGACGGTGTCCTTCCACACCAGGTTCGGTTCGGCCTCGCCGTCCCGGGTCAGCACCAGGAACCGCTCGCCGTGGATGTGGAACGGGTGGTGCATGGGGTGGTCTGACTCCATCTCGTTGACGATCCGGATCTTGACCTGTTCGCCGGCGGCGAAGCTCCAGTCGATGGCCGCGTTCTCCGCGCCGCTCGCTCGGTCCACGACCTTCCACCGCATGTTCGACGTGTTCGTGGTGCGGTTGACCTCGAGCATGAGGTCCTCCCACTCGATGCCGCCCTCCATCGCCTCTTCGTCGTGGTGATGCCCATGCGCGCCCGCACCGTCCGGTTCCGACCCGGCGGCACGTGGCAGCAGCTTCATCCCGCATCGCGGACACGACCCTGCCTCGTTGCGCATGATGTCGGGATGCATCGGGCAGAAGTACACGACTGGACCGTCGATGTCAGTCTCGTCGGTGTCCATCTCGGCGACCAGCGCCAGGATCTTGTCAGGTGGCGCAAGCATGTACTGCGCTAACCGGTCGCGCTCAGCGACCATCTCGGCGTTGACCCGTAGATGCTCGAACGACTTTGCCGCCGGGGACGTTGCCTCTCCGGCGACGTCGAACACGCCCAGCTCGTAGGTGCCGCCCGGCGTCACGTGCTGCAGCGGGACGGCACCCGGCTCATCGAAGCGCACGTCGACGATCACGCGTTCCGAGGGCGCGACAACGACCGCGTCGACCCACGCCTCGCGCTCGTACCGGCCGGCATCCGCCCCCACCAACTTCATGCGGACACCAGGCAGGGCGACCTTGAACACCCGCGTGTTGGCTGTGTTGGTCAGATGCAGCCGCACGACCTCGCCCTGCGCGACGACGAACCGCTGGTGGGTCTCGCCGCCGATCAGCAGGACGTTGCCGTAGCGGCCCATCGCCGTGAAGGTCGCCCCGCGAGGGTCGAACGGGGCGATGGCGCCGTCCTCGATGAGGATGTCATCAAGGGTGAGCACGATCTCGCGATCGACCGCCGGCCAGTACGACGCATCGGCGGGCTCGACGATGACGTTGCCGTACAACCCGAGCTCCTGCGCGTAGTCCTCGCGGATGTGGGGGTGGTACCAGTACAGACCCGCGTCAGGGAAGGTCAGGCGATGCGTGTACGTTCCACCTGGACGGATCGGGGCCTGGGTCTGATGTGGCACGCCGTCGAAGCGGTTCTCGAGCCGGAGCCCGTGCCAGTGGACGGTGGTGTCGATCTCAGTCTCGTTCGCCACCACCACCGCGATCTCCGAGCCCTGCTTGACCCGCAGGGTCGGCCCGGGGATGGAGCCGTTGTACGCCAGCATCTCGTAAGGGCGACCCTCGATCCGCTTCGTGACCGGAGCCACCCGCAGGTCGAACGTGCCCCCCGGCGCGACATCAACGATGGCCGAAGCCGTCTCCTCCAGCTGCTCGCTGGGCTTCTCACCCGCAGCGATCCGTGCACGTCCAGCGCCAGTGGTGGGTGCCATGACCATCTCCTTCGATCCGCAGTCGGCCCCGCGAGAACCGACCCTGCATACCGAACCGATGGTGGGCGCTGCCGCTGTCCATCCGCTGTGCAACACCTGTCCATGAGCGGGCGCCCCACCATCGGCCCCGCTACGACGATGCCGTGCCCGTTGCAGACACATGGGAGGAGCTGGAGGCCCGCGGCTTGGACATCTAGGACATCCGCGAGAACACCAGCCGTTCGGCCCGCTCACGGTCGTCGAGCATGGCCAGTCCGAAGACGAGCCCCCGACGGGAGGCGGCAGTGCGGGCGAGCCGGCCCAGCGCTCGGTTGTCCGCCAGATGTTCGAGGAAGGCCGCGATCTCCAGCGCGTCCTGCTCGCTGGGGACCTCAATCTCATCCCAGTACGCGCCGACGAACCCACCGACAACCGGGAGCGGGCCCGGGAGCTCGCGGATGCCGATGTCCACGGCCCTGTGTTGCTTCAGCCGCTCGACGACCGCCAGCAGACGGCCCCTGACCTGTGTCCACTCCACCGCGGGCGTTGGTATTCCGCTTGCACGTTCCTTGGGCGGCCGATGGACCGCCGCGGGCTACCGCTGGACCAGCGGCTAGGCCGCGCCCGGCGTCGACTGCAGGCTCAACGGTTTCAGTCGATGGCTCGCGTCAGAGGTTGCGACCTGGCGTCGACGGATCGCGACACTGGCCCGGGCCGTCGCCTTATTGCGAGCACGCTGGCACGTGCCAGTGCGAGCCCTACCAGCCAGTGGACGACCGCGATGCCGATCGTCACGCCCACCGGCGACCCGGCGGCTCGTGACGCATCCAGATCGTTCGGCAGGTTGAGCGTGGTCCCCGCGAGGAACGCCAGCCCGACCAGGCCGAAGACGCCGGTTCCGGCGGTGGCCGGCCAACCGTCTGTGCGCGCCAGGCCCGCCGCGCCGAGCAGCGCCGCCGGCAGGAACAGCGGCGGGGCAAGCGCCGTTCCGCGAAACAGCAGGTCCTTTGCCGGATCCCCTCCGGGGTGCGCCCCGACACGGTAGGCGAACGACAACGCCGCGCCGACTGCGACGACTGGGAGATACGCGATCGCGAGCGGGAGGAGGCGCTGCTGCGGTCGCAAGGCGGGATTCGTTTGCATCAGGTGCTCCTTGACGCTGTTGCCGCGAGCAGCGCGCCGTCGCAGCTTTAGGCACTGCCGGCGAGAACGGCGGGCCGTGGGGGCTCGATCTCCACGGGCGACCGGTGCGCACGCTCTGGGCGTGCGCTGATCTGACGCTTGGTGAAGAACATTGTGATGGAACTCGATGGTCCGGGGGCTTGAGGAACGGCTGTCGGACACTCGCAGCTGCATGCCCCGGGGTTCCTCGTGAGCGGCACCAGGCTGGCGTCGCTCACGAGGAGCGTCGGGGGGCGGTGTTGCACCCGGCCTCAGGGTCGCGTGGCGGCGGCCTGTGGCCGGACCGGGACGTCGCTGCTGTGGTCGGTGAGGCCGGTGGCGCTCAGGGCTGGTCGGCGCCTGCGCACGTGGTGTGCCAGGACGGTGAGGGTCGCGGCCAGAAAGACCAACTGCAACACGGTGCGAGGGACCAGTGCCGTGGCCGGGGCGCCGCCAAGGGTGAGACCCTCGACAGCCGCATATACGTTCGCCGGGAACA
>CAYVGE010000223.1:0-6590 GCA_964450395.1 uncultured Actinomycetota bacterium
CGAGCCCTACGGCGGCGGCGCCGGCATGGTGCTCAAGCCCGAACCGTTCTTCGCCGCCGTCGAGGAGCTGTACGGCTCGCTCGAGGCCCGGCCGCGGACCGTGGTGCTGACCCCGCGCGGGGACCCGCTCGACCAGCGCCGCGTGCGTGATCTGGCCGGAGCGGATCGGCTGCTGCTGCTGTGCGGGCGCTACGAGGGGATCGACGAGCGCGTGCACGCTGCCCTCGCGCACGACGAGCTGTCGATCGGCGACTACGTGCTGGCCGGCGGCGAGGTGGCGGCCGCGGTCGTCATCGAGGCCGTGACGCGCCTGCTGCCGGGGGTGATGGGCAACCAGGGCAGCGCCGACGACGAGTCGCACGCCGCCGGGCTCCTGGAGTACCCGCAGTACACGCGTCCGGCCAGCTTCCGCGGGATGGACGTGCCCGAGGTGCTGCGCAGCGGCGACCACGGCCGCGTCGCCGCCTGGCGGCACGAGCAGGCGCTCGCCCGCACCCGGACCGTGCGCCCGGACCTCTACGCACGATGGCTCGCCGCCGCCGACGCCCCCGACCGCGATCCGCCGGCGCACCGGTGAATCGTCCCCGCACCGATTGAAGCCGCCGGTGACGTGCGGCTATCGTAGGGGATCCACCACCGGCTCCGTCCGGGCCGCGGCATGCCCGCCTGACTCCGCATCGAAGGTTGAGCCTCCATGAACCCGACCGACATGATCGACCTCGAACACCTCCGCGACGACGTCCCGGCGTTCAGCGCCGGCGACCGCGTGAAGGTGCACGTCCGGGTCGTCGAGGGCAACCGCTCGCGCATCCAGGTGTTCGAAGGTGACGTCATCGCCCGGCGCGGCAGCGGCGTCCGTGAGTCGTTCACCGTGCGCAAGATCAGCTTCAACGGCATCGGCGTCGAGCGCACCTTCCCGGTCCACGCGCCGGTCATCGACCACATCGAGGTCGTCCGCCGCGGACGCGTCCGGCGCGCCAAGCTGTACTACCTGCGCGACCGCGTCGGCAAGAAGGCCAAGATCCGGGAGCGCCGCGACCCCGCCGGGGTCTGACGCCACGCCGTCCGACGCCCTGTGGCCGACACCCATGAGGATCTCGAGCGCGCCCGCGTGACGCGGTCGACCGACCCACGCCCACCCGAGGGGTCGACGGTCCGCCGCGTGGGCGGGTTCCTCGCCGAGCTCCCCGTCCTGCTGCTCGTCGCCTTCGTGCTGGCGCTGCTGCTGCGCAGCTTCCTCGTGCAGGCGTTCTTCATCCCGTCCGAGTCGATGGTCCCCACGCTGGAGATCGGCGACCGGGTCCTGGTCAACCGGCTGGCGTTCCGCCTCGGCGAGCCCGAGCGTGGCGAGATCGTGGTGTTCGCCGACAGGGCGGGTGCCGAGCGCAACAATGCCAACCCGCTGGCCGGCGGGCTGCGGTCGCTGGCCGCCGGGCTGGGGCTCGCGCCGCCGTCGGAGCAGGACTTCATCAAGCGGGTGATCGGACTGCCGGGCGAGACGATCGAGATCGACGACGGCGTGGTCTTCATCGACGGTGAGCCGCTGCCCGAATCGGCGACGGCCGAGGGCGGCTACCTGTCGACGCTGGACCGGTCCTCCATGGACCCGATCCGGATCCCGGAGGGCGAGTACTTCGTCATGGGCGACAACCGGCCACGCTCGTCGGACTCGCGCAGCCTGCTGGGCACGATCGACCGCGACCAGCTGATCGGTCGCGCCTTCGTGCTGGTGTGGCCGTTCGACCGCGCGCGCGTGCTGTCGGTGCCCGGCTACGACGGCTGAGAGGGCGATGTGAGCGAGGAGGAGCTCGAGGAGTTCGAGTCGGACATGGAGCTCGCGCTCTACCGCGAGTACCGCGACGTCGTCAGCATGTTCCGCTACGCCGTCGAGACCGAGCGCCGCTTCTACCTGGCCAACGACGTCACGATCACGCAGCGCCCGGGCCCGCCGTTCGAGGTTGAGTTGACCGACGCCTGGGTGTGGGACATGTACCGGCCGGCGCGCTTCGTGTCGCACGTGCGGGTGCTGACGTTCCGCGACGTCAACGTCGAGCGGATCGCCGAGGGCGACGCGCCCGACATCCCCGAGTTCCCGCCGTCGTCGCTCGGGGACTAGGCTGGCCGCGATGGGGTTCAACGCGACGCGGCGCTACCGCGACGGCAAGGGCTTCGACATCGGCCTGCTGGTGGTCGGCCTGCTGGTGCTGACCGTCCTGGCCCTCTGGGGCTTCGGCATCCTCTAGCCCCGCGCCGGCGACGCCGGGTACCGCGCCAGCCCTGCCGCGGGTGGTGTGGCGGTTGTCCACACGCTGGGCGCGGGCGCGCTGGTCGGAGCGCGGGAACGCGCCTAGCGTGCCGCGCCGATGGGAACACGACGCGCACACCTGGGACGTCGCGGTGAGGACGCCGCCGCGGCGCACGTCACACGGCTGGGCTGGCGGGTGCTCGACCGCAACTGGCGCCCCGCGGCGCCGCCACCGCGCGGCGAGCTCGACCTCATCGCCCTCGATGGCGCCACCGTCGTCGTGTGCGAGGTCAAGACCCGCAGCGGCGGCGGCGCCGGACCGGCGGTCGCCGGGGTCACACCCCGCAAGCTCGCGCAGCTGCGCCGGCTGTCCACCGCCTGGCTCGCCGAGCACCCGACATGGGCCACCGCGGTGCGCATCGACGTCATCGGCGTGCTCTGGCCGTCGGCGGCGCTGGCGCCGGTGATCGACCACCGGCGGGACGTCTAGTGGACGAGCCCGTCGTCGGGGTGGCCCGCAGCGCGGCGGTGGTCGGGTTGCGCGCGCTCGAGGTGACCGTCGAGGTGTCGGTCAGCGCCGGGCTGCCCGCCTTCACCGTCATCGGCACCGCCGGCGCCGCGGCACGGCAGTCGGCCGACCGCGTCCGGGCCGCGCTGGCCGCGACCGGCGTGCGACTGCCGTCGCGCAAGATCCTGGCGTCGCTGGCGCCCGCCGACGTGCCGACGTCGGGTGCCCGGTTCGACCTGGCGCTCGCCGCCGCGCTGCTCGTGCGGCTGGGCAGGGTGCCGGCGGCGGAGGTCACCGACAGCGCGTTCCTGGGGGAGCTGGCGCTCGACGGCGCGGTCCGCCCGGTGCCTGCGGTGCTGCCCGCGGCCGCCGAGCTGGCGGCACAGGGGGTGCGGCGGCTGTACGTGGCGGACGCCAACGTGGCGGAGGCCCGCCTCGTCAGCGGCGTCGACGTGCTCGGCCTGCGGGACCTCACCGAGCTGGTCGCCATCTGCGCCGAGGGCGCCCGCCCCCGACCGGTCGACCCGCCGGGGCCGGCGACCGCCGCCGGTCCCGGCCCAGACCTGGCCGATGTCCGTGGCCAGGCCGAGGCACGCCGGGCGCTGGAGATCGCCGCCGCCGGCGGGCACCACCTGCTGCTGCTCGGCCCGCCCGGCTGCGGCAAGTCGATGCTGGCGGCCCGGCTGGTCGGCGTGCTGCCGCCGCTCGATGAGGCCCAGGCGCTGGAGCTGACCGCCATCCGCTCGGTGGCCGGCCTGCTGGCGGGTCCGGCACCGTCGGTGCTCGACCGGACCCCACCGCTGCGCGCACCGCACCACGCGACCACGGCAGCGGCACTGCTCGGGGGCGGCTCCGGCGTCGCGCGGCCGGGCGTGGTCAGCCTCGCCAGCCACGGGGTCCTCTTCCTCGACGAGCTGTTCGAGTGGCCGCGCCGGCTGCTCGATGCGCTGCGCGAGCCGCTCGAGGAGGGCCGCGTCCGCATCGCCCGGGCGCGGGCGACGGTCGTGTACCCGGCCGCGTTCCTCCTGGTGTGCGCCGCGAACCCGTGCCCCTGTGGCGGGGCGGGCACCTGCCAGTGCCCGGACGCCGAGGTGTGGGCGTACCGGCGTCGACTGTCCGGTCCGCTCGCGGACCGCGTCGACCTGGCGCCCCGGCTGCGCGCACTGACCGCCGACGACCTGGTCGACGGCGCCGCCGGGGAACCGACCGCGGCGGTCGCCACCCGGGTCGCGGTGGCGCGCGCAGCGGCGACCGACCGCTGGGGGCTGCCGAACGGCGCGGCGCGGCCGGACCGTGTGCGGGCGACGGCGCGGCGTGGCGCCCTGCAGGTGCTGGGCCGCGCGGTCGAGGCGGGCACGGTCTCGGGCCGGGGCTTCGACCGGGCGCTGCGGGTGGCGCGGACCTGCGCCGACCTCGCCGGTGCCGACCTCGTCGAGCGCGCCCACGTGCACGAGGCGCTCACGCACCGCGCCGCGCTGCGGGACGTGGGGGCGGGGGCCGCCCGTGCCCGGTGACCACGGTGACGGCCCGGCGCAGGCCGGTGGGGCGTCGACCCGGCGGGACCGGCTCGTGCTGCGGCTCGCGGCCTCCGGCCACGCTGACGCCGCGGTGCAGCAACGGGTCCTGCGGGACCTGCTCGACGCCGGCGACCCGTGCGCGCCGGACGCGGTGCTCGACGCACTGGCCCGGCAGGTCGGGGCGCGTGCACCCGACGACGCGCGCCGGGTGCCGGCCCGGCTGCGCGCCCTGTCCGGTCGGCTCGTCGTGGTCGGTGACCGTGGCTACCCGCCGCTGCTGCAGGACGCGTGGCCCGAGCTCGGGGCGCCGGTGTGGTTGTTCGTCGTCGGGTCCGACCCGCCGGTCGACCGCGGGCCCGCCGTGGCGGTGGTGGGAACCCGGACACCCACCGTCGACGGGCTGGCCACGGCCCGCGCGGTGAGCGTCGCCCTCGCCCGCGCGGGGGTGACCGTCGTGTCGGGCATGGCGCGGGGCATCGACCAGGCGGCGCACCGCGGGGCGCTCGCCGGCGGCGGCCGCACGGTCGCGGTGCTGGGGACCGGGCTGGGCGTCGACTACCCGGCGCGGTCGGCGGCACTGCGTGCGGCCGTGGTCGGCTCCGGCGCCGTCCTGACCGAGCTGGCGCCCGGCGTCGGTCCCCGCCCGTGGCAGTTCCTCGCACGCAACCGCATCATCAGCGGGCTGGCCGACGCGACGGTCGTGGTCGAGGGCCGTGAGCACAGCGGGGCGCTGCAGACCGCCCGCCTGGCCGCCGGCCAGGGCCGCGACGTCTGGGCGGTCCCCGGATCGATCAACGCGCCGACCAGCGCCGGACCCCTCGCGCTGCTGCGCGACGGCGCCCTCCCGCTGACCGCCATCGACGACTTCGTGGCGGCCGTCACCGCGGCCACGGCCGGAGCGTGCGCGGCCGGCGCGACCGCGACATCGGAGCCCGGCGTGGCACCACCCGGCACGGCGCCCGCACCGGCTCCCGCCGCGACGGGGCCGCCGCCCGACCTGTCGGACCCCGCCGCGGCCGTCGTCGCGCTGCTCGGCGCCGTCGCGGCATCCACCGACGAGCTCGCCGCGGCCTCTAGGCTGCCGGTGCACGTCGTGCTCGCGGCGGTCGGCGAGCTCGTCGACGTCGGCCTCGCGACCAGCACGCCGCAGGGCGTCGTGCGGTCCGCGGCGGCGCGCGGTGGCGTTGCAGGCCGTCGGATCGCGGGTAGGTGACTGGCCAGACCTGCACCGCTGGTGGAAAGGGACCGGGCGAGCCATGGGCCAGAACGTCGCGCAGAAACTGATCAGCAGCCACCTCGTCGACGGCGACATGACCCCCGGCGACGAGGTCGCGATCAGCATCGATCACACCCTGACCCAGGACGCCACCGGCACCATGGTGATGCTCGAGCTCGAGGCCATGGAGCTCGACACCGTCAAGACGGAGCTGTCCGCGCAGTACGTGGACCACAACCTGCTGCAGACCGACTACCGGAACGCCGACGACCACCTGTTCCTGCGCAGCGCCTGCCGCCGCTTCGGGGTCTGGTTCTCCAAGCCCGGCAACGGCATCAGCCATGCCGTGCACATGCAGCGCTTCGGCCGGCCGGGCGCCACCATGCTCGGGTCCGACAGCCACACGCCGGCGGCCGGAAGCCTGGGGATGCTCGCGATCGGCGTCGGCGGGCTCGAGGTCGCGATGGCCATGGCGGGCCAGCCGCTGTACATCAGGATGCCCGAGATCTGGGGCGTCCACCTCACCGGCGACCTGCCGCCGTGGGTCAGCGCGAAGGACGTCATCCTCGAGATGCTGCGCCGCCACGACGTCAAGGGTGGCGTCGGCCGGATCATCGAGTACCACGGCCCCGGGCTCGCGAACCTGTCGGCCATGGACCGTCACGTCATCGCCAACATGGGTGCCGAGCTCGGCGCGACCACCACCGTGTTCCCCGCGGACCACGAGATCCGCCGCTTCCTCGCGACCGAGGAGCGGCAGGACGCCTACACCGAGATCGTGGCCGACGACGACGCGACCTACGACGTGACCGACGAGATCGACCTGGGGCAGCTCGAGCCGCTGATCGCCACGCCGTCGAGCCCCGGCAACGTGGTGCCCGTGCGTGAGGTCGCCGGCCGCGAGATCACGCAGGTCGTCGTCGGCTCGTCGGCGAACCCGGGCCTGCGCGACTTCGGCATCGTCGCGATGATCGTCGACGGCCGGCAGGCCCACCACCGGGTCAGCTTCGACGTCAACCCGTCGTCGCGGCAGACGCTGGAGAACCTCGGCGCGATGGACCTGTTCATGCCGCTGGTGCACGCCGGCGCCCGCGTCCACCAGTC
>CAYVGE010000224.1:0-6582 GCA_964450395.1 uncultured Actinomycetota bacterium
GGCGATGATCTGGACGTAGCGGCCGGTCTCCTCCAGGTGGCGGCGGCGTGCCCCCGCCGCGTCCGCGATCGCCGTCGCCTGCGGCACCCCGATGCCCAGCACCCCGCGGGTGGTGCAGGCGTTGCCGGGGCCGACGCCGACCAGGACGCCGGCGGCGCCCGTCCGGGCGAGGTGCAGCGCGCTGGAGTACGACGCGCACCCGCCGACGATGACCGGGATGTCGTAGCGGGCGATGAACTCCTTGAGGTTCAGCGGCTCCTCGCGGCTGGACACGTGCTCGGCCGAGACCACGGTTCCCTGGATCACCAGGATGTCCAGGCCGGCCTCCAGGGCCAGGTGGTGGAACTCCTCGACACGCTGCGGCGTCAACGAGGCGGCGGCGGTGATGCCCGCCTCCTTGAGCTCGGCGACCCGCGTGGCGATCAGCTCGGGCTGGATGGGCTGCTTGTAGATCTCCTGCATCCGCCCGGTCGCGACCGTGTCGTCGAGTCCGGCGATCTCCTCGAGCAGCGGCTCGGGGTCCTCGTAGCGGGTCCACAGCCCTTCGAGGTTGAGGACGCCGAGCCCGCCGATGCGGCCGAGCTCGATCACGCTGCGCGGCGACGAGACCCCGTCCATCGCCGCACCGAGCAGCGGCAGGTCGAACTCGTAGGCGTCGATCTGCCAGGTGATGTCGACGTCGTGGGGGTCGCGGGTCCGACGCGACGGCACGATGGCGATGTCATCGAAGCCGTACGCCTGCCGCCCGCTCTTGCCGATCCCGATCTCGATCTCGGCCACGCGCTTCTCCCTCGGGACGGTGCAGCAACGGATCCACAACTGCCAGACGCGACGGCGCCGGTCGTCATGGGGGAAAGTACGGTGGAGTGTAGCGCCTGCGTGCTCGCGCACGCCGCGCACGCGACAACGAACGGCCCCTGGTCATGAGCGACGAGTACGACGACTACGACGACGTCCCGCAGCCCCGGCTGGGGCGGCAGGAGGCGGCGCTGATCCGCCGCGATCTGGACGATCTGGCGGCGTTCCGCCACACCTTCGAGCCGGAGGGCTTCAAGGGGGTCAGCCTGTTCTGCGTCGACTGCGCCGAGGAGCACTACTACGAGTGGCAGATGCTCGAGCACAACCTCGAGGAGCTGCTGAAGTCGGGCGAGACGCCCGTGCACGAGCCCGCGTTCGACCCCAAGCCGGACGAGTACGTCAACTGGGAGTACGCGCAGGGGTACCTCGACGGCCTCGCCGACGGTGGGATGCCCGCACTGCCCACCTCCACCACCAGCACCGGCGGGTGCCCGTTCTGCGGCGCCCAGCTGCCCGAGCAGCACGACACGCTGGTGTTCTGCCCGCGGTGCGGCACGCACCTGGGCCCGGCGCGGATCGCCCGCGCACTGCTCGACCGCGGCTGGACCGACGAGGACGTCGCCGACCTGTTCCGCGGCGCCCGCATCCCCCCGATGCAGAGCTTCGGCGACGCCTGACCCGGAGGGCCGGCGTGCGCCGGGAGCGTGACCGCGCCCCGCTGGCGCTGATCTGGCTGGCGACCCTGCTGTCGGCGACCGGCAACGGGGTCGCGCTGGTCGCGCTGCCCTGGCTCGCGCTGGAGCTGACCGGGCGGGCCACGTCGGCCAGCATCGTGGCCACGGCCACCGCGCTGCCGCTGATCGCGTCGTCGCTGGTGTCGGGCACCGTGGTCGACGTGCTCGGGCGGCGCCCCACCGCCGCGGGCGCCGACGCGCTGTCCGCGGTGTCGGTCGCCGCGATCCCGGTGCTCGCGGTCACGTCGGGCCTGACCGTCACGGGGCTGGCCCTGTTGGCCGGGCTGGGCGCCGTCTTCGACCCGGCGGGCCTGACCGCGCGGACCGCGCTGCTGCCCGAAGCGGCCGACCGCGCGGGGTTCGAGCTCGAGCAGGTCAACGCGGTGACCGAGGCGATCTGGGGCGTGGCGTTCCTCGTGGGCCCCGGCCTCGGCGGCGTGCTGATCGCCGCGCTGGGAGCGACCTCGACGCTGTGGGTCACCGCGGGCGCCTTCGGCGTCGCCGTGCTCGCGTCGCTGGCGATGCGCCTGCCCGGCGCCGACCGCCCCGCGCCGGGCGACCGGCCCACCGACCTGGTGCGCAGCACCATCGAGGGCCTCGCGTTCGTGTGGCGCGACCGGCTGCTGCGCGACGTCAGTCTGTTCGGCGCGGTGCTGGTCGCCGTGTACCTGCCCATCGAGGCGGTGCTGCTGCCGGCCTGGTTCGAGCAGCAGGGGCGGCCCCAGGACCTGGGCGCCGTGCTCATGGCCTTCGCCGTCGGCGGCATCGGCGGGGCGCTGGCCTACGCCCGCTGGGGGCGCGCCGGCCGGCGCCGCGCGATCTTCGTGGTCGGCACCGTCGGGGCGTGCGCCGCCCTGGTGGTGATGGGCCGGCTACCGCCGCTGCCCGTCATGCTCGGCGCCGGGGTCGTCACCGGGCTCTGCTACGGCCCGGTCGATCCCCTGCGCACGCTGACCGCCCAGCGCCGCGCCGACGACCGCCTGCGCGGCCGGGTGATCGGCGTGCTGGCTGCCTCGGAGTACGCGGCGGGTCCCATCGGCTACCTGCTGGTCGGGCCGGCGGTGGACCGCTTCGGGGTCGAGGCGACCTTCGCCGCCCTGACCATGGCGCTCTTCGCCGTCGCGCTCGGGGTGATCGGGCTGCGCTCGCTGCACGAGCTCGAGACGCTGTGACCCCAGCGGCGGGCGCGCCCCCGCCGGCGCGGCCGGTGACGCTGCGACGTCGGGCTCAGGCCAGCATCGTCTGGACGACGAACACGGTCGTGGCGAGCACCAGCACCGTCAGCGGGAAGCCGAGCCGCGGGTAGTCGCCGAAGCGGTAGCCGCCCAGGCCGTAGACGATCGTGTTCGTCTGGTAGCCGATTGGCGTCAGGAACGACGCGCTGGCCGCGACGGCCACCGCGATCGCGTAGGCACGCGGATCGGCCCCGACGGCTTCCGCCGTCGTGAACGCGATCGGGAACATCAGCACCGCGGCCGCGTTGTTGGTGATCATCTCGGTCAGCACGATGGTGGTGACCACGATGCCGATCAGCGCACCGACGGCCCCCAGCCCCGAGAACGTCGACAGCAGGACATCGGCCGCCTCACGCGCCAGGCCCGTCTGCTCCATCGCCGCGCCCAGCCCGAAGGCCGCGCCGATGACCAGGATGACGTTGAGGTCGACCGCTTCGCGCGCCTCCTGCAGGGTCATGATCGGCCGGCCGTCGCCGATCGGGCGCGGCAACGGCACGACCAGCGCGACCGCCGCCAGCAGCGCCGCCTTGAGGATGTCGACGGCGCCCGAGCCCGCGACCACCACGAGCAGGCCCGTGATGACCAGCACGCGCCACCAGTTGCGGGTCCGTCCGGGCGCGGTGCCGCCCAGCCGCGCGATCACCAGGAAGTCGCCCGACTCGCGGAAGTCCTGCCGGAAGTTCGTCTCGGCCAGTAGCAGGAGCGTGTCACCGGCGCGCAGCTGCAGCTCGCCGAGCTTGGCCTCGACCCGGTGCCCGGCGCGGTGGACCGCCAGGACGGCGGCGTTGTACCTGCTGCGGAACCCCACGTCCTTCAGCGTGCTGCCGGCCATCGGCGACTCGGCGCCCAGCACGACCTCGAAGAACGCCTGCCGGGTCTCGTCGATGCCCGCCAGGTGGTGCTCCTCGGTCGAGGTCAGCCCGCGGATGCGCTGGAGGTCGACGATGAGGTCGACGTTGCCGGCGAAGCTGAGCACGTCGCCGGCCTGCAGCACCTCGCCGGGGGCGACGGGGGCGATCACGCGGTCCCCCCGCTCGACGCGCACCAGGAACACACCCTGCAGGGACCGCAGCCCGGCCTCCTGGACCGTGACGCCGACCAGCGGGCCGGGGTCGACGCGCATGTCGATGCTGAACTCGCGCACCTGCTCCTTGAGATCGCTCGACGGGGCATCACGGCTGCTCAGCAGCCACGGCGAGGTCAGGATCATCAGCGCCAGCCCACCGAGCGCGACCGGCAGCCCGACGGGGGTGATCTCGAACAGCCCGAACGCCGGCAGGCCGCGGTCGACCAGCAGGCCGGACACGACCAGGTTGGTCGATGTGCCGATCGACGTCACGACGCCACCGAGGATGGCGGCGAACGACAGCGGCATCAACAGCGGCGCCGCCGAGCGGCCGCGCTGCTCGGCCCACGTCGCCACCTCCGGTGCCGTCATGGCCACGATCGGGGTGTTGTTGAGGAAGGCCGACGCGCCCGCCACCGGCGTCAGCAGGCGCGCGAGCAGCATCCGGTACGACATCGGCTCCTCGCCCGACCCGAGCAGGCGCGACAGCACCGGGTCCAGCGCACCCGTGATCTCGACCGCCCCGGCCAGGACGTACAGCGCGGCCACCGTCAGCGGCGCCGGGTTGGCGAAGCCGCTGAACGCGGTCTGGGCGTCGAGCACCCCGGTCAGCACCAGCGCGATCGCCGCGCCGATCATCACCGCCGCCGGCGACGGCCGCCCACGCACGAGCAGCACCAGGCTCGCGGCGACCACCGCGAGCGTCAGCCAGGCGTCAAGGTTCATCAGGGCATCGTGGGGGTGCGCACAGCCGAGACCCGGCGGGCACGAGGGGGCACGTGACCCTGGCGACGATAGCGCACCGGCGACCCATCCGTGATCGACCCTCCGACCGGCCGCCGGTTCAGAACAGCCGCAGCTCGTCGGGGTCGCGGCCGCGCAGGCCGTCGTAGTCGACCTCGACCCAGTCGATCCCGCGCTCCACGGCGAGCACCTTGGCCTGCGGCTTGATGCGCTGCGCCGCGAAGATGCCCCTGACCGGCCGCAGCAGCGGGTCCCGGTCCAGCCGCTGCAGGTAGCGCGCGAGCTGCTCGACGCCGTCGATCTCACCCCGCCGCTTGATCTCGACCGCCACGTAGGCGCCCGCGGTGTCGCGGCAGAGCAGGTCGACCGGGCCGATGTCGGTCGGGTACTCGCGGCGGACCAGCTGGAGGCCGTCGCCGAGCGTCGTGGGGTGCGCGGCGAGCAGCGCCTGCAGGTGCGCCTCGACGCCGTCCTTGGTGAGGCCGGGGTCCTCGCCGAACACGTGGCTCTGGTCGGACAGCACCTCGAGCAGGGTGATCTCGAGCTTCTCACCCTTGGTGTTGGTCACGACCCAGCGGTCGGGCTCGTCCTCCAGCACGTTGGGGGCGTTCATCCAGTTCAGCGGCTTGTAGGCGCCGCCGTCGGCGTGGACCGCGACGCAGCCGTCCGCCTTGACCATCAACAGGCGGACCGCCTCGGGCAGGTGCGCCTCCAGGCGCCCCGAGTAGTCGACCGTGCAGCGCGCGACGACGAGCCTCATGACCCGACAGGCTAACGGGTCGGGCGGCGGTCGCGGGCCCGCCGCACGGCGGTCGCGCTGCCCGGCGGCGGTGCGTGCACATGCGAAGGGCCCGGCACTCTTGCCGTGCCGGGCCCGCATCCGGGCAGCGCACCCCCGGCGTCGCGGCGGAGACTCTTGGCGTCCCGCCGCCCGGGAGCGGTACCCGAGGTTCGTGCAGCTTGGTCGTGTCGGCCGCACCGGCGCGCCCCTAAGGGTGGCCGCTGCAGCTGACCCCGACCTGACACGTGACTGACGATCACGCCTCGGTCGGGTGTCGCATGATCCCCGCCTACGCGCGGTCCAAACCCGGCGTCCTGGCGGAGGACTGGTCATCGTACCGTGGGGAGTGCCGCGCCGCAGCGCGGGCAGGTGCCCTGGACGGGCGACGGGGCCCCGGAGGGACCCCGTCGACGTCGGTGGAGGCGAGTCAGCCGTCGGAGCCCGTCAGCTCACCGGAACCCCCGGAGCCGGCCAGCTCGACCTCGGGCGTGTCGGGCGCGTCGACCGCCCGGAACACGATGCCGTCGTCTTCGGTGTCGACGACGATCAGCTGGCCCGCGGTGAACTCGTTCCACAGCAGCCGCTCCGACAGCGCGTCCTCGATCTCGCGCTGGATGGTGCGGCGCAGCGGCCGGGCGCCCAGCTCGGCGTCGTAGCCGTTGTTGGCGAGCCAGGTCTTGGCGTCCTCGGTCAGCTCGATGTCGAGGTCCTTGGCCTTCAGCTGCGTCTGCAGGCGCTTGAGCATCAGGTCGACGATCGACTTGACCTCCTCGCGCGTCAGCTGGTGGAAGACGATCGTCTCGTCGATGCGGTTGAGGAACTCTGGCCGGAAGTGGCGCTTGAGCTCCTCGGCGACCTGCGCCTTCATGCGCTCGTAGACGCTGGCCTCGTCGGCGGCGGACGAGAAGCCCAGCGCCTGCGAGCCCAGGTTCTTGGTCCCCAGGTTCGAGGTCATGATCAGCACGCAGTTCTTGAAGTCGACCGTCTTGCCCTGCGCGTCGGTCAGCCGCCCGTCCTCGAGGATCTGCAGCAGCGCGTTGAACACGTCGGGGTGGGCCTTCTCGACCTCGTCGAACAGCACCACGCTGAACGGCCGGCGGCGGACCGCCTCGGTCAGCTGGCCGCCCTCCTCGTAGCCGACGTAGCCCGGGGGCGAGCCGATCAGCCGTGAGACGGTGTGCTTCTCCATGTACTCGGACATGTCGAGGTGGATCAGCGCGTCCT
>CAYVGE010000225.1:0-6579 GCA_964450395.1 uncultured Actinomycetota bacterium
GATGTTCGACGACGACGGCAACCAGGTCACCGAGGCGGGGCCGTCCATGCCGGTCCAGGTGCTCGGCTGGAGCGAGGTGCCCGCCGCCGGCGACGAGTTCCGGGTCGTCGACGACGAGCGCACCGCGCGGGAGATCGCCGAGAACCGTCAGGCGCGCGAGCGCCGGATGGAGCTGGCCGAGCGTCGGACGCTGTCGCTGGACGATTTGTCGGGCGCGATCGCCGAGGGCAAGCTCGAGACGCTCAACCTGATCATCAAGGGTGATGTCGCAGGTTCGGTCGAGGCCGTCGCGGACGCGATGGGCAAGCTCGAGCTGCCCGAGGTCAAGATCCGCATCATCCGCAAGGGCGTCGGTGCCGTCACGGTCGACGACGTCAACTTCGCGGAGGCGTCCGAAGCCATCGTCATCGCCTTCAACGTGCGGCCCGAGGCGAACGCGCGGCAGGCGATCGAGGAGTCGGGCATCGACCTGCGCCAGTACTCGGTCATCTACAAGGCGGTCGAGGACATCGAGGCGGCGGTGCGCGGCATGCTCGCCCCCGAGTTCGAGGAGGTCGTCACCGGCCGGGCCGAGGTCCGCGAGATCTTCAAGATCCCGCGCGGGTTCGTCTTCGGGTGCTACGTCACCGAGGGCGCGGTCCGGCGCAACGGCCGGCTGCGGGTCGTCCGCGACGGCGTGGTCGTGGCCGAGGACACCGTGGCGTCGCTGAAGCGCTTCACCGACGACGTCACCGAGGTGACCGCCGGCTACGAGTGCGGCGTGGGCCTGGACCGGTTCCAGGACATCCGCGTCGGCGACGAGTTCGAGCTCTACGAGGAGCGCGAGATCGTCCGCGCCTGACGACGGGCGCGGGCCGGGAGGGCGGCAACCGTGATCGTGGCGATGGTCACCGTCGAGCTGCACCTGCCGGCCTGCGGCTCGTTGAAGGAGAAGCGCGGCGTCGTCAAGCGGCTGATCGCCCGTCTGCGCCGCGACCTCAACGTCTCGGTCGCCGAGGTGGGTGATCAGGACGTGTGGCGGCGCTCCGCGCTGGGCATCGCGGTGGCAGCCGGCAGCGAGGTCGGCGCCCGCAAGGTCGTCCAGCAGGCCGAGAAGATCGTCCTGCGCGAGCACCGCGTCGAGCTCGTCCACATCGATGTCGAGATCACCGCACCGCAGCCGCTGTGAGCACGGCGGCGCACGACACCCCACCTGGAAGGGGCACACCGTGGGTTCCCCACGCGCCAACCGAGTCCCGGAGCGGATCAAGGAGATCCTGGCCGAGCTGATCACCACGGCCAAGGACCCGCGCATCGGCTTCGTGACCGTCACCGACGTCCGCACGACCGCCGACTTCTCACGCGCGACGGTCTTCTACACCGTGCTGGGGTCGCGGTCGGATGTCTCGGCTCCGGGCCGCTCACCCGCCGAGACATCAGACCGCTCGGTGGATGCGGTCATCGATGACGCGGACGTGCAGACGTCCGCGCAGGAGCGGACCGCAGAGGGGCTCGAGAGCGCCACGCCGATGCTGCGGCGCGAGCTGGGCAGGCGCCTGCGCCTGCGCCAGGTGCCGACGCTGGAGTTCGTGCACGATCCGGTGCCCGAGCACGGCCGGCGCATCGAGGCGCTGATCGACGAGGCACGCGGCCGACGGTGACGATCAGCGAGGCGGTGTGGCGGTCGGCGGTCGACGTGCTGTCCGTCGCCGACGAGGTGGCGCTGGCGTGCCACGTGGATCCCGACGGTGACGCCCTCGGGTCGATGCTGGCGCTGCAGCGCGTGCTCGACGCCCGCGGCGTGCGCACGACCGCGAGTTGGGGCACGCCGCACGCCGAGGCGGGCGACGAGCTGGCGGTGCCGCCGCAGTACGCCTTCCTGCCGGGCCTGGAGCGGTTGGTGACGCCGGAGCGGTTCCCGGCCGCGCCGGAGGTGATGGTCGCCTTCGACACGGGCGCCCCGACCAGGCTGGGGTCGCTGCGCGACGCCGGCGAGGCCGCCGGCACGCTGGTCGTGATCGACCACCACGCCAGCGGCGAGGCGTTCGGCGACATCCGCCTGGTCGACGGGTCGCTGGCCGCGACGGCCGTGCTCGTCGACGAGCTGATCACGCGCATGGGTGGCGAGCTGGACCGCGAGACCGCCGTCTGCCTGTACACCGCGCTGGTCACCGACACCGGCCGGTTCGAGTACGCCAGCACGACGCCCGCGGTGCTCGAGCTCGCCGCGCGCCTGGTCAGCCTGGACATCGACCACGCCGGCATCAGCCGGCAGGTGTGGAACACCCACAGCTTCGGCTACCTCAAGCTGCTGGCGGCGGTGCTCGAGCGCGCCGCCCTGCGGCCGGAGGCGTCGCTGCTGTGGACGTCGCTGACCCAGGACGACCTGCACCGCTTCGGCGTCGCGTGGCAGGAGACCGAGGGGCTGATCGACGTGCTGCGCAGCGTCGAGACCGCACAGGTCGCCATGATCGCCAAGCAGCAGTCCGATGGGGCGTGGAAGGTGTCGTTGCGCAGCCGCGGCGAGGTCGACGTCGGGCGGGTCGCCCGCGACCTCGGCGGCGGCGGCCACGCGTTCCTCGCGGGGCTCGTCGCCGAGGGCGACGTGGAGGACCTGGTCGACCGGGTGGCCGACGGGATCGCCCGCCGGGGACGCGGGGTCACCGCCGACGCCGCCACCGACGGCCCGTCGCGGGCGGGGTCGTCGGCATGACGGCGGAGCGGCCAGCGGCCCCCGACGGCGTCGTCATCGTCGACAAGCCGGCGGGGATGACGTCCCACGACGTCACCAACCGCATGCGGCGGGCCATGCGCGACGCCTACCGGTCGCCGGGCCGGCGCCACGGCCACAAGGTCGGCCACACCGGCACCCTGGACCCGTCGGCGACCGGTGTGCTGGTCGTGTGCGTGGGACGGGCGACCCGGCTGGTGCCCTACCTGCAGGCGGGCCGCAAGACCTACGAGGCGCGCGCGGCGCTGGGGCGCACGACCACCACGCTCGACGCCGACGGCGAGGTGACCGCCGAGCACGACGCCTCGGCCGTGACCGAGCGGGAGGTCTGCGAGGCGCTCAAGCGCTTCGTCGGCCCGATCGAGCAGATCCCCCCGATGGTGTCGGCAGTGCGCGTGGGCGGCGAGCGCCTGCACGCCAAGGCGCGCCGGGGCGAGGAGGTCGAGCGCGAGCCCCGGTCGGTCGTCGTCCACGACCTGGTGCTCGAGGACTTCGTGCCCGGCGCGTTCCCAGAGGTGGAGTTCCTCGTGAGCTGCTCGGCGGGGACTTACGTGCGCACACTGGCCGACGACCTCGGGCGCGCGCTCGGCGTGGGCGGGCACCTGGTGGCGCTGCGCCGGCTGGCGTCGGGTGGCGCGCGCATCTCCGACGCGGTCGCGCTCGACGAGGTGGAGCGCGCCATCGCGGCCGGCACGCTCGACCAGTTGCTGCTGACCCCTGCGGCGGCCCTCGCGCAGGCCGATTACCCTTCGGTCGTGCTCACCGGGGACGCGGTCTCGCAGCTGTCGCACGGCCGGCCCGTCGCGCCGACCGGCCACGACGGCGCCGTCGCCGCGCTCGACGAGGCCGGGCGGCTGGTCGCGGTGGTCGCCGACGACGACGGCCGCGCCCGTCCCCAGATCGTGTTCGCGCCGACATGACCCCGGGGAGCGGTGGCGACGGGTCACACGAGGTGGCCGCGACCAGCGACGGCGGTGGGTCACCTGCCATGACCCCGACCAGCGGTGGCGGGGGGCGCGGCGGCGACGCCGCCCCTGACCCCGCCACACGGGCCGCAGTCACCTCCGACCTCGGCGAGGTGGCCCGCACGCCGTCGGCGGTCTCGATCGGCTTCTTCGACGGCGTGCACCTCGGGCACCGCGACCTGATCGGCCGCATGCTGGACCACGCCGCGCGGCACGGCCTGCGCAGCGTCGTCGTGACGTTCGACCGCCACCCGCTGCAGATCGTGCGGCCCGACGCCGTGCCGCCGCTGCTGATGACCACGGCGCGGCGCGCGCGGACGCTGGCCGGGCTCGGGGCCGACCTCGTGGTCGTGCTGCCGTTCGACGAGCGGCTGCGCGCGCTCGAGCCCGAGACGTTCATCGACCGGGTGCTGCGCTCGTCACTCGACGCCCGCCACGTGGTCGTGGGCGGCAACTTCCGCTTCGGGCACCGCGCGGCCGGCGACGTGGACCTGCTGGCCGCCGTGGGGGCGCGGGACGGCTTCTCGGTCGATCCCGCCGACCTGCTGGCGGTCGATGGCGAACCGGTCAGCTCGACGCGCATCCGGGCCGCGCTGGGGACCGGTGACGTGCGCGCGGCGGCCCGCCTGCTCGGCGACCCGGTCGCGATCGACGGCACGGTCGTCCACGGCGACCACCGCGGCCGTGACCTCGGCTACCCGACGGCCAACCTCGGCCTCGAGCCCGGCCTGGCCGTGCCGGCGGACGGTGTCTACGCGGGCCTGCTGTGGCACCCCGACGGCCGGACGCTGCCGCAGGTGACCAGCATCGGCACCAACCCGACGTTCGACGGCGTGGAACGCCGGGTCGAGGCGCACGTGCTCGACTTCGCCGAGGACCTCTACGGCCTCGACGTCACCGTCGACCTGCGCCACCGCCTGCGCGGCCAGGAGCGGTTCGACGACGTCGCCGAGCTGGTCACCGCGATGGACGGTGACGTGGCGCGCGCCAGGCGCGTGCTGGCCGCCGACGTCGGGGCGTGAGCAGGTCGTCGGCGCACCGCCGCGGTTCCGCGCAGGCCTGATAGCATGGCCGCGACGTGGTGTACCTGCGTTCCAGGTGCGAGCGCGCTCCCACCCCACCTCCCTGCGCGGTGGGAGCCTGGGCCCGGCACGGTGGTGGATCCCCTCCACGCCGCCGCCCGCTCGACCACGCGCGTTGGAGCACGTGACGAGGAAACGAAGACGAGAACATGAGCAAAGCGGTCATCGCGGACAAGCGGAAGATCATCGCCGAGTACGCGAACGACGAGCACGACAGCGGTTCGCCCGAGGTGCAGGTCGCACTGCTGACCGCCCGGATCAACCACCTGACCGAGCACCTCAAGACGCACAAGAAGGACCACCACTCGCGCCGCGGCCTGCTGCAGCTGGTCGGCCGGCGTCGGCGGCTGCTGGGATACCTGCAGCGCACCGACGTCGACCGCTACCGGACGCTGATCAAGCGCCTCGGACTGCGACGCTGACACCGACACGCCGGGCCCCGTTCGGGCCCGGCGTCGCCACTTCTGCCGGTCCCGTGCCCACGTGTCGCGCGTCAGCTGTCAGTGGTGGGCCCAGCACCCGATGCTGAGCCCACCACTGGGAACTGGCGCTGGCACCGCGGACGGGACCGGCGCAGGCCAACACGAAAGGTTCCCGACACGATGAGCAAGCTCGGAAGCACAGAGGTCGCCGGCAAGATCGGCGACGCAGAGATCACGTTCGAGACCGGCACGGTCGCCCAGCAGGCGGGCGGGGCGGTGGTCGCCTCCATCGGCGAGACCATCCTGCTGGTCGCCTCCACGGCCTCCGGTCGACCCAAGGAGCACCTGGACTTCTTCCCGCTCACGGTCGACTACGAGGAGCGGATGTACGCCGCCGGCAAGATCCCCGGCGGCTTCTTCAAGCGCGAGGGCCGGCCCAGCGAGCAGGCGATCCTGACCTGCCGCCTGGTCGACCGCCCGATGCGCCCGACGTTCGCCGACGGCCTGCGCAACGAGGTGCAGGTCCTCATCACCACGCTGTCGGCCGACCAGGTCAACCCGCCCGATGTCCTGGCCATCAACGGCGCGTCGCTGGCGACGCTGCTGGCCGGCATCCCGTTCGACGGCCCGATCGCCGGCGTGCGCCTGGCCTTGGGCCGCGACGGTGGCTGGACCCCGTTCCCCAGCTTCTCCTTCCTCGAGGACGAAGCCGTCTTCGACCTGGTGGTCGCGGGCCGGCTGAACCACGACAGCGGCGAGATCGACATCCTGATGGTGGAGGCCGAGGCCACCGACAACGCCGTCGAGTTCATCGAGATGGGCGCCACGAAGCCGACCGAGGAGGTCGTCGCCGCGGCCATCGAGGAGTCGAAGTCGTACCTGCGCCAGTTGTGCGACCTGCAGCTGAGCGTGGCCGACCAGGCCGGCCGCAACGAGACCGAGTTCCGCCGCTTCCCCGCGTACCACGACAGCGTGTACGCGGCCGTCGAGCAGTCCGTCGCCGAGCAGCTGCGCAGCGTGCTGGCCGACAGCGGGCTGGACAAGTCGGCGCGCAACGACAGGGTCGCCGAGCTGCGTGAGGCCGCGATCGACGCGGCGTTCAACGAGGCGGGCGAGCTCGACGTCACCGACGACGAGCTCGAGAAGCAGGCCAAGAACGCCTTCCGGTCGCTGGAGAAGCGGCTGATCCGCCAGCGCGTGGTGCGCGACGGCGTCCGCATCGACGGCCGCGGCCCACGCGACATCCGCAAGCTGTCGGCCTCCGCCGGCGTGCTGCCGCGGGCGCACGGCTCCGGCCTGTTCACCCGTGGCGAGACCCAGGTCCTCAACATCCTGACCCTGGGCATGCTCCGCGAGGCCCAGCGGCTCGACAACCTGTCGCCCGAGGACGAGAAGCGCTA
>CAYVGE010000226.1:0-6536 GCA_964450395.1 uncultured Actinomycetota bacterium
GCACGAACTGGCTGCGG
Organism: uncultured Actinomycetota bacterium; assembly: GCA_964450395.1. Lineage (GTDB taxonomy): Bacteria > Actinomycetota > Nitriliruptoria > Euzebyales > JAHELV01 > JAHELV01. The sequence goes on from CAYVGE010000226.1 coordinate 18, forward strand.
GTCGGCGCCTGCCCGAACTCGAAGCTGCCGGGCGCGACCAGCAGCAGGTTCGATCCGAGGTCCTCGACGCCGGCCGTCACGACGGCGCGGGCGCCGGAGCCGACGGCGACCAGCAGCACGACCGACAGCACCCCGATGACGACGCCGAGCACGGTCAGGCCCGAGCGCAGCCGGTTGGCGCGGATGGCGGTCAGGGCGACGCGGATCGACTCCCGCAGGCTCACGACCGCATCCCACGGCACTGGGTCGACTTCGGGCGCCATGCGTTGCGACGTCGACCCATAGCCACCCCGGCACCCATTACCCGCCCGAACTGGGTCGACTTCGGACGCCATGCGTTGCGAAGTCGACCCGGAAGGGGGGGTGGGGGGCTCACCGGTGGTGCCCGTCGGTCTCGATCAGGCCGTCGCGCAGGCGGATCTGGCGGGGAGCGCGCCCGGCGACCTCGGGGTCGTGGGTGATGACGACCAGGGCGGTGCCCCGGTCGGCGTGCAGGCGGCCGAGCAGGTCGAGCACCTCCTCGCCCGTGGTCGTGTCGAGGTTGCCGGTGGGCTCGTCGGCCAGGATGATCCGCGGGGCGGTCACCAGGGCGCGGGCGATCGCCACGCGCTGCTGCTCGCCGCCGGACAGCTCGGTCGGCTGGTGGTCCAGGCGGTGGCCGAGGCCGACAGCGGCCAGCGCGTCGCGGGCCCGCTCGGCGCGCTCGCGGCGGCCGACGCCCCCGTAGACCAGTGGCAGCGCCACGTTGTCGACCGCCGACGTCCGCGCCAGCAGGTGGAACTGCTGGAACACGAACCCAATGGCGGCGTTGCGCAGGCGGGCGAGCTCGGTGCCCGACAGCGTCGCGATGTCGCGGCCGTCGATGCGCACCGTCCCGCTGGTGGGGCGGTCCAACGCCCCCAGCAGGTTGAGCAGGGTCGACTTGCCCGACCCGTTCGGGCCGACGATGGCGACGAACTCGCCGGCCCCGATGGTGAACGTCACGCCGCGCAGCGCCTGCACGCCCCGGGCGCGGCTCCCCAGCCGGTACGAGCGCGTGACGTCGGTCACCGCGATGGCCGGCGCGACGCCGGCGTCGCGCCGGGCGTCAGCCGCCGGTGCTGACCGCGTCACCGTCGCTCAGATCCTCGTAGCCGGACACGATCACCCGGTCGTCTGCGCGCAGCCGCGGCGCGGACACGGCGGCGCGCTCCTCCCCCAGCGCCTGCACCTCGACCGGCACCAGCTCGGCGACGCCGTCGCGCGCGACGAACACCGACTGCCCGCCGGCGCGGCGCACGATCGAGCGGGCCGGCACCACCCGGTCCGACGCCACCGTGTCGGTGGTGATCTCCACGCTGGCGGTCATGCCCAGCCGCGGCCGGCGGCTGCGCCGCCGCGGCACCGAGGCCAGCTGCACGCGCACCGGGTAGGCGACGCCACCGGTCGCGCTGGTCTGCGCCTCCAGGGCCACCGAGGTCACCTCGCCCGTGAAGGCGCGGTCGGGGAAGGCGTCGAGCAGCACCTCGGCGGGCTGGCCGACCGCGAGCGCGGGCGCGTCGATCTCGTCGACGTCGGCCTGCACGTACAGCTGCGACAGGTCGAACACGGTGAACACCGTCTGCCCCGGCGACACCGGGCTGCCGACCCGCAGGGAGCCGCCCTCGGCCCGGTCGGCGCCGGTCCCGGCACCGAGGCCGTCGGTCAGCGCGCCGGCAGCGTCGCCCCCGATCCCCGCGAGCCCCTCGGGCACGGCCGCGGCGGCGCCACCCGAGGCGCGGCCGAGCTCGACCACGCCGTCGAACGGCGCGGTCAGCACCAGGTCCTCGGCCTGGGCCGCGGCGGCGTCGGCGGCGTTGGCGGCCTGCGACGCCTGACCGGCGGTGGCCTGCGCCAGCGCCTGGTCCAGCGCGCTGGTGAACGACGCCGCGACCGCGTTCTGCTGCCGGGCCGCGGCCTCGCCCGCGTCGAGCAACGCGTCGCGCAGGTCGTGGTAGGCGTCGGCGAGGAGGGTGACGGTGCGCTGCGCCGCCGCCCGTTGCTTCGCATCGTCGATCGCCGCGGCCTTCCGCCGCGCGGCCGCCAGGTCGGGCGCCACGTCGGCGTCGAGGTCGGCGACCGACTCGCGCGACGCGGCGATCGCGGCGTCGCCCGGCGGCGCGACCTGCACTCCCGACGGCGACGCGGTCAGCGCCGCCTCGGCCGCCTGTGCCTGCTCGAGCGCGAGATCGACCTCGTCGTTGACCAGTTCGACGACGACGTCGCCGGCCTCCACCCGGTCGCCGTCGGCCACGGTGATGCGGGCCACGATGCCGGGCGTCGAGGCGGTGACGGGCTGGCGGTCGGCCGCCTGGACCGACGCGGGGGCCACGATCGTCTGCGTCACCTCGCCGTCGCCCACCGGCTCGGTCTCGACGATGGGGGTGTCGTCCGAGCTGCAGGACACCAGGAGCGCACCGACGGCGAGCAGGAGCACCGCCCGACGCACCGTTCCCGGTGCGCGTGCTCCCACCCGTCGGCGTCGCTGTCGATGACCCACGTCGATGCGCCACTGTAGGCGCCGGTGTACGCGCCTGCGTGAGCGGTTGCGCGCGCCGCTGCCGCACCCGGCCAGCCACCCCTTTCGGAACCTGACCGGGGTCTGCTACCGTTGTCATACGGGTTCGTTCCCGCCGTGGGTTGCAGATGGCGCAACACATGGGAGCGGATCTGTTGGTGCGTCCGCCGCGGTGTCTGCGTCAGGCACCGCCGGGGCCGCCGAGGACGAGGAGACCGATGGGCGCGTTCATCGAGTACCTGACCGCACCCGGGACGATCGACGCGCTGATCGAGCAGGGCATCGCTCACATCCAGCTCACTGGCGCGGCGGTCATCACGGCGGTGATCATCGGCGTCACCCTCGGGATCGTCGGGCACCGCTCGACCATCCTTCGCGCCCCGATCCTCAACGTCATGTCGATCCTGCTCACGATCCCGTCGCTGGCGTTCTTCGCGCTGCTGATCCCCATCGTCGGGATCGGTGCTACCCCCGCCTACATCGCGCTGACCGCCTACGCGCTGTTGCCGATCACGCGCAACACGGTCGCGGGTCTGCGGGCCGTCGATCCCGCCGTCGTCGAGTCCGGCCGAGGCATGGGGTTGAACAACCGCCAGCGTCTGATCCAGATGGAGATGCCGGTCGCATGGCCGATCATCCTCACCGGGATCCGCGTCGCGACACTGCTGATCGTCGGCGTCGCCGCGATCGCCGCGCTTGTCGGCGGACCGGGTCTCGGTGAGGAGATCTACCTGAACGGCATCCGTCGGATCGGCAGCCCCGGCGCGTTCGAGGCCCTCCTGGGCGGGACACTCGGGGTCCTGGTTGTTGCCTTCCTGTTCGACCTCGTCTATCAGGTGATCGGGCGCTTCACGATTTCGAAGGGACTGTAGAGATGTCAATGCGTGCAACAGGAGTCGCACGCGCGGATCGTGGGCGCCCGACCCCACGGAGGGCACGACTGGATGGAGCCGAGCGACGTGTCTGACTACAAGATCCAACTCAAGGACCTGACGAAGATCTATCCCGGTCAGACCGAGCCGGCCGTGAAGTCCGTGAGCATGGACATCCCCGCGGGCGAGATCGTCGTGCTCGTCGGGCCGTCCGGCTGTGGCAAGACCACCACGATGAAGATGGTCAACCGCTTGATCGAACCGTCCTCGGGCGAGATCTACCTCTCGGGCGAGAACGTGACCAAGGTCAATGCCGACCAGCTGCGCCGGCGGATCGGCTATGTGATCCAGCAGATCGGCCTGTTCCCCCACCAGACCATCCACGACAACATCGCGACGGTGCCAAAGCTCCTCGGGTGGGACAAGAAGAAGATCGACGAGCGCGTCGACGAACTGCTCGAGACGGTCGGGCTCGACCCGGCGAAATTCAAGGACCGCTATCCCAAGGAGCTGTCGGGCGGGCAGCGGCAGCGCATCGGCGTGGCCCGCGCGATGAGCGGGGACCCCGATGTGATGCTCATGGACGAGCCGTTCGGCGCGATCGACCCGATCACCCGCGAGCGTCTGCAGAACGAGTTCCTCCGGCTGCAGGAGGAGATCCACAAGACGATCATCTTCGTCACGCACGACATCGACGAGGCGGTCAAGATGGGTGACCGCATCGCGATCCTGCGTCAGCAGTCGGTCATCGCCCAGTTCGACACCCCGGAGGCCATCCTGACGGCACCGGCCGACGAGTTCGTCGAGGACTTCATCGGCTCGGGCGCGTCGCTCAAGCGCCTCAACCTGTCGCGGGTGCGCGACGTCGACTACCAGTCCGACCTACCGACCGGCACCTACGACGAGTCGCGTGATGTCCTGTACAACCGGCTGCGTGACTCCGCGTGGACCGCCATGTTGATGCTCGATGAGGACCGGCGGCCGGTGCGGTGGCTGCGCCCACCCGACTTCAAGCGGCAGAACGCCGACCTGCAGCAGGTCGGTCTGCCCCACGAGGCGCAGGTCGAGCCGCAGGCGACGCTGGCCGACGCGCTCAACGAGATGATCGTGAGCAACGCGGGATGCGCCGTCGTGGTCGACGGACACCAGCGCTACCAGGGCGTGGTGGACATCGACACGATCATGCGCGCCATTCAGGGTATGCGGGACGCAACCGAGGAGTACTACCGCGCCGCGAAGTTCCCGCCCCAGGGGGCGATCGCATGAGCGCCGCACCCCCCGAGGCGCCAGACGCCCCGCTCAAAGAGACCGAGGCGCAGTATCAGGATGCGACAAGCGCCGCGCGCGTTCCGCCGGGCGCGCTGGCCGGCGCGCGCAAGGTCCTGCACTACGCCGCGATGCCGGTGTTCCTGGTGATCGTCGTCGGCGGGCTGGCGCTGTGGGTCGGAGCTCAGGAGCTCGACGCGATCGAGAGCCGCGAGCTGTCGTTGGATGCCATCCTCAGCGAGACTCGCCGCCACCTGCTGCTCACGTTGCTCTCCACGTTCTTCGTGCTGATCCTCGCCGTGCCCCTCGGCATCGTCGCCACGCGCCCCGGCACCCGCCGGCTCGCGCCCGCGCTCATCGGCCTGGGCAACGCCGGCCAGGCCATCCCGTCGCTCGGCCTGCTCGCGTTGATCTTCTACGCGTTCCGCACGAACCCGTCCCTGCCGAGCACAGGCATCGTGCCCGTCGTGGCGGCGCTCACCGTCTACTCGTTCCTGCCGATCCTGCGGAACACCATGGTTGGCCTGGACGCGGTCAATCGCGACGTCCTCGAGGCGGGCCAGGGCATGGGGATGTCCAAGCGACAGGTGCTGACCCGGCTGGAGCTGCCGTTGGCGGTCCCGGTCATCCTGGCGGGGGTCCGTACAGCGTTGGTGCTCAATGTCGGCACCGCGACGCTGGCGTTCCTGTTCGCCGCCGGCGGCCTGGGCTCCATCATCTTCAGCGGCTTCCAACTTGCTCGCACACCGGTGCTGGTGACCGGTGCGGTCCTCACTGCGGTGCTGGCGCTGCTCATCGACTACCTCGGCGGTCTCGTGGAGGAGTGGCTCACGCCACGAGGCCTGGACTGAGTCACCGATCCAGGCGTGTACGAGGAAGCCTACGACGGTACATACGACCGATATAGGAGGAACGGCTGTGCGACGCACGAGACTGACCCTGATCACCGTGTTCGCGATCCTGACGTTGCTCGCCGCGGCTTGCGGCGGCGACCAGCTCGAGGGCGGTGACGAGGCCGCTGGTGAGGGTGGAGGCGGCACCGAGGCCGCCGCTGCTGGAAGCGAAGGTGGTGAGGTCACCGCCGGCACGGAATCACTCGAAGGCGCCGACATCGCGGTCGGCTCGAAGGACTTCGACGAGCAGCTGGTGCTCGGCTACATCTCTGTCACAGCGTTGGAGGCGGCCGGCGCCAACGTCACCGATCAGGTGAACCTGGGTGGCACCAACGTCGCGCGTGACGCGTTGCTCTCGGGTGAGATCAACCACTACTGGGAGTACACCGGGACCGGGTGGATCAACCATCTCGGCAACGCCGACCCCATCCCGGACCGCGAGGACCAGTACGAGGCGGTCAAGGAAGCGGATCTGGCCAATGGCGTCGTCTGGACCGAGCCTGCACAGTTCAACAACACGTACGGCATCGCCTACCGCAGTGAGGCGGCCGACGACCTCGGCAATCCGACCACGTTGAGCGACCTCGGCCCGTTGATCGAGAACGAGCCCGAGAAGGCGACACTGTGCGTCGAGAGCGAGTTCCCCGCGCGTGAGGACGGGCTGCCCGGCATGGAGGAGACCTACGGGTACGAGTTCCCGAGCGACAACGTGATCACGCTCGACACCGGCGTCGTGTACTCGGCCACCGATGCGGGTGATCCCTGCAACTTCGGTGAGGTGTTCACCACGGACGGGCGCGTCGCGGCGCTCGATCTGGTCGTGCTGGAAGACGACAAGAGCTTCTTCCCGCTGTACAACGCCGCGCCGAACTGGACCCGCGACACCTACGAGCAGTACGGCGAGGCGCTGGAAGCGTGCTTCGACCCGATCGCCGAGGCGCTGACGCAGGAG
>CAYVGE010000227.1:0-6535 GCA_964450395.1 uncultured Actinomycetota bacterium
GGCTCCGCGGAGCCTGGTTCCGCTGCGCCGCTCATGTCCGGGGCTCCGCGGAGCCGGGTTCCGCTGCGCCGCTCATGTCCCCGAGATCACCTTCTTGGTCGTCGACCGCTCGTCGCAGGTAGTACAGCACCGTATCCCCGTAGCGGCGCGCATCAGTCACCACCAGGTCGACGCCGCCGACCACCAGCGGTGCCCCGTGGCGCGCGCGCTCGACGACCAGCATGCCGTCGGAGGCGACGTGGCCGGTGGAGGTCAGGCGGCGCAGCAGGTCGACGACCTCGGCGGACGGTGTCGCGTAGGGCGGGTCGCACAGGACGAGGTCGTACACGGCACCCGGATCGCACCCGTCGACCCAGCGGGCGGCCGGCGCCACGTGGACGGCGGCGTCGAGGCCCAGGTCGGCCAGGTTGCGGCGCAGCACGGCGGCGACCCGACGGTCGCGCTCGACGAACGTGGCCGACGCCGCACCCCGCGACAGCGCCTCGATCCCCAGCGCGCCGGTCCCCGCGAACAGGTCGAGCACGGTCGCGTCCGGCACACGGGTGCCGAGGGTCGAGAACAGCGCCTCGCGGACCCGGTCGCTGGTCGGGCGGGTGCCTGCGCTCCGCGGCACCGCCAGCCGGCGGCCACCCAGCGTGCCGGCGACCACCCGCGTCATGGCGCCCCGGCCGCGACGGCGGTCACGACGTCTCGAGCGCGGCCATGCGCTCGGCACCGTAGCGCCGGCGCACCTCCGCCGCCAGACCGGGGTGGGCCGACAGGTCCTCGTCGGCCGCGACGAGCTCGCGGGCGTCGCGGCGGGTCTCGGCGACCCACCGCTGGTCCCGGACCAGCTGCGCGAGGTGCAGGTCGGGCAGGCCCGACTGGCGGGTGTCGAACAGACTGCCCTCGCCGCGCAGCCGCAGGTCGGTCTCCGCCAGCTCGAAGCCGTCGGTCGTGGCGGCCAACGCGGCGAGCCGTGCGTTGCCGTCGGTGCTGCGGGTGAACAGCACGCAGTAGCTGCGACCGCCGCCACGGCCGATGCGCCCGCGCAGCTGGTGCAGCTGGCTCAGCCCGAAGCGGTCGGCGTCCTCGATGACCATGACGGTGGCCTCGGGCACGTCGACGCCGACCTCGATGACCGTGGTGGCCACCAGGACCTGCGTCCTGCCGCTGCGGAATGCGGCCATCGCCTCGTCCTTCTCCGTCGACGACAGCTGGCCGTGCACCAGGCCGACGTCGAGGTCGGCGAACGCGCCGCGCGACAGCTCGGCATGGACCGCCTCGGCCGACGTGACCTCCTCGAGCACCTCCGAGTCGGCGACCAGCGGGCAGACGACGTAGGCGCGCTCCCCCGCCCCGACCCGGTCGCGGATGAAGTCGTACAGCCCGGCCCGACGCGGCGAATCGGCGGGCAGCACCGTCGTGGTGACCGGCGTCCGGCCGGGCGGCAGCTCGTCGAGCACCGTCACGTCGAGGTCGCCGTACACCGTCAGCGCCAACGACCGCGGGATGGGCGTCGCCGTCATCACCAGCACGTCGGGCGAGCTGCCGTCGGCCCGCTTGTCGCGCAGGCGGGCGCGGTGGCGCACGCCGAAGCGGTGCTGCTCGTCGACGACGACCACGCCGAGGTCGGCGAACATGACGCGGTCCTCGAGCAGCGCGTGGGTGCCCACGACCATCTGGATGTCGCCGGCGGCCAGCTCGGCGAGGATGCCCCGCAGCTGCGTGGTCGTGGTGCTGCCGGTGACCAGCGCCAGCCGCGGCCCGTCGAACATGTTCACGTCCAGCGGCCCGAGCAGCTGCTCGAAGGTCCGCACGTGCTGCTCGGCCAGCACCTCGGTCGGCGCCATCAGCGCGGCCTGCCGGCCGTTGTCGACCGCGGTGAGCATGGCGTGGGCCGCGACCAGCGTCTTGCCCGCGCCCACGTCTCCCTGCAGCAGGCGGTGCATCGGCCGGGGGCCGCCCAGGTCGCGGTCGAGCTCGGCGAAGGCGCGGCGCTGCGCGTCCGTCGGCGCGAAGGGCAGCGCGTCGATCAGCCGCGCGGCCAGGCCGTCGGCGACCGGCGGCTGGGACAGGCCGACCTCCTCCGCCTCCAGGCGCCGCCGCCGGCGCTGCAGCCCCAGCTGCAACGTCAGCAGCTCGTCGTAGACCAACCGGTCGCGTGCCGGGGGGACCGCCCCCAGCGACGGTGGCCGGTGGATCGTGCGCAGCGCGTCGTCGACGTCCATCAGCCCGTGGCGGGCCAGGAGCGTCTCGGGCACGACGTCCGGCACGCGTGGCAGCGCATCGAGCGCAGCACCGACCAGCGCCGCGATGCGGGGGCTCGACAGCTTCTCGGTCGCCGGGTAGGTCGCGACGATCCGCGCCTCCTGCGACACGGCGCCCGCGTCGTCGAGCTCGATGACCTTGGGGTTCTTGAGCTGCAGCGTCGACCGGAACCGCTCGAGCACGCCCGCCAGCGCCACCCGTGTGCCCTGCGGGTGCTTCCTCGCGCGCCACTCCTGGTTGAAGAACGGCGCCTCGACGACCGATCCGGCCGCCGTCCGCACGCGGGCGCGGGCGATCGTCATGCGACGGCCACGCGGACGCGCGATCGACCAGCCGTCGATCGCGCCGATCACGGTCACCTGCTCGCCCAGCAGCTCGAGCGTCGGCTCGGTCACCGCTCCGAGGTCGCGGTAGCGGTCCTGTGCCGGGTAGTGCTCCAGCAGGTCGCGGACGGTCCGGATGCCGAAGGTCGTCCGCAGCGTCGTGGCGACCCTGCCGCTCACGCCGGGCACGTCGCCGACCGGCGCGTCGAGCCAGGCGGCCGCGTCGGCCGGGGTGGCTGGGTGGTGCTGGTCGGTCATGGTCCTCTCGGCGCGCCGTCGGCGGTCCACGAAGGTGCCGGGTCACGGGCGAGTCTATGCAGCGCCCGGCGCCGGCTTGCGAACCCCACGACCGCCGGTAGCATTCCGGGTGCCGGTCGCGCGTCGGCGATCCGCCCCTTCGCAGTGATCCGCCACGCACCTGTCACACCCGATGCAAGGATCCTTCGATGGCTGCCGTCTGTGAGATCTGCGGAAAAGGCCCGCACTTCAGCTACCAGGTGAGCTTCTCGCACCGCCGGAGCAAGCGGCGCTGGAACCCCAACATCCAGCGCATCCGCATCTGGGACGGCATCCGCACCAGGCGCGCCGACGTCTGCACCTCGTGCATGAAGGCCGGCAAGGTCCAGCGCCCACCGCAGCGCACCGCCTGACCGCCCGGCGACGTGATCATCGTCGACCGGCCGCTGTGGCGGTGGCGCGGCCGGCGCTGGGCGCACCTGGCCTCCGACCGCGACTTCACGGAGCTGCATGCGTTCGCGGCTCGGCTCGGCATGCGCCGCGAGTGGTTCCAGGGCGACCACTACGACCTGCCCGACGACCGCTGGGAGGACGCGGTCGCGCTGGGCGCCACGCCCATCTCCAGCCGTGAGCTGGTCCTGCGGCTGCACGCCGCCGGACTGCGGCGGCCCCGGCGGCCGCGGTCGAACACCGGTTGACACCGCCGGCCCGACGCTTGCGCTGGTGCTGCGGAGCCTGACGTGTGAGGATCACCCCACACCCCCGGGGTTCCCCGGTGCCAGCGCCCGTCACCGCGTGTTCGGAGCCGCCATGATCACGGCCTACATCCTCGTCCTGACGCAGGTGGGCCGGGCGGCGGACGTGGCGGTGGCGATCCGCGACGTCCCCGGCGTGGAGAGCAGCGAGGACGTCACGGGCCCCTACGACGTGATCGTGCGCGCCTGCGCCAACGACATCGACGAGCTGGGCCGCATGGTCGTCTCGCGCATCCAGGCCATCGACGGGATCGACCGCACGCTGACCTGCCCGATCGTCAGCCTCTAGCCCACCCGGTCGGCCGCCGGGTCCCGCATCGGCGGGCAGGGAACCCGGCCGCCGTCACGGCGAGAAGCGACCGTCGCGGTCGGCGGCCTCCAGCGCCAGCTCCAGGAGCCGCTCGACCAGCAGCGGTGCCTCCAGGCCCTGCGTCGCCCACACGTGGGGGAACATCGACGCGGCGGTGAACCCGGGGATGGTGTTGATCTCGTTGACCAGGACGTCGCCGTCCGCGTAGAACAGATCGACCCGCGCCATCCCACGGGCCCCGATCGCCTCGTACGCCTGCCGCGCCAGGGTGCGGCACCGCTCGAGCACCTCGTCGGGCACGTCGGCGGGGCACTGGAGGCGCACGTCGTCGTCGAGGTACTTGCCCTCGTAGTCGTAGAACTCGTGGCTCGTCAGGATCTCGCCGGGTGGGGTCACCTCGATCTCGGTGTTGCCGAGCACACCGCACTCGAGCTCGCGGACGCCCTCGAGCCCCTGCTCGACCAGCACGCAGCGGTCGTGATCGAGCGCCTCGGCGATGCCGGCCGCCAGCTCGCCGCGGTCACGGACCTTGCAGATGCCGATCGACGATCCCTGACGCGCGGGCTTGGTGAACAGCGGATAGGCCAGTCGCGCCTCGATCTCGTCGAGGACCGCGTCGTGCTCCCGCTCCAGCCGGTCGCGGCGCACCGCCACGTAGGGCACCTGCGGCAACCCGCGCGCCGTGAAGACGTTCTTCATCTGCCGCTTGTCGATGCCGACCGCACTGGACGCCACGTCGGCGCCCACATAGGGCACGCGCATGCTGGCGAGCAGGCCCTGCACCGTACCGTCCTCACCGTAGGGCCCGTGCAGCACCGGGAAGCAGACGTCGACCGGTCCGAGCAGCTCGCCGTCACCGTCCCCGGCGAAGCGGACCAGTCGCGGGCCCTTGACGCCGTTGACCAGCGCGACGGTGTCGCCGCCGTCGGGCACGCTCGGCATCCCGTCGCCCGACGCGGGCACCGCGTCGAGCAGCGTCCAGCGGCCCTCACGCGTGATGCCGACCAGCGTGACGGCGAAGCGGTCGCGGTCGAGCGCGGCGACGACGTTGCGCGCCGACAGGCACGAGACCTCGTGCTCCGCGGAGCGTCCGCCCAACAGCACCAGCACGCGGATGCGCTCCACCACCATCTACGGTCCCCTCATGCCTCGGCGCCGCGGACCGTCCGCCGGTACGGCGTCGGGGGCGCGCCGGTCGTCATCGGGTCTGGAGTCTAGAGGCTCGGTGCGACGCAGGGTCGACGGGCTACCGTCGGACCGTGCCGATCACCGCGATCATCCCGCTCAAGCCGCTCGGCCACGTCAAGCAGCGGCTGGCCGGCCGCTACACCGCCCGCCAGCGACAGGCGCTGATGACCCGCCTGTTCGGTCACGTCACCGAGGTCTGCGCGGCCACGCCCGGGGTGACGCACGTCCGTGCGGTCGTGGGCGACGACGCGGGAGCCGGGCTCGCGCGGGCTGCCGGGGTCGAGGTCGTCCGGCAGCCGCCGGGCGGGCTCAACCGGGCGGTGGCCCACGCCACCGCCGACCTGCGCACCGGCGCCAGCCTGGTGGTCGTCGCCGATCTCCCGCGCCTGGCCGTCGTCGACCTCACGCGGGTCGTCGATGCCGGCGCGCACGAGCCCGGCGTCGTCGTGGCCGCCACCGACGACGGGGGCACCGGGGCGCTGCTGCGTCGCCCCGTCGACGTGATCTCCACCGCCTACGGCCCCGGCTCCGCGGCGGCGCACCTCGCGGCCGCCACCGCCGCCGGCGTGCGCGCGGTCCTGCTCTCGTCACCCGGCCTGGCACACGACGTGGACCGGCCCGGTGACGTCGATCGCTACGCTGGCGGCGTCGACGGTCCCGGGTCCGGCTGACCGGCACCGCCGCCGACGTCCGCCCGTTCCGCCCGAGCCACCAGGAGCACCCGCGATGCCGCAGGGCACGATCAAGGAGTTCGACATCGAGACCGGCGCCGGCACGCTGGTCGACGACGGGCTGGTCGAGTTGGCGTTCGACACCCGCGCGTTCCTCGACAGCGGGTTGGAGGAGCTCCGCCTGGGCCAGCGCGTGCGCTTCCGCCAGGACGGCGACCGGGTCACCGACCTGCAGGTGGTCAGCCTGTGACCGACACCCCCACCGACGGCGTCACCGCGCTCGACGGCGTGGTGTGGGCCAGTGGCGCGCTCGCCGTCGGGTCGGCTCTGCTCGCCGTCGGTCACATGGGCGTCGAGCTCCCCCTGGTCTCCGCCCTCGGTCCCGGCGGCTCGCGCCCCGTGTGGCCGGCCGCGATCGCCTTCACCGTCGCCGCCGGCCTGCACGGCGCGGTCAGCTACGGCGTCGCCCGGCGTCGCGCGTGGGCCTGGCCCCTGGGCGTGCTGGTCGGCGCCGTCACGCTGGTCGGCGCCGCGGCGCCGTTGCGGGGTGCCGGCAGCGTGATCGGCATCGTCCTGGCCGCCGCGGAGGTCGGCCTGCTGCTGACCGGCGGCGCCCGCCGACGGATGCTGCACCGCGCGACGTCCTGACGCCCCCGAGCGGCCGCGTCGCGGGACGAAGCACACGCTCCGTCACCGTCCACAGGCGTGTACGGGACCACTCGGAAGAGTGATCCCGCAGATGCATGGAGTAGCCCCGACCGGATTTGAACCGGCGCCGCTGCCTTGAGAGGGCAGTGTCCT
>CAYVGE010000228.1:0-643 GCA_964450395.1 uncultured Actinomycetota bacterium
ACGGCCTTGACGTGGCCGGTCACCCGCCGCAGGATCCCACCGCTGTGCTCGGGGAACCAGACCCGCAGGTCCTGGACGTCGAGCAGGACGTCACCGTCGCTCATGGCACCCTCCGCGCCGTCGAGGTCGGTCCCCGTCGCCGAGGAGACGGCGGGCGACTGCCGCTCATCGGCCGACCGCCTCCTCCTCAGGCACCTCGTAGAAGCAGCGGCTCCAGTGGCGCTCGCGCACCTCGTGCAGCGGCGGCTCCTCGGTCTCGCAGCGCTCGTCGAGGCGGTGCGGGCACCGCGGCCAGAAGGCGCACCCCTGCGGCATGTCGGTGGGATCGGGCGGCAGTCCCGGGATGGCCGTCAGCGACTTGCCCGCCCCCTGCCCCAGGACCGGTAGCGACCCCAGGAGCCCGTCGGTGTAGGGGTGGAGCGGCTCGTCGTAGAGGTCGTCGACGTCCGCCTGCTCGACGATCCGCCCGGCGTACATGACCATCACCCGGTCGGCGAGGCCGGCGACGACGCCGAGGTCGTGGGTGATCCAGATCACCGCGGTGCCGAACTCGCGCTGCAGGTCCTGGATCAGCTCGACGATCTGCGCCTGGATGGTGACGTCGAGCGCGGTCGTGGCCTCGTCGGCGATCAGCACCTTCGGC
>CAYVGE010000228.1:653-6497 GCA_964450395.1 uncultured Actinomycetota bacterium
TCGCGATCATCACCCGCTGGCGCATGCCGCCGGAGAACTGGTGCGGGTAGTTGTCGAGCCGCGACTCGGCGGCGGGGATGCCGACCTGCGACAGCAGCTCGGCCGCCCGCGTGCGCGCATCAGACTCCGACAGGCCGAGGTGCAGCTTCATCCCCTCGGTCACCTGGTCGCCGACCGTCATCACCGGGTTCAGCGACGTCATCGGGTCCTGGAAGATCATCGCGATGTCGTTGCCCCGGACGGTGCGCATCTGGGCATCGGACGCCTCGACCAGGTTGCGTCCGTCGTAGCGGACCACGCCCGTGACCCTGCCGGGGGGCTGGGGCACGAGGCCCATCAGCGCGAGCGTGCTGACGCTCTTGCCGCTGCCCGACTCGCCCACCAGCGCGAGGGTCTCGCCCGGGTACAGGTCGTAGGTCAGGCCGTTGACGACGTCGGCGCGGCCACGCTTGGTGCCGAAGGCGACCTGCAGATCGGCTACCTGCAGCACCGGCTCGCCCTCGTAGTCGGCGGTGCTCTGGGCGGCGGTGCTGGTCTCCCCACTCATGCCTGCATCCCCCGCGACTCGATGGCCGACCGCTGCCGCGGGTCCAGCGCGTCACGCATCGCGTCCCCCAGCACGTTGAACGACAGGACCGTGAAGAAGATCGCCAGGCCGGGGAACACCGCGATCCACCACGCCTGCTCGATGAAGCCCCGGCCCTCGGACAGCATCCGGCCCCACGAGGGGTCCGGCGGCTGGGTGCCCAGGCCCAGGAACGACAGGGCTGCCTCCGACAGGATCGCGAACGCCAGGCTGACGCTGGTCTGCACGATGATCGGAGTGAGGACGTTGGGCAGGATGTGCAGGCCGAGCAGCCGCGCGTCGCCGGCGCCCAGGGAGCGGGCGGCACGCACGTGCACCGACTCGCGGACGCTCAGCACGCTGCCGCGCGTGACCCGGGCGAAGATCGGCGTGTAGACGATGCCGATCGCGATCATCGCGTTGACGGTGCCCGGGCCCAGGATCGCGAGCACCGCGATCGCCATCAGCATGGCCGGGAAGGCGAACAGCACGTCCATCGCCCGCATGATCAGATCGTCGATGCGCCCGCCGTAGAAGCCCGCGACCAGGCCGAACAGCGTGCCGGCGGTCAACGAGATGCCGACGGCGACGAACCCGACCAGCAGCGACACGCGGGCGCCCAGCAGCACGCGGCTGAACACGTCGCGCCCCAGGTCGTCGGTGCCGAACGGGTGCTCCAGGCTCGGCCCGGTCAACCGGTCCGGGATGTTGATCTCGTTGTAGCCGTACGGTGCGATGTAGGGCCCGATCAGCGCCGCGACGATCAGGATCGCCAGGACGATCATCCCGAACAGCGCGAGCCGGTTGCGTGCGACGATGCCCAGCGTCTCGCGCCAGCGGGAGGTGGACGCGGGTGCCGGAGGGGCGCCGGCCTCGGTGGTGTCGACGGCAGCCATCAGTATCGGATCCTCGGGTCGAGGAACGCGTACAGCAGGTCGACGGCCAGGTTCACGAGCAGGAAGAACACGGCGAACAGCAGCACCGCCCCCTGCAGGACCGGGTAGTCGCGCGCCTGGACCGCGTTGAGCGCCAGCAGCCCCAGGCCCGGCCAGGCGAAGACCTGCTCCACGACGACCACCCCCGACAGCAGGTACGCCAGCTGCAGGCCGGCGATCGTGACCACGGGGATCAGCGCGTTGGCCAGCGCGTGGCGGCGGACGACCAGCCGCTCGCGCAGCCCCTTCGAGCGCGCCGTGCGGGTGAAGTCCTCGCCGAGCGCCTCGAGCATCGACGACCGCACGAAGCGGGTCAGGATCGAGCCGGACACCACCCCGACCGTGACCGCCGGCATGAGCAGGTGCGTGAACCACTCCCACGGGTTCGTGAAGAGGCCGACGTATCCCGACGGCGGCAGCAGGTCGAGCTGCAGCGAGAAGAACAGGATGAACAGGATCCCCATCCAGAAGTCGGGGATCGAGATGCCGGCCTGGCTGAAGCCCGTGGCGGCGTAGTCGAGCACCGAGCCCTGGCGGACCGCCGACACGATGCCGAGCGGCACCGCGATGACCAGCGCCACCACGATCGCCCCGCCCGCCAGCGACAACGTGGCGGGCAGCCGCTCGAGGATGAGCTCGGTCACGGGGCGACCGCTGCGGAAGCTGACGCCCAGGTCGCCGGTCAGCGCGCCGCCGATCCAGTTGAAGTACTGGACGATCAGCGGCTGGTCGAGGCCGGCGCGCGCACGCAGCGCGTCGTAGGTCGCCTGGTCGAAGCGGGTCCCCAGGGCCAGCCGGACGGGATCGCCGGGCACCAGGTGGATGATGGCGAACACCAGCACGCTGACGCCCAACAGCACGCCGACGGCCTGCAGCGCCCGCCGTGCGATGTAGCCACCCACGGTGTCCTACTCGCTCAGCTGGACCGTCTCGAAGTTGATCGCCTTGTCGGGACGCGTGACGAACCCGGAGACCCCCGGCTTCCACGCCTGCACGACGTCGGGGTTGTAGATGTAGATGTAGCTGTTGTCATCGACGATCTGCTTCGCCGCCTGGTCGTACAGCTGCTTGCGCTGGTCCTGATCGGTCTCGGTCGCCGCCTGGTTGAGTAGCTCGTCGGTCTCCTCGTTGCAGTAGTTCTGCGCGTTGTTCGCACCGTCGCAGATGTGCTGCGAGTGGTAGAAGCCGAAGGGGTCCAGATTGCCGAGCCAGCCGAGCATGAACGCGTCGAAGTCGCCCTGGTCATTGCGGTCGAGCCACGTGGCGAACGTCTCCTGCTGGATGTCGACGTTGATGCCGACCTCGCCGAGCTGGCTGGCGATGACCTCGGCGGCGGTGATGGTCTCGGGGAACTCGTCGGTGACCATGAGCCCCATCGAAACGTCGCTGACACCGGCCTCCTCGAGCAGCTGGCGGGCACGGTCCGGGTCGTAGCTGTAGGGCGCGTAGTCGTAGTACCAGACGCTGTCGGCGGGGATCGCGGTCTGGTTGACCGTCGCCGCCCCGAACTTGGCGGCCTCGGTGATCGCCTGGCGGTCGATGGCGTACGACAGCGCCTCGCGCACCTTCGGGTCGCCGAACGGCTCGACGTCGAAGTTCGCGGTCATGTACCAGTAGTCGACGCTCGGGGTGGTCTCGAGCGTGACGTCGTCGGCGTCGGCCAGCGACTCGATCTGCTGCGGCGGGATGTTGTCGGTCCAGTCGACGGTGCCGGTCTGCAGCTCGGTCAGCGCCGTCGTGGGCTCGCTGATGAACCGGAACTGCACGCCGTCGACGCTCGGCTTTGGGTCGCCCCAGTAGTCGTCGAACGCTGCGAGCTCGATCGAGTCGGAGTTGACCGACTCGAGGGTGAACGGCCCCGTCCCGTTGCCCTCCGTGGCGAGGTCGAGGTCGTCAGCGGCGCCCTCCGGCAGGATCGCCATGCCCTTGAACCCGCCGATGTTGGCGAGCAGGTTCGGCGTCGGCTCGGTCAGCACGATCTCGACCGTCTGCGGGTCGGGCGTGTTGATGGTTTCGACGTTGGCAAACCGGAAGGCGTTGGCCAGCTCCTCGTCGATGATGCGGTTGAACGAGTAGGCCACGTCGGCCGAGTCGAACTCGGAGCCATCGTGGAACGTGACGTCGTCGCGCAACGTGAACGTCCAGGTGAGGTTGTCGTCGCTGGTCTCCCACTCGGTCGCCAGCGCCGGCTCCATCTCGAGGTTGTCCGGGTTGGGCACGACCAGGGTGTCGTAGACGTTCTCGAGGACCTGGAAGGCCGGGTACGCCGTCGTCGAGTGGGGGTCGAGCTGGTCGGGCTGGCTGCCGATCGCCGCGACCAGCGTCCCGGCCGGCGCCGCGCCCTGCCCACCGGCGGCCTCGGACTGGCCGGTCGCCTCGCTGCTCAACCCTTCACCCTCGACCGCCTCACCGCCACCGCTGCAGGCGGCGAGAAGCGCCAGGACGGACAGGAGGACGGCGAGGCGACGCATGCGGTGAGCTCCCGGTGCGTGATGACGGACGGCGATTGGACCGGTGCGAGACCCGTCCCGCCGTCGACCATCGCAAACGCCCGTGCCTACGTCAACAGTAGGAGGCGACAGCGAGCGGCCGGCCCGCACCCATGTGCGACCCCGCCGATGACCAGCACCGCCCGCGACCCCCGGCTCACCCGTCGAGCACCGCGGCCACCGCCGTCGCGGCGGCCAGCAGCCAGGCATCCCGTCCGGCCGGACCGACCAGCTGCACGCCGACGGGCAACGCGTCGTCGCCGACCCCGGCGGGCAGGGCGACCGCCGGCAGGCCGGCCAGGTTGGCGATGGCGGTGTTCCAGCACAGGGCCCGCCCCACCCGCAGGTCGGCGTCGCCGACCTGCACCCGTTCGGCGCCGTACGGCGGGGCGGTCACCGCCACGCCGGGGGCCAGCAGGACGTCGTGCACGGCGAGCGCGCCCTCCAGGCCGCGACGGACCTCGACGCCGTGGCGCAGGGCCCGCAGGTAGGTCGGCCCGTCGATGCGTCCGGCCCCCTCGAGCTTCGCCCTGGTGGCCGGCGACAGCCGGTCACCCGCCGCGGCGAGCAGTTCGGCGTGCTCGACGCCCGCCTCGACGGTGATGACGCGGTCGCCGTGCCAGCCGGCGTCCCCGAGGGACGGCACCTCGACCGGTTCGACCCGCGCCCCGGCATCGGCGAGCGCGGTGACGGTGCGGTCGAAGGCCGCGCGGACGGCCGGCGTCCACAACGCACCGGTGGTCGCGACCCCGACGCGCAGGCTGTCCGGGGCCACACGACCACCGTGCACCGCAGCACCCGTCATCGCCGCCAGGAGCAGGGCGGCGTCGCCCGGCGTGCGCCCGAGCGGACCGACGTGGTCGAGCGTCGGTGCCAGCGCCAGGACCCCGTCGGTCGGGCACGCCCTGCGCGTCGGCTTGCACCCGACGACGCCACACAGGCCCGCGGGGATGCGGATCGACCCGGCCGTGTCCGTGCCGACCGCCCCGAGGCACATGCCGGCCGCCAGCGCCGCGGCCGATCCGCCGGACGATCCGCCCGGGACCCGGGCGGGGTCGCGCGGGTTGCGCGTCGGCGGCGTCGTCACGCCGTATGCGAGCTCGTGGGTCGTGGTCTTGCCGACCAGCACCGCGCCGGCCTCCGCCAGGCGCCGCCAGACCTCGGCGTCGGCCGCCGCCGGCACGTCGGGTCGTGCCCGCGATCCGGCACGGGTGGCCACCCCCGCGACGTCGACGATGTCCTTGACGCCGACCGGGATGCCGAGCAGCGGACGGCGTCCGTCGGGATCGTCGTCGAGCTGGCGCTCGGCAGCCGCCGCCTGCCGGCGTGCCACGTCGGCGGTCACCGTGGCGAAGGCGCGGAGCTCGCCGTCCACGGCGTCGATGCGCGCCAGGCACGCCTCGGTGAGCTCGACCGGCGACAGATCGCCGGCGCGCAGCGCGCGGGCGGCGGCGGCGATCGACACGGTCACCGGCGCCCCGCCACCACGCACACCGCGGTCAGCCATCGGGGTGCCGGCGTCAGGTGAACGCCCGCAGCCCGGTGATGGCCTCGCCCAGCATGAGCGTGTGCATCTCCTCGGTGCCCTCGTAGGTCAGCACGGACTCCAGGTTCATGCTGTGGCGCATGACCGGGAAGCGGTCGGTGACGCCGTCGCCACCCAGGATGGTGCGGGCGGTCCGGGCGATGCGGATGGCCTCGCGCGTGTTGTTGAGCTTGCCGACGCTGGTCTGCTGGTGGGCGAGCTGCCCCGCGTCCTTGCGGCGGGCGAGGTGCAGGGCCAGCAGGAGGCCCTTGGTGAGCTCGACGGCCATGTCGACGAGCTTGCCCTGCACCAGCTGGAACCCGCCGATCG
>CAYVGE010000229.1:0-6441 GCA_964450395.1 uncultured Actinomycetota bacterium
ACATCGTCCTGATCGGCCACGAGGGCCACCAGGAGGTCATCGGCACCATGGGCCACGCGCCCGACGCCATCCACCTGGTCGAGACCCCCGGGGACGTCGCCGAGCTCGAGGTGCGCGATCCCGACCACGTGGCCTACATCTCCCAGACCACGCTGTCGGTCGACGACGCCAACCGGGTGATCGCGGCGCTCAAGGCGCGCTTCCCCAGCGCGCGCGGGCCCCGCGGCGACGACATCTGCTACGCCACCCAGAACCGGCAGGACGCCACCCGGGTCCTCGCGGACCGGGCCGACCTGGTGCTGGTGGTCGGGTCCGACACGTCGTCGAACTCCAAGCGGATGGTCGAGGTCGCCCGGGAGCACGGTGCGACCGCCGCCCACCTGATCGACGACGCCGACGCGATCGACCCCGCGTGGCTCGAGGGCGTCGACACGATCGGCCTGACCTCGGGGGCCAGCGCGCCCGACCTGCTCGTCGGCCGCGTGATCGCGGCGCTGCAGGCGCTGCCGCGGGGCGCCACCGTCGAGGCGGTCGACGTCATCGACGAGCAGATGCACTTCGCGCTGCCGGCCGGTCTGCGCCGCCTGCAGCTGGCCGCCGGCCAGCGCTGAGCTGGCCGGGGTCCGGGCAGGCAACCCGTCGATCAGCTGCGCAGGCCGTCGACCGCGCGGGCCTGCTCGATGTCGGCCTGGGTGACGCCCCCGGCCGAGTGGGTGATGTAGGTCACGGTGACCGTGTCCCAGCTGATCGCCAGGTCCGGGTGGTGCCCGACCTGTTCGGCGTGGTCGGCCAGCTGGTTGACGAAGGCCATCGAGCCTGCGAAGTCACCGCAGTCGTAGGCCTTCGAGATCCCCTCCTTCACGGTGCCCTCCCAGCCGTCGAGCCGGTCGAGCTCGTGGTGCAGGGCGTCGGGGTTCAGGATGTCGGCCATCGGTGGGTCCTCGCGGTCGGTCGGGTCAGTCGGACGCGGGTGCCGGTGTTCCCTGCAGCGCGTCGGTCAACGCGTCGGTGAACGCGTCGGCCAGCAGCGCCCACTGCCAGGGCCGCACGTCGAGGGCGTCGCGGAGCTCGTCGCGGGTCGCGGGTCCGGCGGCCACCGCCTGCTCGAGGGTCCGGTTGGGGCACAGCACGCCAGGGTCCAGGTCGACCTGTTCGGCGACCCGCGTGCGGGCCGCCCGCAGCTCGTCGACCAGCGCCCGTTCGCGGTCGTCGAAGCGACGACCGCGGCGGCGGACCGGTTCGGCGCCCTCGCCGTCGCGCAACGCCTCCAGCAGCTGCGCGCCGAAGCGGCGGGCCGCCTGCCGCCGCACGCCGGCGCGCCGCAGCTCGCGCGGATCGGTGGCGGGGGTGCCGGCCAGCGCCAGCAGCACCCGGTCGGACACGATGCGCCCCGGCGCGGTGTCGGTGTCGCGTGCCAGCGTCTCGCGCACGCGCCACAGCTCGCGGGCACGGGTCTGGGACCGCCGGTCCAGGCGGCCCAGGCCGCGCAGCCGCGTCCACGCACGCCGCTCCTCCAGTGGAGGCAGGGCGCGCACAGCGTCCCGCTCCTGGACGTACCAGTCCCAGCGCCCGGCGGCGTCCAGGCGGGCGCGCAGGCCCAGCCACAGCCGACCCAGGTCGGCGACGTCGGCCGCCGCGTAGTCGAGCATGGCCTCGGGCAGGGGGCGCCGTGACCAGTCGGCCCGCTGCATCCGCTGCTTGTCGCCGGTGAAGGAGATGTCCAGCAGCTGCTCGAGCAGCGCCTCCAGCCCGGTCGGCAGACCCAGCATGGCGGCCGCGACGGCGGTGTCCTCGACGGTTGCGAGGTCGATGCCCACGCTGGCCAGCGGTGCCACGTCGTTGTCCATGGCGTGCAGCACGACCGTGCGGTCGCGCAGGAACGCCGCGACCGGCGCCAGGTCGAGGTCGTCCTGTGGGTCGACGAGCACGACGACGCCGTCGACCCCCAGCTGGATCAGCGCGGGGTGGCGCCAGTAGCGGTCTGCGTCGGCGCGTTCGACGTCGACCCCCACCAGATCGGGGTCGTCCGCACCGAGGTCGGCCAGCGCGTCCGCGAGCTGTGCGGGCGTCGCCGCGAGCACGCGTCGTCGTACCGGCATGGTGTGGTCGTCGCCTGTCGTCAAGGTCCGTCCGCGAGGATACCGTCGGCCGCCACCCGGAAAGCTGCGGCGCCGCGACCGTCATGACGCTCCGGGGGCGGTCGCGGCGGTGCCGGGAGGTGCGCGGCGGCCGGTCGGCGTGCCCGAATCTCACCCGCCGAAGGTGCCGAACAACCGGTCGCCGAAGTCGCCCAGTCCCGGCACGATGTAGCCCACGTCGTTGAGCCGGGCGTCCAGCCCGGCCGTGACGATGCGCACGTCCGGGTGGTCCGACGTCAGCCGCTCGACGCCCTCCGGCGCGGCCACGACGCACACCAGCGTCAGGTCGGTCGCCCCGCGCTCGCGCAGCAGGTGCGCCGCGAAGCTGGCCGACCCTCCGGTGGCGAGCATCGGGTCGAGCAGCAGCACCGGCCGGTCGTCCAGCGGCGGCACCTTCAGGTAGTACGACGACGGCTGCAGGGTCTCCTCGTCACGTTCGAGCCCCACGTAGCCCACCTGCACATCGGGCAGCAGCCGGGTCACCGCGGGCAGCAGGCCCAGCCCCGCCCGCAGGATCGGGACCGCGATGACGTTGCCGTCCAGCAGCGCCACCTCGGCCGGTTCCAGCGGGGTGGTGACCGTCGCCGGCCGCGTGGGCAGCCCGCGCGTCGCCTCGAGCGCGAGCACGGTCGCCAGGCGTTCGGTGAGCGAGCGGAAGCGCTCGGGAGCGGTCGCCTCGTCGCGCAGGCCCGCGAGCAGGTGGCCCGCCAGCGGGTGCTCGACGACCGTGAGTGCCCCGGCCCGCCGGAGCCGGCCGACCCCGTCGGCCCCGGCGCGGTCGTGACCGTCGCTCACCGGCCGCTCAGCTCACGCCGCAGGATCTTGCCCGACGCCGACTTGGGGATCGACTCGACGAACTCGATGCCACGGATCCTCTTGTAGGGCGCGACCCGGTCGGCCACGAAGCTGAGCACCGCGTCCGGTTCGAGCCCCTCGGCGACCACGAACGCCACTGGGATCTCGCCGGCCTCCTCGTCGGGACGCCCGATGACCGCGGCGTCGGCGATCTGCGGGTGCTCGAGCAGCAGCGCCTCGAGCTCGGCCGGCGCCACCTGGTAGCCCTTGTACTTGATCAGCTCCTTGACCCGGTCCACGACGGTGAAGTAGCCCTCGTCGTCGACGGTGGCGATGTCACCGGTGTGCAGCCACCCGTCGGCGTCGATCATCGCGTCGGTGGCCGCCTGGTCGTCCAGGTAGCCCCGCATGACCTGCGGCCCGCGGACGCACACCTCACCGCGCTCACCGGGTGCGACCTCATCGCCGGTGGCGATGTCGACGAGCTTGCCCTCGGTGCCCGGCACCAGCACGCCGACTGAACCGGGCTTGTTGCGCTCGACCGGGTTCACGTGGGTCACCGGGCTCGTCTCGGTCATCCCGTACCCCTGGATCACGGGGCAGCCCAGCCGCTCGCCGGCGGCGTCGGCCAGCTCGGCCGACAACGGCGCCGCGCCGGACATCACGAACCGCAGCGACGACAGGTCGAACTGGTCGACCGCCGGCTGCTTGGCCAGCGCCAGGACCATCGGCGGCACGGCGTAGCACTGGGTGATGCCGTGCTCCTGGTGCAGTCCGAGGAACTGCTCGAGGTCGAAGCGCGGCATCGTGACCACGGTGGCGCCGTTGCGCAGCGCCAGGTTCATGATCACCGTCATCCCGTAGATGTGGAAGAACGGCAGCACGCCGATGACCACGTCGTCCTCGGCGGTGTCGAGCAGCGCCGACGACTGGATGACGTTGGCCACCAGGTTGCGGTGCGTCAGCATGACGCCCTTCGGCAGCCCCGTGGTGCCGCTCGAGTAGGGCAGGACCACCAGGTCCCCGGTCGGATCGATCGCGACGTCCGGCGCGTCCGCCGGGTCGCCGAACAGCTCGGTGGCCGCCGGGAGGCCCTCTGCCTCACCGAACGACCAGACCTGCTCGACGCCCGCAGCCGACGCCGCCCCGGTGGCGGTGTCGGCGAACGACGCAGCCGCCAGCAGGAAGCGCGCGCCCGCCGCGGTCAGCTGGCGTGCCAGCTCCTCGGCGGTCGACATGGGGTTGACCGTGGTGACCGTGCCGCCCGCGGCGGCGATGCCGTGGAAGGCGATCGCGTACTCGGGGATGTTCGGGCTGAAGATGCCCACCACCTCACCGGGCCGCAGCCCGCGCGCCGCCAGCCCGGCGGCGAACGCGTGCACCTGGTCGGCGAACTGCCCGTAGGTGATCGTGCGCCCGGACGGGCCGTCGATCAGCGCGGGCTTGTCCGCGCGTGCACCGGCGTGCTCCAGGACGAAGGCCGGCAACGAGACGTCGGGGATCTCGACGTCGGACAACGGGCTGCGCAGCACCATGGCTGAAGCTCCTTGCGTGTCGATGGTTCGTGGCGCCGGTGTCACATCGGTTCCCGTTGCGCCGGCGATCACTCCTTGCGGTAGGGCTGCCCGCTGGCCGCCGGCGGCACGGCCCGGCCGCCGAAGCCGACGAGCGCGACGATGACCAGCAGGTACGGGAACATCTCGATGAACTCGCGGTCGATCGTGACGCCGATGCCGCCGCGGAACACGACCGCCTGGGCGAAGCCGAACAGCAGCGCCGCCAGGAAGGCGCCGACCGGGTTCCACCGGCCGAAGATCAGCGCGGCCAGCGCGATGAAGCCGCGGCCGCCGGTCATGTTCTCGGTGAACGCCGACAGCAGGCTCATCGACAGGAAGGCGCCACCCAGGCCCGCCAGGGCGCCCGAGAGCGTGACGCCGATGTAGCGCATGCGGAACACGCTGATGCCAGCGGTGTCGACCGCCTCGGGCACCTCGCCGACGGCGCGCAGCCGCAGGCCGAACCGGCTGCGGTACAGGACCCACCAGATCGCCGGCACCAGCACGTAGAGCAGGTACACCAGCGCCGACTGGTTGAACGCGGCGCCGAGCACCGGGATGTCGCCGAGCAGCGGGATGTCGATCGCACGGAACGCGTCGATGCGCGGTGACGTGCCGCCCGAGCCGAAGAACACCACCATCAACAGCCCGGTGCCGCCCAGGGCGAGCAGGTTGATCGCGATGCCGGAGATGATCTGGTCGGCCTCGAAGGTGATGCACGCGACCGCGTGCAGCAGGCCGAACGCGGCACCGACCAGCAGGGCGACCAGCAGCCCCGTCGTCGTGCTGCCCGTGCCGTTGGCCGCCGCGACCCCGCCGAAGGCCGACGCCAGCATCATGCCCTCGAGGCCGATGTTGATGACGCCGGAGCGCTCGCTGAACAGCCCGCCCAGTGCGGCGAAGCCCAGGGGGGTGGCGTTGCGGATCGTGGAGGCCAGCAGCGCGGTGAGCTCGTCCATCTAGCTCGCCAGCCCCTTCTCGAGCTTGGTGCCCGCCGCCAGCGCCCGGGCGCGTCGTCCGAGGAGCAGCTCGCCGAGCTTGGTCGCCGTGACGAACAGCAGCACGGTGGCCAGGAGCACGTCGGCCAGGTCGAGCGGGACGCCGGTCGCGAACTGCATCTCCTGCGCGCCGCCGGCCAGGCCGCCGAAGAAGATGGCGCCGAGCACCACGCCCGCGGGGTGGTTGCGACCCAGCAGCGCGACGCCGATGCCGTTGAAGCCGAGGTTGGAGATGAACGGCACGCTGACCTTGCCGAAGGTGCCGAGGCCCTCAAGGCCGCCGCCGAGGCCGGCGAACATGCCCCCGAGGGCGATCGCCAGGAACCCGCCGCCGGCGACCGACATGCCGGCATAGCGCGCCGCGCCCGGCGACTGGCCGACGGTACGGATCTCGTAGCCCTTGGTGGTCCGCCAGATGAACAGCCACGTCACGACGGCGGCCAGCAGCCCCAGCACGATCCCGTAGTGCGCGGTGCCGAAGCCGCCGCCCAGCCGGGCGAGCCGCACGCCCTCGTCGACGAAGTCGGTGCCCGGCACGACGCCGGTGCCCGCCAACGGGTTGCGCGCCAGCCAGTACGCCAGGTTGATCCCCACGAAGTTCAGCATGATGGTCGTGATGACCTCGTGGGCCCCGAACACCTTGAGCAGGCCGGGGATCGCGCCCCACACCCAGCCGGCCAGGCCGGCGGCGACCACGGCGACGAAGGCGACCAAGGGGCCGGGGCCGGGCAGCAGCAGGCCGACGCCCACGCCGGCGATCGCGCCGACGAACAGCTGGCCCTCACCGCCGATGTTGAACAGCCCGCCGCGGAACGGCACCGCGACGGCCAGGCCGGTGAAGATCAGGGGGGTCGCGTTGCCGATGGTGCGGCCCAGCGCGGCGCGGGAGCCGAAGCCGCCCCGCAGCAGGGCCGTGTAGGCGTCGACGACGTCGTTGCCGGTCACCACGATGAT
>CAYVGE010000230.1:0-3075 GCA_964450395.1 uncultured Actinomycetota bacterium
CGCGAATCCGCTGCATTCGCGCTGGTCGGCGGGCTCGCGGTGTCGGCGCGTACCGAGCCGCGGTTCACACGCGACATCGACCTCGCCGTCGCAGCCGCCACAGATGCTGCCGCCGAGAACGTGACGCGACAGCTGGTGCGCGACGCAGAACCTTTGGAGGTCCAGCCAGGCGTCGTGGTCCCAGTCGCGACGGTCGCCGGCCTGTTGATGCTGAAGGCGCTCGCGGCCGGCCCTGATGACCCGAAGCCTCCCGCACCGCGGATGACGAGATGCGCACAGTGCGTAAGCGAGTGGTTCGCCGCTCGACAGCGCGACGCGCGCCTCGACGACCACGACGGCGGCGCTGCCCTTACCCCATACGTCGGTGACCGCGGGACGCACTGTCGAATGGCGAGGATCACCGTCTGGTCTGCCTCCCGAGGTAGGTCGGAAGCAGTGGAGGCCGGCGCGCTGCAACGTGGCGACGGCGCGACAGGCGACAGGAGGTGGAACAACATGGCCACGGTGAAGGCGCCAGCTATCGATGCTCGATGTCGAGGTCGACGACGCCTCCGCGCCTCGCTTTCAAGCCCGACCGACCGTCGCTGTACGTCACCAGACGCATGCAACCGATGGGACCGCGGGCGTCTGCACAACGACGGCCGCCGCTGGGGCGTCCGGTTGCTTCCGCAGTACTCCGCGTACCTCGTGCGCCGCCCAGGCCACGGTCCGAGAGCCGCGCTCGCCCGCTGGCTGCCATCGAAGGGCCTCATGGTGACCAGCGACGCGCTGCCGCCCGATCAGCGCAGCTAGGACCGCGCGCGTCCGGCTCAGCCGGCTCGGGTCGCCGTCGAGTCGCCAGTGCCGGACCACGCGCACCGCATAGCGGGCCTCGGTGTGCAGCAACCCGTGGAATCGACCCGACGTGCCAGTGGCACTGCCGGTATCGTCACGGTCCGGCCGCGAGGCGCTGCCTGATGAGATGCCGGCCGGCGGGGTACGAACCTGCTGGCCCAATGACTCATCGAGGACAGGGGTGGACGGGCGTGTCGGAGGCCGACGACGGTGGATCGCGCACGAGCTCCGGGGTCGAGCGTGCGCTCGATGTCCTGCAGCTCTTCGGCGATCCGGGTGTCGTCGACCTCGGCGTGACCGAGATCGCGGAGCGGCTCGACCTGTCGAAGGCCGTGGTGCACCGCGTCCTGGCGTCGTTCCGGGTCAAGGGCTTCGTGGTGGTCGACGCCGAGTCGCGCCGCTACCGCCTCGGACCCCGGGTGCTCGACCTCGGCCTCGCCTACCTCGACCGCCTCGATGTCCACGAGCTCGCACGGGGCACCATGCGGGACCTGTGCGCGCGGACCGGTGAGACCTCGACGCTGTCGGTCCGCGTGGGGTGGCGTCGCGTCTACATCGACCAGGCGACACCGGCACGCGACATCAAGATGGTCGTGCAGCTGGGTGGGGCCTACCCGCTGCACGCCGGCGCATCGTCGAAGGCGATGCTGGCGTCGCTGCCGGACGACGAACGCCAGGCGTTCTTCGACAGCCAGCGCCTGGATGCCATCACAGACCGGACCATCACGAACCCGGACGCGCTCCAGCAGCAACTCACCGACATCAGGCGGCGCGGGTACGCGCGGTCCGACGGGGAGCGCCAGCCGGGGGCGAGCTCCGTGGCCGCGCCCATCCTCGACCGCAACGGCGGGCTGCTGGCGGTCGTGTCGGTCTGCGGCCCGGAGGAGCGCTTCGTCGATCACGCCGACGACCACACCGCGTCGCTGCTGGCGGCGCTGGACTCGCTGTCGTCGGCGCTCGGGTACCGGCGCGGGCACGACGTGGGGTTGACCGTGAGCCGCTCCCGCAGCTAGCTTCCGCAACGGAACAAGGTTTCCACTAGCGGAACGTAGGAGTGCGCGTGGACGACACGGCGACCGCGCCGACGGACGGCCCGCTCACCGGGCTCCGGGTGCTCGACATCTCCACCATCCTCGCGGGACCCCTGTGCGCGCAGATCCTCGGCGACTACGGCGCGGACGTCATCAAGATCGAGCACCCACGCGACGGCGACGGCATGCGGGGTCACGGCTACGATCGGGACGGCCACCCGTTGTGGTGGAAGATGATCTCCCGCAACAAGCGCACGGTCGGCCTGTACCTCGGTGACGACACCGGCGCTGAGCTGTTCCTCGAGCTCGTGGCGACCGCCGACGTGGTCGTCGAGAGCTTCCGCCCCGGCACGCTCGAGCGCTGGGGCGTCGGCTACGAGGCGCTGGCCGAGCGCAACCCGGGCGTCGTGCTGCTGCGGATGACCGGGTGGGGTCAGGAGGGCCCGTACCGCGACCGGCCCGGGTTCGGCACCCTCGCCGAGTCGATGTCGGGGTTCGCCGCGTTGACCGGCCAGCCCGACGGCCCGCCCACGCTGCCGTCGTTCGGGCTCGCCGACTCGATCGCCGGGATGGCGGCGGCCAGCGCCGTGATGATGGCGCTGTACCACCGGGACGCGCACGGCGGCCGAGGCCAGCAGATCGACATGAACATCCTCGAACCGATCACCACCGCGGTCGGTCCGCACCTCCTCTACGCGGACCAGCTTGGGCTCGACCTCCCCCGCGCTGGCAACCGCTCGGTCAACAACGCGCCCCGCAACACCTACCGGACCGCGGACGACCGCTGGGTCGCGGTCTCCACCAGCGCCAACCGCATCGCCGAGCGCGTCCTGCGCCTCGTCGGGCGGCCCGACGTCATCGACGAGCCGTGGTTCGCCTCCGGCCGGCAGCGCGCGGCCCACGCCGACGAGCTCGACGCAATCGTGGGTGCGTGGATCGGCGGGCGCACGCGCGACGAGGTGATCGACGCCTTCGCGGAGGCCGGAGCCGCGGTCGCTCCGATCTACGCACCCAGCGAGCTGCTGGAGGACCCCCATGTCACGGCGGTCGACATGGTGACCGCCGTGGACGACCCGGACCTCGGAACGGTGCGCATGCAGAACGTGCTGTTTCGGATGAGTGAGACCCCGGGGCGCATCCGCTTCACCGGCCGCGCACTGGGCGCCGACACCGACACGGTGCTGGGCGACGAGCTGGGCGTCGACGGGGA
>CAYVGE010000230.1:3085-6403 GCA_964450395.1 uncultured Actinomycetota bacterium
TCGCCGACCTGCGCGACCGCGGGATCGTGGCCTAGTGGCCGGCGCGCGCACCACCCAGCTGCTCGGGCTCCTCGACGGCGGCGCGACCATCCACGACCTCGGCCGGCCGCTCCAGATCGGCATGCCGCAGTCGCCGAACCACCCGGCGTTCTGGCACTCCCTGCCGCGCCGCCACGGCGATATGGTCCGCGACGACGGCGCGTCGGCGGCCAACGACATCATCGTGCTGGGCTGCCACGTGGGCACCCACATCGACGCGCTGGCACACGTGTCACAGGACGGCCGGCTGCACGGTGGGCTGGACGCCGTCGCGGAGCAGGTCGGCGGACGGTTCTCGCACGGCGGGGTCCACGAGGTCGCCCCGATGGTGTGCCGCGGCCTGCTGCTGGACGTGCCGGCCGCGTTGGGCCTCGAGGCGTGCTCGCCCGCCTACGAGATCACCCCCGACGACCTCGAGGCGACGCTCGCGGCGCAGCAGGTGGCGCCGCGACCCGGCGACGTGCTGCTGGTCCGCTCCGGGTGGGGCCGGCGGTGGGACGAGGGCGCCGCGTACCTGGGCGCCGAGACCGGCGTGCCCGGCGTCGGCGAGATGGGCGCCAGGTGGCTGGCGGGGTGGCAGCCGCGGGCCGTCGGAGCCGACACGATCGCGTTCGAGCACCTCGCGCCGGCGGCCGGTCACTCGCTGCTGCCGGCGCACCGCGTGCTGCTCGTCGAGGCCGGCATCAACATCATCGAGACGCTCGCCCTCGAGGACCTCGCCGCCGCAGGCGTCCACGACTTCCTGTTCGTCCTCTCGCCGCTGCCGATCATCGGCGCGACCGGTTCACCGGTGCGGCCGCTCGCCGTGACGCTCGATGGCTGATCAGCCGCTCGTCCGGCGGCTCGGCGGGTTCGCCGCCGCCCAGCACCTCGGCACGTTGCCGGATGCCGTCGTGATCAGTGTGCGCCAGCGGGTCCTCGACATCCTCGGCATCGCGCTCGCCGCCACCCGGCTGTCCACCTCCGGCGCCGCGATCGCAGTGATCGCCGAGCAGGCCGGCGCACCGCAGGCACGGGCGATCGGCCTGGCGGACCCGGTGCCGGCCGCCGGTGCGGCGTTCGTCAACGGCACGCTGGCGCACTCGCTGGACTACGACGACACCCACCTGCCGTCGGTGCTGCACCCCTCGGCCGCGGTCGTGCCGGCCGCACTCGCGACCGCCGAACAGGTCGGCGCCACCGGCGGTGCGCTGGTGGCCGCCATCGCCGTCGGCGTCGAGCTGTGCGTGCGCCTCGGCATGGCCGGCTACGACCGGGACGCCCGCAACTCGCTGTTCTTCGAGCGCGGGCAGCACGCCACGAGCATCTGCGGCACCATCGCGGCCGCGGCCGCCGCCGCGCACGTGCGGGGCAGGGCCGGCGACCCCCCCGCGCCCGCGTGGGGAGTCCCCGCGTCGATGGCCGGCGGGCTGCTGGAGGCCAACCGCACCGGCGGGACGGTCAAGCGCGTCCACTGCGGCTGGGCGGCGCACGCCGGCGTGATGGCAGCAGCGCTCGTCGACCGCGGCCTCACCGGGCCACCGACGGTGCTGGAAGGCCGCTTCGGTTTCTTCGAGGCCTTCCTGGGCGGTGCGTTCCACGCCGGGGAGCTGGTCGACGACCTCGGCGACCAGTGGGCCGTGCCCGGGATCTTCTTCAAGCCGTATCCGGCCAACCACTTCACCCACACTGCGATCGACGCCGCCCGCCGGCTACGCGCCGCCGGCCTCGGACCCGACGACGTCGCCGAGCTCCACCTCGCCGTCGCCGCGCCGACGGTTCGCACGATCGGAGAACCGATCGACGGCAAGCGGACCCCCACCAACGGGTACGAAGCGCAGTTCAGCGGGCCGTACGCGGTGGTGGCCGGGCTGCTGGGCGGTGGTGGTCTCGGCGTGGGCCTCGACGACTTCACCGACGAGCTAGCCCGTGACCCGCGCCGTCGGGAGCTGATGGCGCGGGTGTCGGTCACGTCCGACGAGCGCCTCGACCGCATCTTCCCGTGGCAGTTCCCGGCGGTGCTGCGCGCGGTGACGCACGACGGGACCGAGCGGGTCGAGGAGGTCCTCGTCAACCGCGGTGGGCCCGACGACCCGCTCGACGACGATGATCTCGCGGCCAAGTTCCGCGACAACGCCACACGGGTGCTCGACGACCGCCGCGCCGCCGAGATCGTCGAGGTCACCCTCGGGCTCGAACGGCTCGACGACGTGGCGCAGCTGACGCGGCTCCTTGTGCTCGACGACTCCGTCAGCTGACTCCAGTGCCCCGGCCGGGCGGCGGGTGCTGCTCCGCGTCACGCCGCGTGGGGCGCGACAGGTAGCGACCGGTCGGCTCGTCGCCGACGACGCCGTCGCGCACGATCCGGCGACCGCGCAGGACGACCTCGTCGACCATGCCGACCAGTTCCCGGCCCTCGAACGGCGTGTAGTCCTGGGACGACTCGGAGGTGTCGGTCGTCGCGACGAAGCTGCGGTCGGGATCAACGATGGCGATGTCGGCGTCGAAGCCTGGAGTCAGGTCGCCCTTCGTGTGCAGGCCGAAGCGCTGTGCCGGGTTGCGCGAGGTCAGCTCGGCGATCCGCCCCCACGACAACCCGCGCGGGCGGCCCTCGGTGATGACCCCCGACAGCAGGTACTCGGTGCCCCCGAAGCCCGACTTGGCGGCGAACACGTCCTCGCCGTCGTCGCCGAACTTGGTCTCGGCGCGGCAGCACGCGTGGTCCGAGACGACCCAGTCGACATCGCCCGCGAGCACCGCCCGCCACAGCGCCTCGCGATCGTCGTCGCCGCGCAGCGGCGGGTTGACCTTGCCGCCGATGCCCGACGCAGTGTCGTAGGTGGTGGTCAGGTGCCCGACGGTGACCTCCCGACGGAAGTCGACGTGCGGGAACGTCCTGGCCATCAGCAGCGCCGCCTCGATCGCCTTGGCCGACGACAGGTGGAGCAGGTTGATGGTCGGCAGCTGCGTCTCGTGCGCCAGGTAGCTCGCGATCGTGATCGCCAGCCCCTCGGAGTGCGGAGGCCGGGATGCGCTGTAGGCCTCCAGGCCCGTCAGGTCACCTGCCTCCTCCACCATCCGGGTGTAGGCCGTCATGATCTCGGCCGTCTCGCAGTGCAACGACAGGCTGATGTCGTCGGCGAGGTCGGGCATGGCCTCGCGGGCGCGCTGGATGCCGCGCATGACGAACTCGAAGTGCGCGTAGTCGTAGCGCTCGTTCTCCGGGATCATCAGGAACGACGACTGATCGCTCGATCGCCCGTGCAGCCCGTGGCTGCCGTAGAACATGAAGATCTTGAA
>CAYVGE010000231.1:0-6374 GCA_964450395.1 uncultured Actinomycetota bacterium
CACCGCGGTCGCGGTCCACCCCGACGACGACCGCTACCGCGACCTCGTCGGCACGACCGTGCTGCTGCCGCTGGTCGATCGCGAGATCCCCGTCATCGCCGATGACCACGTCGATCCCCGGTTCGGCAGCGGTGCGGTCAAGGTCACCCCGGCGCACGACCCCAACGACTGGGAGATCGGCCGGCGCCACGACCTGCCGACGGTCAACATCTTCACCGACGACGCGCGCGTCAACGAGGCGGGTGGCCGCTACGAGGGCCTCGACCGCTTCGAGGCCCGCCGGAAGGTCAAGGAGGACCTAGACGCGCTGGGCCTGCTGGTCGGCGTCGCGCCACGGACGCACTCGGTCGGGCACTGCTCGCGGTGCAACACGGTCGTCGAGCCGCGGCTGTCGGACCAGTGGTTCGTGCGCATGACGCCGCTCGCCGAGCCGGCTATCGCGGCCGTGCGCGACGGGCGCACGCGGTTCATCCCGGAGCGCAACGCCAAGACCTTCCTCAACTGGCTCGAGAACCTCCACGACTGGTGCATCTCCCGCCAGCTGTGGTGGGGGCACCAGATCCCCGCCTGGTACGACCGCGACGGCGGCATCCACGTCCGCCGCCCCGACCCGACCGACGAGGAGATCGCCGAGCTCGGACTCGAGCGTGACCCCGACGTGCTCGACACGTGGTTCAGCTCGCAGCTGTTCCCGTTCGTCAACCTCGGCTGGGACGGCGAGACCGAGCAGACACCCGAGCTCGACACCTGGTACCCGACGGCGGTGCTCGAGACCGGCTACGACATCAACACCTTCTGGGTGTCGCGCATGCTGATGGCCGGGCTGTCGATGATGGGTGAGGTGCCCTTCCGCGTGGTCTACAACCACGGCATGGTCCGCGACGGCGAGGGCAAGAAGATGTCCAAGTCGTTCGGCAACGTCATCGACCCGCTCGACTTCATCGACAGGTACGGCGCCGACGCCCTGCGCTTCGCGCTGCTGCGCGCGTCGACCGCCGGGCAGGACGCCCCGCTGGCCGAGGAGTGGGTCGAGGGCGCCCGCCGGTTCGCCAACAAGCTGTGGAACGCCGCCCGGTTCGTGCTGCTCACGCTCGGCGACGGGGCGCACGACGTCGAGGCGCCGCCCCGTGACGCCGACCTCGCGCTGGAGGACCGCTGGATCCTGTCGCGGTTGGAGGCGGTGCGCGCGGAGGTCGACCGGTCGATGGCCGAGTGGGACCTGGGCCGCGTCGCCCGGGCGCTGTACCACTTCACCTGGGACGAGTACTGCGACTGGTACCTCGAGCTGGCCAAGCTGCGCACCGGCGGCGACGCCGCGCCGGCCGACGCCGCTGCGGCGCGCTGGACGCTGCGCCACGTGCTCGACCAGGCGATGCGGTTGCTGCACCCGCTGATGCCGTTCCTGACCGAGGAGATCTGGCGCACGCTGCACGACGCCGACGACACGACCACGATCCAGCTGGCGCCGTGGCCGACCGCGGCACCCGAACGCCGGGACGCCGAGGCCGAGGCGCAGTTCGCGGCGCTCGTCGAGGCCGTCAACCAGTTGCGGCGGTTCCGGTCGGACCACGCGCTGTCGCCGGGGCAGCGCATCACGGTCGCGGCCGTCGCGGCGCCGGCGCGTCGCGCGGTGCTGGCGGGTGCCCTCGACGGGATCCGGACGCTGGCCGGCGTCGAGCGGTGGGACTTCGCCGACGGTCCCGACCAGGTCGGCCTCGACGGCCCGCTGGGCCGGGTCACGGTCGACGGCGCCGACCTCTACGTGCCGCTGTCGGGCCTGATCGACCTCGACGAGGAGCGCGCCCGGCTCGAGCGCGAACTGGCGAAGGCGCGCAGCGAGCTGGCCCGGGCCCAGGGCAAGCTGGCCAACACCGGCTTCGTCGACCGGGCCCCCGAGCACGTGGTCCAGGCCGAGCGCGACAAGGTCGTCGAGTGGGACGCGACCATCGAGCGCCTCGACGCCCAGCTGGCGACGCTGTCGGCGTGAGCGAGGTCATCGTCGACCTGCTGGCCCGGCGGCCACCGGCCGCCGACGACCAGCCCGAGCGCCTGCGGACGCTGCTCGAGCTGCTCGACCGACCCGACCGGGCCGTGCCGACGGTGTGGGTCGCGGGCAGCCATGGGCGCTCGAGCGTCGTCGCGATGATGGCTGCGCTGTTCGCGGCGCTCGACGTCACCGCCGGCACGTCGACGCGGCCGCACCTGCAGGACCTGCGCGAACGCGTGCGCGTCGCGGGCGCGGTGATCGAGCGCCCCGTCCTGCTGGAGCAGTTGGAGTACCTGGCGCCGTTCCTGGGGGAGGTCGACGTGCGCTTCCCGGCGCCGCTCGGCTTCGACGAGGTCGTGTTCGCGCTGGCGTGCACGTGGTTCGCCGACGCCCCGGGCGACGTGGCCGTGCACGAGGGGCCGCCGGTCGCGTCGGGACGGGTCGAGCTGCTGGTCGAGCTCGACCCCCGCCGCGGCGGGGTGGTCCGCGGACCGGAGGGCGGTGGGCACACGGCCGGCGACGCGTTCGGCGTCGCCGAGCGCCAGGTCGCCGTCGGTGGGCAGCGCCTTGCGCTGCGTGGCGTCACGGGCACGGTGCCCGACGTCTACCTCCCGTTGCACGGCGCGCACCAGGCCGCCAACGCCGCGGTGGCGCTGGCGGCGGTCGAGGCGTTCCTGGGCTTCGCCGGCACGCTCGACGCCGACCTCATCCGCACCGCCTTCGCCAGCGTGCGCCTGCCCGGGAGGCTGGAGGTCGTGCGCCGGGCCGGGGCGGCCAGCGTCCTGCTCGACGGCGCCCGTGACGCCGACGGCGCCACCGCCCTGGCCGCCGCGCTCACCGAGGAGTTCACGGTCCGCCACCGCATCGGCGTCGTCGCCCCGGTGGGTGGCGACCCGGCCAAGCTGCTCGCTCCGCTCGTCGGCACGCTGGACCACATCGTGGTCGCGGACGCGCCGACACCCGACGCCCCGCCGGCGGCCGACGTCGCCGCAGCCGCGCGGGCGGCCCGCATCCCGCTCGAGCGGGCCGAGACGCTCGAGCAGGCGCTCGAGCAGGCGACGGGCCTGGCGACGGTCGAGGACGCGGTCGTCGTGCTCGGGGGCCTGCAGACGGCCGGTGCCGCGCGCCGCGCCCTGGGCCTCGACGCGGCCGACGACGTCGTCGACACCGGGTAGCGTGTGGCCCTGCACCCACCACGTGACGAAAGAGCGACGGCGACATCATGAGCGAGCGCACCCTGATCCTGGTCAAGCCCGACGGCGTTCGGCGGGGGCTGGTCGGCGAGGTCATCTCGCGCATCGAGCGCAAGGGCCTGACCCTGGCCGAGCTGCAGCTGCGGACGCTGGACCGGGCGACGGCCGAGGAGCACTACGCCGAGCACACCGACAAGCCGTTCTTCGGGGAGCTCGTCGACTTCATCACCGGCGGCCCGCTCGTCGCGATGGCCGTCGAGGGCACCGACGCGATCAGTGCCATGCGCCAGATCATGGGCGCCACCAACCCGCTGGAGGCCGCTCCGGGATCGATCCGCGGCGACTACGCGACCGTCATCGGCGAGAACATCGTGCACGGCTCGGACTCGCCCGCCTCGGCGGAGCGTGAGCTGAAGCTGTTCTTCGGGTGACGCTCCACACCCGGTGACCCGTCGCCGGGCGGGCGTGGGCGACGATGGCGCCCGCTGCCCGCCCGGCGACAGGACTGACCGGTGACCTCCTGCCCTCTCGTCAGCACGGCGTTCCGTCCCGGGCCGCCGGACCAGCGCCGGCAGGTGGCCACACCCGACGACGTGGTCGACGTGGTGCGCCCGCTGCTGGCCGGCCGTGACCGCGAGTGCGGGGTGCTGGTCGCGCTGGACACCCGCCATCGGGTGATCGCGACCACCGTCGTATCGATCGGGACGGTCGGCACGACGTTCCTGTCGCCGCGCGAGGTCTACCGCGACGCGCTGACGCTCGGTGCGTCGGCGATCGTGGTCGCGCACAACCACCCCAGCGGTGACCCCGAGCCGTCCGCCGACGACGAGCGCATCACCCGGCGCCTCGCCGAGGCGGGTGCGGTCCTCGGCGTCGGGCTGCTCGACCACGTGGTCGTCGGAGACCCCGACTGGTCGAGCCTCGCCCGTCTCGGCGTCGGCGGCCTGTGACGCCCCGCCCCGCCGCGCTGCGCTCGCGCGCCGCGGCGGTCTGGGTCGATTCCGGTCGGTCTGCGTGGCGATGTCGACCCGGTGAGGTGTTGGGCCTCTGGTTGGGTCGATCTCGGTCGGTCCGCGTGGCGATGTCGACCCGGTGTGTGGTTGGGGCGACCGATGAGTCTCGCAACCGCCCGCCGTCCACACCGCCGACGCGGCACCCGCGACCGCCCCCTTGACTGGAGCGACACACATGAGCAGCACGCTGACGACCGCCCGGGGCGACCGGGTCGCCTACGACCTGCGCGGATCAGGTCCGGGACTCATCTTCATCGCCGGCGCCGGCCCGTGGCGCGCCATCGACCCGGTGACCACGGCCACCGCCGAACTGGCGGCCGCGCGGGGCGTCACGACCGTGGTCTACGACCGCCTCGGCCGCGGCGAGAACCGGGTCGAAGGACGGATCGACCTGGACCGCGAGCTCGACGCCATCGCGGCGCTGATCCACGCCGCCGGCGGCAGCGCAGTGCTGTGCGGACACTCGTCGGGCTGCTCGATCGCGCTGGCGGCGGCCATCCGGGGGCTGCCCGTCGACGGGCTGGCGCTCTGGGAGGCGCCGATGGACCCGTCGGTGACCGGCGTCCAGGAGTGGGTCGACGAGGTCGATCGGCGCCTCGAGGCCGGCGACCTGGAGGGCGCGCAGACCCACTACATGAAGGACATGCCGCCCGAGTTCCTCGAAGGGGCGAAGGCGTCGCCGGTGTGGCCGGCGATGGTGGCGCAGGCGGGTGCGCTGCGCCCCGACGGCGAGTCGCTGGCGTGGGGGATGTCCGCACCACACGCCGCGTTGTTCGGCGGCATCGCGGTCCCGGTCGAGGTGATGTACGGCGAGCGGACCCTCCCCGAGATGCGGGCGGCGGCGGCATCGCTCGTCGCGGCCATCCCGGGCGCGACGCAGCGGACCATGCCCGGCGCGATGCACTCGTGGGAGCCCGAGCCGATGGCGGCCCGGCTGGCCGCCTTCACCACGGCAGCCACCTCGGGGGCCAGGAGCGCCTGACGGTGCCGGTGGGCACGGTCAGGGCACGATGCGTCGCCCGATGCTCGGGTAGTTGACGACGAGGCCGTCGCGGTCGACCTCGATGTGGCTGACGAAGCCATCGGACGCGAACCGGATGATCGCGCCGCCGCCCACCACCGGGGCGGAGGCGGCGTAGCGCTGCTCGGACACGGAGATCGCCAGGTCGGGCACCGACACCCACGCCATCCGGAGGGTCGTCGGTCGCTGCTCGCCGGCGTGCGCCGCGCCGATCAACCCCTCGCGCAGCACCGGCATCGTGTTGGTCAGCGGGCACAGGCCGAGGTCGCAGTCCAGCGCGCCGTCGAGGACGGGCAGGTCGGCCGCGGTCGTCGTGCGGTCGCCGCCGGGGTCGGTCTCGACCCGGTGCGCCGACCACCGTCCGCCGTCGTCGCGGCCGAGCCACAGCTCACGCCGGGCGTCGCCGGCGTCGACCGTGACCTCGAGCGCCCGCGTGACCCAGGACGCCCCTGTGCGCAGCCGGTACGTCAGCACCCACTCCGCCGTGGTGCTCGTGCCCTCGGCCTCGAGCCGATCGTGGCCCAGTCGCACCGCGGCGGCATCGACGCGCGCCGGGTCCGGACCCACCCAGCCGATCAGCCGTTGTCCACCGTCCACGGCGGTTGATCGTAGCGGGGCGGCGACCCGGTGCTGGATCGGGTCGACGTCGGGTGCCGTGGGTGCGGAGGTCGCCCCGGTGTGGTCGTGACACGGTGGCTGGGTCGAGTTCGGGCGCCATGGGTGGCGAAGTCGCCCCGGTGTGGTCGTGACACGGCGGCTGGGTCGAGTTCGGTCGCCATGGGTGGCGAGGTCGCCCCAGAAGCGGGTGGTGCCTGCACCGGGGGCGGTCGTCGCCCCCGTAGACTCTGCGGACCGCTGCAGGCTGTCGTCACGCTCGGGGAGGTCTGGTGCATGCGGGCCGCTGGTTCGCTGTTCGGCCGTGACCTCGCCGTCGACCTCGGGACCGCCAACACGCTGGTCTACGTGCGGGGGCGCGGCATCGTGCTCGACGAGCCGTCGGTCGTCGCCCGCAACACCTCGACCGGTGCGCTCGTCGCCGTCGGGGCCGAGGCCAAGAAGATGATCGGGCGCACGCCCGGGCACATCGCGGCGATCCGGCCGCTGAAGGACGGCGTGATCGCCGACTTCGACGTCACCGAGCAGATGTTGCGCTACTTCAT
>CAYVGE010000232.1:0-6370 GCA_964450395.1 uncultured Actinomycetota bacterium
AACTTCGGCACCTACATGGACGCGGACGGCCGGCTGGTGTTCGACGTCAACGACTTCGACGAGGCCTACCTCGGCCCGTGGACCTGGGACCTGCGCCGGTTCGTCGGCAGCCTGGCGCTGCTGTGCTGGCAGAAGGCGCTGCCCGACGAGGTCATCGACACCCTGGTCAGCCGCTACGTCCGGTGCTACCTGGACCAGGTGGACCACTACGTCGAGGAGCACGACGACACCGAGTGGGCGCTGATGCTGGACAACGCCCAAGGGGCGGTGCTGAGCACGCTGCAGCAGGCCAAGCTCCGGACGCGCGAGACGATCCTCGGCCCAGAGACGATCGTGGAGCACTACAAGCGGCGCTTCACCGACAGCTCGACGATCTACCACCTCGACGACGACGAGCGCGACCGGGTGATCGACGCGTTCGAGCGCTACAAGGAGACGATCCCCGAGGACAAGCGGGACGTGCGAACGCGCTTCCGCGTGCTCGACGTCGTCCGCAAGACCGGTGTCGGCATCGGCAGCGCCGGCCTACCGATGTACAGCGTGCTGATCGAGGGGTCGAGCCAGGCACTCGGCAACGACGTCGTGATCTCGGTGAGGCAGGCCAACGCCGCAGCGCTGGGCCGGGTGATCGACGACGAGCAGATCACGCAGGCCTTCGATCACCACGGACACCGCACGGCGGTGTCGCAGCGGGCGCTGCAGGCCCATGCCGACCGCTACCTGGGCTGGACCGACATCGACGGCACCGGCTACGTCGTCAGCGAGTACTCGCCGTACGAGCTCGACCTCGAGTGGGAGGATCTCAACGCACCCGACGACATGGAGACTGCGGTGGACCAGCTGGGCCGTGCGACGGCCAAGATCCACTGCGTCGCCGACGAAGACAGCGACACCGACCTGGTGACCGTCAGCGTCGAGCAGCTGGTCGCCGACGGCGTCGGCGACGACGTCGACGGGCTGGTCGAGGAGCTCACCGACTTCGCCCACACCTACGCCCACCAGGTCCGCGAGGACCACCACACGTTCGTCGACGCCTTCCGCGGCGGCGCCTTCTCCGAGGTCACCCCGACCGCCGAGCGCAGCCGCGGCTGATCGGCGCCCTGCGCCGGTCAGCGGGGGTCGACGGTCAGCGGGGGTCGACGGTCACCGGCGCGTGGCGGGTGCCGGCGCGGATGCACTCGACCAGGCGCTCGTCGGGGCCGACGTGCGCGCCTGGCCACACCACGCAGCGGTCGATGCGGCCCTCGACCGTCGCGCCCGCCCCGATCACCGACCGCCCACCCGACGCGTGCAGGTTCGCGCGCAGGTAGTCGGCGGGCGTGCCGCAGTCGATCGCCGTGCCGGTGTGGCGGACCAGGTCGAGCCGCCCGGCCTCGTACGCAGGTCGCCACAGCACCTCGTAGAGCCCGCTGGGCTCGGCCGCCAGCGGCGCGACCAGCTGTCCCGGCAGCAGGCACGCCCCGACGTAGCGCACCGGGGTGCCGTCGAGGGCGAAGTCACCGGCGCCCTCGGCCGCGGTCACGAGGAGGCGGCACCGCTCGCCGTCCCAGCCGTCGAGCAACGCACCGAGCACATCGGCGGGCAGGGCGCCCGGTGCGGGCGTGAGGTAGGCGTCGGCGTTGACGACGACCACGTCGCGCCCGTCGAGCCACGGCCGCAGGTTGCCCAGCGCCCCGGCGGTGCCCAGCGCCTCGGGACGCTCGACCACCACGTGTGCCCGGTCGCCGACGTGCGCCACGATCCGATCGGCGTGGTGGTGGGCGTTGACCGCGACGTCGGGGGCCACGGCGTCGAGCAGCGCGAGGGCCCGGTCGAGCAGCGCGACGCCCCCGACCGGGCACAGCGCCTTGGGCCGCAGCGTCGTCAACGGGCGCAGGCGCGTGCCGGCGCCGGCCGCGAGCGCCACGCCGGCCGGGACGCTCACGCCCGCCCGAGGACACGTCCGTCGGTGGCCCCCGGCTCGTCGGCGCGGCCGAGCAGGCTGATGATGTCGCGGGTCGGGCCGTCGGCGCCCTCGGTGATGCGTGCCACCGGCAGCCACCCGACCTCAGTCGCCTCGCCTCCCGGTTCGGCGAGCGGACGACGGTCCACCCGGATCCGGTACACGACGTCGACGCGGCGCAGCGGCCCGTTGACCAGCACCGACAGCGGCAGCCCGACCTCGATGCGCAGGCCCGTCTCCTCGCGTACCTCCCTGACGACGCCCTCGGCCGACGACTCGCCGTGGTCCAGCAGCCCGCCGGGCAGGCTCCACCCGGGCCGGTGCGGCTGCCGCAGGGCCAGCAGCGTGCCGTCGTGTTCGATGGCACAGACGGCACCCACCGTGAAGTGTGGGGTCCCCGCGCGGACCAGGCCCCGGCGGACGGGCCCCGGCAACAGCCGGAACACGGTCAGCGCGAGCGTGTAGGCCCGGTCGCGGAGGTCGGCGGCGGAGATCATGGGCGACAGCCTAGGGGTGGGGTGGGCGCGGATCGGCAGCAGTGGTGGTCAGGCACCGGCCAGCCGTGCGGCGGCGTCGGCCGCGCGGGCGTAGGCGGCGCGGACCGCGGACGCGTCGACGTGCCCGGGCGGTTCGACGGTCGTCCCGCCGCCCAGCGACCACTGCCCGGCCACCTCCAGCGGCGAACGCCCCGCCAGCACGGCGGCGGCCTGGACGGCGGCGCCGGCCGCGACGGCCTCGTCGGCGTCGGGGACCAGCACGGGCGCCGCCCAGAGGTCGGCTGCGAACGCCCGCGCCGCCCGCGACCGCGCACCGCCGCCCACCAGGAACCGCCGCCCGCCCAGCTCGGCGCCGGCCTCCCGCAGCGCATCGACGGCCGAGAGCAGCCCGCACAGCACCCCGAGGTGGGCGGCCCGGGCAAGCTGCGCACGCGTCGTGCCGGTGCGCAGCCCGGTCAGCAGCCCCGTCGCGTCGGGCAGGTCGGGGGACCGCTCGCCGTCGAACCACGGGACCAGCACCAGCGGCGGGTCGGCCGGCTGGGCCGCCAGCGCGAGCTCACCGAAGGCGTCGTGGTCGAGCCCGAGCAGATCCGCGACCGCGTCGGTCACCCCCGTGGCGTTGAGGGTCGCGACCAGGGGCAGGAACCGGCCGCTGGCATCGGCGAACCCGGCGACCAAGCCGGACGCGTCGGCCGTGGGCTCCTCGACCACCGCGTACAGCGTCCCGGAGGTCCCCAGCGACATGACCACGTCACCGGGTTGCACACCGAGGCCGAGCGCGGCGGCCATGTTGTCGCCCGTGCCGGGGCCCACCACCGCGCCGGCCGGCAGGCCCGTCGCGTCGGCCGCGGCCTGCGTCACCTCGCCGGCGGCCTGGGCGGGGCCGAGCACACGCGGGAGCCGGTCGAGCCACGCCGGCGGGTCGTCGACGACCAGGCCGAGCAGGTCGGGGTCGTAGTCCCCGCGACGCGGTGACCACCAGCCGGTGCCCGAGGCGTCACCGCGGTCGGTCACGTGGGCGCCGGACAGCCGCCAGGTCACGTAGTCGTGCGGCAGCATCACCCGTCGCGTGCGCTCGAGCACCGCGGGCTCGTGCTCGGCCACCCACGCCAGCTTCGTGATCGTGATCGACGCGACCGGCACCGTGCCGGCGTCGCGCGCCCAGGCGTCGCGGCCGTGGCGGTCTGCCAGCTCGCGGGCCTGCGGTGCCGACGTCGTGTCGTTCCACAGCTTGGCCGGCCGGAGCACGTCGCCGTCGTCGCCGAGCAGGACCAGCCCGTGCTGCTGCCCGGCCACCGCAACCGCCGCTACGTCGTCGAGGTGGTCGGCCACCTGTGTCAGGGCCTCGCCCAGCGCGTCGAACCAGGCGACCGGGTCCTGCTCGCTGGCCGGTGGCGTGACGTCCGGGTGGTCCGCGCGGCCGGTGGCGACGAGCGCCCCCGAGTCCGCCGCCCGCAGCTCCACCGTCGTCGACTGCGTCGACGAGTCCACACCACAGACCAGCTGCCCTGCCACGCGCCACCCCCCGGCGTCTCGAGACCCCGCCGGGGGCAGCGTAGCCGGGACGCTGCTAGGACAATCCCGCCTGGGCGCGGCTGCGCCGGCTGATGGCGTCGACCGTGACGGCCAGCAGCAGCACGGCGCCGGTGACCATGAAGCGGATCGACGACGAGTAGCCCAGCAGGTTGATGCCGTTGGTGATCGACTGGATGACCAGGGCGCCGAACAGCGCGCCCCACACGGTCCCGCGGCCGCCGAACAGGCTCGTGCCGCCGATCACCGCGGCGGCGATCACCTCGAGCAGCAGGTCGCCCCCCGCCGGAGCTCTGGTTCACCGAGAGCAGCCTGGCCGCCAGGATGACCCCACCGAACGCGCCAGGGTCGAGGCGATGGCGAACACTGAGATGCGGATGCCCGTCGTGCTGATGCCCGCGCGGCGTGCCGCCTCGGCGTTGCCGCCGACCGCGAAGACGTGCCGGCCCCACCGGGTCCGCCGGGTGATGACGTCGAACGCGATGACCAGCGTCAGCAGGATCAGCAGCGCGACGGGGAAGCCACGGTCGCGATGATCCCGATGACCACCGGCAGCGATCCCAGGTCGCCGCTCGCCAGCCGCCGGCGCAGGTGGACGACGACGTCGCCGACCGTCTGGGTCTCGTGGGTCGGCGTCGCCTGCTCGACCGCCGGCTCCATCGCGTCGGCGGTGTCCTCGGGTGCGGTGCGTCCGGCGCGGTACGTGCGCGCTCCCGCAGCTGCGGACGTACAGTGAGGCTGCCGCCGAGGGTGACGGCGTGACGTGGTGGGGACATCCCAGCGGTTCCGCATGCAGCGGGCCGGTGGCCCGCGCCCGCGGAGCGGGACGGGCGACGATCGATCACGACGAGAGCGTGGTGCGCATGGGACGCGATGGCTGGTCATAGCGACGAGTCGGCCAGGCGGCGCCTCTCCCGTCTGTCCCTCGGGGCGCTCGGGGTGGTCTACGGCGACATCGGCACCAGCCCGCTCTACGCCTTCCGCGAGTCGTTCGCGGAGCGGGCGATCCAGCCGGACGCCGTGAACATCCTCGGAGTGCTGTCGCTGATCGTCTGGTCGCTGATCATCGTGATCTCGATCAAGTACCTGGCGTTCGTCGTGCGGGCCGACCACGACCACGAGGGCGGCATCCTGGCGCTCACCGCGCTGGTGCCCCGCACCGGTGACTACCACGGCAAGGGGCGCCGCCGGGTGCTGGTCCTGATCGGCATCTTCGGCACCGCGCTGCTCTACGGCGACGGCATGATCACGCCGGCCATCTCGGTGCTGTCGGCCGTCGAGGGCATCGGCGTGGCGACCGCGGCGTTCGACCACCTGATCATCCCGATCGCCGTCGCCATCCTGTTCGGGCTGTTCGCCTTCCAGCCGCGGGGGACCGGCGCCGTGGGCGCCGTCTTCGGGCCGATCATGATCCTCTGGTTCTCGGTGCTGGGGATCCTCGGGATCGCCAACATCATCCGCGAGCCGTCGGTGCTCGCGGCGCTCAGCCCCCACCACGGCGTGCTGTTCTTCGTCCGCAACGGGTTCGTCGGCGTGCTGGTCCTCGGCTCGGTCTTCCTGGTGGTGACGGGGGGCGAGGCCCTCTACGCCGACCTGGGCCACTTCGGCAAGCGACCGATCCGGGTCGCCTGGTTCTCGTTCGTGCTGCCCGGGCTGCTGCTCAACTACTTCGGGCAGGGCGCG
The DNA here is from genome assembly GCA_964450395.1 of uncultured Actinomycetota bacterium. Lineage (GTDB taxonomy): Bacteria > Actinomycetota > Nitriliruptoria > Euzebyales > JAHELV01 > JAHELV01. The sequence continues at coordinate 5,656 of CAYVGE010000232.1, forward strand.
CTGCTGCTGTCGCGGCCGGAGGCGGTCGACAACCCCTTCTACCGGATGGCGCCGGGCTGGGCGACCATCCCGATGGTGCTGCTGGCGACCGCCGCGACAGTGATCGCGTCGCAGGCGCTGATCAGCGGCGTCTTCTCGCTGTCGATGCAGGCCGTCCAGATGGGCTACATGCCGCGCCTGCGCGTCCGGCACACCTCGGCGTCCGAGGCGGGCCAGGTCTACATCCCGGGCATCAACTGGACGCTGATGATCGCCTGCATCGGGCTGGTGGTCGGCTTCCAGACGTCCAGCGCCCTCGCCGCCGCGTACGGCGTGGCGGTCACGACCACGATGGTCATCACCACGCTGCTGTTCTACGTGGTCGCCCGCGAGCGCTTCGAGTGGCCGCGGCTGCCCACGCTGGCCCTGTGCGCCGGCTTCATGGTCATCGACCTGGGGTTCTTCGCCGGCAACATCTTCAAGATCCCCGACGGCGGCTGGTTCCCGCTGGTCGTCGGCGCGGCCGTCTACACCCTGATCACGACGTGGCGGCGCGGTCGCAACCTGGTCGGCAGCCGGACCCGGAAGGGCCTGGTCAACGTCGAGGCCTTCCTGGACCGCCTGGACGAGGACACCCCGCGGGTGCCGGGTGCGGCGTACCACCTGACCGCCGACCCCCACCAGATCCCGTCGTCGCTGCTGGTCAACCTGCGCCACAACAACGCGCTGCACGAGC
>CAYVGE010000233.1:0-6355 GCA_964450395.1 uncultured Actinomycetota bacterium
GCCACGACACCACCCGCGGCGACCCCCGACCGATGGGCGAACGCGACGCCGCCAAAGCCGACCACGTCGGCGAAGCCGCATCGGGCCGGAACGCCTGAGCACACGACGCCGCGACCCGGCCGCCGGGACGCACGACCACGAGGACGGTCATGGCCCTCCCCGACTTCGACGAGCACGGCAACCTGCCGCCCGGACGACACGAGGCATCGGTCGACGAGGTGCGCGCGACCCTCGTCGATCCCTTCGTCCACTCGCACACCAGGCGGGCGATCTTCGACTGGTGGACCGAGCTGCGTGACGCGCTGTGCGAGCTGGGCGGGTTCACCGCCCACTGGCTGGCGGGCAGCTTCGCGTCCGAGAAGGACCGGCCCAATGACCTGGACCTGGTGACCGTGCTCGACGGGCCGACCTTCGACGACATGCCCCGCCACCGCCGGCGGATGATCCAGGCGGCGGTCGCCGGCCACGTCACCGAGGAGCTGTGGCGCTGCGACAACTACCCGCTGCTCGTCTACCCCGACGACGACGCGGGCGCGGTGCCGGCACGCGCCGTGCAGAGGCTGTGGACGCAGCACTTCGGCACCGACCGCGACGGCAACGAGCGCGGGTTCGTGGTGGTGTCGTCGTGAACGGGCCGGCCGACAGCCTGTGGCACGACGTCGCGCTGCTCGACGAGGCGCTCGAACCGTTCAGCGCACCCGAGGTCGACGAGCGCTCGGGCCTGCGCTGGATGCGCCGCACGCTCACCCAACGGCGTGCCCAGATCGTCGAGAAGATCGCCGAGGCCGAGCAGTCGGCGGTGACGGTTCGGGCCCGGACCGCCGCCGGCAGCGGGGCCGTGACGGCCACCGTCGCCGCGCGGCTGCTGGAGGCGGTGCAACGCGCCGTGCGCGTCGCCGCGGACGACCTGGCGTGGCCCGACGACCTGTCGGGGCGGCAGCGGACCGACGCCGTCGAGCTGGAGGTCGCGGCGGCCGGCAGCGACGACGAGCAGTGGTGGATCACTCTCCACCGCCCGGCCGGCCCGCTGACCGCGCAGCCGACCCTCACCGGCGGAGACCGGTTGGCCGTCGACGCCGCGCTGGAGACCATGGTCGAGCGGTTCCTCGACGGCGACACCGGCGGGCTCGGCGACCTCGTGCTCGCCGAGGGACTGTCGTTGGAGGTCACCATCAGCCCAGCCACCACCGGGACGCGGGCGGTCGCGATCGACCGTCAGACGGTCCCGGCCGCCCGCGACGTCGCCGGCACCGACGCGCCCTTCGGCACCGCCGGCACGGTCTGATCGGGCACCGGCACCGTCTGGTCGAGCACCGCCCGCAGCTCGTCGAGGGTGACCGGCTTGTCGAGCCAGCCGTCGCAGCCGGCGGCGGTGCACGCCGCGACGTCCGACGCCCGCAGCGAGGCGCCGATAGGTGAACAGCCACCCGACCCCCACGCGCGACTCGAACACACATGACGCCCAACATCGACCCACAACCCCCAGCCACCCGCGACCGGGGCGACTTCCCCACACATGACGCCCAACATCGACCCACAATCCCCTGCCACCCGCGACCGGGGCGACTTCCCCACACATGGCGCCCGACATCGACCCAGCAGCCACCGCGGCGGTCTAGCCTGACGGACCGTGGCGATCAGCACCCGCTTCCGCTCCCCCGCAGACGACCCGCCGCTCGGCGCGGCGGACTGCGAGCGCATCCGCGGCGGCCTGCTCGCCCAGCCCGCCAACGCGCTGAGTGCGGCGTGGCTGTGCGTCGCGGGCCTGGCGATCGCCCGCCGGACCCGCCCGCACCCGCACGCCGGCCTCGTCGGCGCCGTGGTCGCGGCCGCGGGCGTCGGCAGCGTCGCCTACCACGGGCCCGGCGGACGGCTGGCCGGGTGGGCCCACGACGCGACGATCACCGCGATGCTCGGGGTGATCTGCCTGGAGGACGTCTGCGAGGTGCGTCCCGACCTGACCCGCCCGGCCACGGCGGTGTGGACGGCCGTGGTCGCCGGCACCGGCGCGCTCCTGGCGGTGCGGCCCCACACGATCCGCGCGGTGTCGGCACTGTTCGCGGGCTCGGCGCTCGTCGCCGAGCTGTCGGCCCGCCAGCTGGCCCGCCAGGACCACCGCCGGGCGCACCGGACGGCCGAGGCGCTGATGGCGGCCGCGCTGGTCGCGTACGTCGCCGGCCGCACCGAGGCCGTCACCTGCCGGCCCGACAGCTGGTTGCAGCCGCACGGGCTGTGGCACACGCTGTCGGGCGCCGCGATGACCGCGTGGGCCGACGCCTCGCTGCGGGCGGGCTGACGTCGTGGCCGCCCGACGCCTGCTGGTCGACCGCCTGCTGGACGGGCTCGCGTGGCTGGTGGGCCACGGCCTGTTCCGCACCGTCGAGGTCACCGGCGCCGACCGCATCCCCCGCGACCAGCCCCTGGTGATCGTGGCCAACCACTTCAACGGCCTGGTCGACGCCGTCCTGCTGGCGGTCATCATCCGGGGCCTGCCCCGGTTCGTCGCCAAGGGGACGCTGTGGCGCTCGCCGGTCGTCCGACCGCTGCTGGCGCTGGCCGGCCTCGTGCCCGTCAGCCGGCCCGAGGACCACGACGACGACAGGGTCGACAACGCGACGCTGTTCGGCCGCGCCCACGACATCCTGCGCCGCGCCGGCACGCTGGTGATCTTCCCGGAGGGGACCACCCACGACCGCCTCGAGCTGCAGCGGGTCCGCACCGGCGCCGCGCGCATCGCGCTGGGAGCGTGGGACACCGGGGTCGACGGCGTCACGATCGTCCCGATCGGGTTGACCTTCGACGACAAGCTGGCGCTGCGGTCGCGGGTGCTGGCGCGGGTCGGCCAGCCGATCCAGGTGCAGCGCTGGACCGCCCGGTGGGCCCGCAACCACGGCGTCGACCCGGTGGCGGCGACGGCCGATCACCACGACACGGTGATCGCGCTGACCGAGGCCATCCGGACCCGGCTGGTGGAGACGACGCCCCGCTACGACGACGTGCTCGACCGCGCCATGCTCAACCGCGCGGCCGACGTGCGCTTGCGCAGCGACCTGCGCGCGCCGGAGCAGATCGTCCCGATGGCGGGTCGCGAGCGGCTCGCGCAGGCCATCGCCGACGCCCCCGACGACGCGCGGCGCTCCGTGCTCGACGCGCTGGGGACCTATCAGGTGCAGCTCGACCTGCTGCACCTGCGCGACGAGCACCTGGTCCCCCGCGTCCGTGCGAGGTGGCTGCTGCGCAAGGTCGCCGGCCTGGCGCTGTACCTCGCGGTCCTGGGCGTCGTGGTCGTCGCGGGGGTCGCCGTCAACCTGCTGCCGACCCTGCTGACGGCCATGGCCGGCCGCCGGCCGGCGGCACCGGTCACCAAGGGCACGGTGCGGGTGCTGACCGCGCTGCTCATCTTCCCGCTGACGTGGCTGGTGCTGGCGATCGTCGCGCCGGTCAGGGGCTGGCTGCCGACCGTGCTGATCTTCCTGGCGTGCCCGGTCGCCGGAGCGGTCGCCGTCGGCGGGCTCGAGCGGGCGATCGCGCTGGGGCGCGCCTGGCTGGGGTGGCTCGGCCTGCGCAACGCCCGCGACCTGCTCGACCGCCTCGACGCCACCCGCCGCCGGGTGTGCGAGCAGGTCGACATCGCGGCCGCCCAACGGCTGTGACCACGGGTCCGCGGAGCCGACCCCGTCACGGACCGCGGCGGCGCGCCTCCACGGCTGGAGGACGGTGTCGATCATCGTGCAGCGGGACCGGGGGTTGGACGCCGGTGCCCGACGCGGCCGCGCGCGCCGGGCACCGGCGGAGGCCTCAGCCGGGAACGGCCCCGGCCGCGGTCGCCGGCACCGTGGCCGGCGCGGTCGCCGTCGCCGTCGCCGCGACCGCACCATCGAGCGCGGCGATCTCCCGCAGCCACCGGGCACGCCACCGCCGCCGGGTGGCGGGGTCCGGCGGTGCCTCGGGCAACGGACCTGGCGCCACCACCGCGAGCACGTCGACGAGCTCGGCGACCGCCTGCGCCAGACGCGCACCCAGCACCAGCTCGTCAGCGGTGCGCGCGACCCGCGGCGCCGGCGCGGGACCGAAGTGGTCGAGCAGCGGGTGCAGGTGGGCGGGACCGGCGGCGATGCGGGCGACCAGCGACTCATAGCGCCACAGCGCGTCGACCGCGAGCGCCCGGCGCTGGCGGTCGACGAGCAGCGCGCCGGGCTCGGACGTCTCCACCACTCCGCCGGGGCCCACCGGGGCACGGCCCGGCGGCGTCGCGGGCGTCCCGACCCCCAGCACGTCGGTCACGCCGTCCCTCCCCTCCGCTGCAGCCGTCCCCCACGGGAGCGGCCGCTGCGGCGGATGATACGCGCGATCGGGCACGGCCCCCGGAGGTGGTGCGTGGTGGGACGCTCAGTCCTCCGTCCAGCCGGTGGCGCGGATCGTGCCGATGAGGGCGTCGCGGTCCATCGTCGACCGCCGCGGGAGGTCGAGCCGGCGCGCGATCGCGTACAGGTCGCGGACGGACCGCTCGTCGAGGTCGTCCGTCGGGGGCGCCAGGTCGGCGATCTCGCCGGCCGGCAGCTCGTCACCGTCCTCGTGCCAGATGGTCCAGTACCGGGCCAGCCGTCCGCTGAACCCGTCGGGCGACTCGACGTACAGCCGCGCCCCCAGCCGGCCCGCGCCGCGCTGGAGCTCCTCGCGGGTCGGCTCCACCAGGCGCATCGCGCGCCCGACCACCTCGGCGCCCCCGAAGTCGTCGGGCGTCGCGTGCAGCTGCGCGGTCAGCACGACCAGGTCGTGGTCGTCACCCAGCGCGTCGGACAGGTCGTGGAAGCGCCCGATCAGCGGCTTGAGCACCCCCGGCGCACTGTCGCGCAGCAGGCGCAGGTGGTACCAGGTGTACTTGACGCGCTTGCGCCACTGGTGCAGCCGCTCGTCGGTGGGGTCGAACTGGTTGTCGCGCCACCGCTTGCGACCGCGCTTGTAGGTCTTGGCCACGCCGCCCGCGAGCACGTCGACGTCGTCGGTCAGCGGCCACCCGTCGACCTGCCCGCGCAGCGTGGTCAGCAGCTCGGCGGCGTCGAGGATGCGCTGGTCGCGGCCGGACACGGCCTGCGTCGCGGCGCCGGCGCGGGCGGCCAGCTCGGTCCGTACCGGGACGACGCCGGCGCTGTCGACCTCCCCCGCCCGGGCCGCGACCAGGTCGTCGAAGGTCTCGAGCAGGGCGTGCGCGTCGCGGATCGACGCGAGCTCGCGCGCCGCGTCGCGCGCCGTCGTGTTGGCCGTGCGGTACGCGTCGCCCATGCCGGGCCGGACCAGGCGCACCAGGCCCCGCAGCTTCTTGCAGTCCTTGCGGACCTGGTGGACCGCGTCCTCGACGTCGTCACCGGGTGCCTCGAGCAGCCCCAGCGCCTCGTCGAGCAGCTCGTGGGCGACGCGGCGGACCGCGTCGGGGATCGGCTCGTCGCGTTCGAATCGATAGCTCATCGGCAAGGGTGGTACCCGGTGCGCCCGACATCTGCACAGCGACGAGGTTGCCGTGCGGTGAACGTCAGCGGACCACCCCCCGGTCACGAGACGGGGACGTCAGCCAGCTGCCGACCGAAGGCGAGTCCGACCATGACCGATCCGATCCGGTGGGGCTTCGTCGGCCCCGGGCGCATCGCGACCAACGTCGCCGGCGACATGGGCGCCACGAGCGGCGGCGTGCTCCACGCCGTCGCGTCACGCTCGATCGACCGCGCCCGCGCCTTCGCCGACGCGCACGGGGCCGAGCGGGCGTACGGGTCGTACGGCGAGCTGCTGCGCGACCCGGACGTCGACGCCGTCTACATCGCGACGCCCCACCGCCAGCACCACGCCATCGCGCTGGCGGCGATCGGGGCGGGCAAGCACCTGCTGGTCGAGAAGGCGTTCACGTGCACCCTCGCCGGCGCGCGGGAGGTGGCAGACGCCGCCCGCGCCGCCAGGGTGTTCTGCATGGAGGCCATGTGGACCCGCTTCCAGCCGGCGCTGGTGCGCCTGCGCGAGGTCGTCGATGCCGGCGGGATCGGCGAGCTGCGTGCGGTGCGCGCTGACCTGGGCGTGGTCAAGCCGTACGCCCCCGACGATCGGCTGTGGGACCCCGCCCAGGGCGGCGGGGCGCTGCTGGACCTCGGCGTCTACCCGGTGTCGTTCGTCCAGTGGCTGTTCGGCGGGGCGCCGGCGGCGATCGACGTGGCGGGGACGACCGGCGACGGCGGCGTCGACGTCGAGACCGCGCTGCTGTGGCACGCCGGCGAGGGGCGCACCGGCATCGCGCACTGCTCGCTGCGCAGCCCGCTGCCGGGTGTCGCCGGCGTGTTCGGCACCACCGGCTGGATCGAGGTGCCGCCGC
>CAYVGE010000234.1:0-6337 GCA_964450395.1 uncultured Actinomycetota bacterium
GACCGGATGTTGACAACGGGACCTTTACACCCGTGCCTCAGATCACGCGGTCGCCGCGGATCTAGAACCGACCGAGGATGTCTGTGTCGGGCTCTATCATCGCTCGTCGGTCACTGACAGGGAGCCGACGGCTGATTGGGCCCCGCTACAACATCGAGGATCACCTGGTCCGGCCGGCTCATGCCCTGCTCTTCGGCGGCCTGCTCAAGAGTCGGGAGCGCTTCGAGTCCGAACGCGTCGAGCAGCTGCTGGCGGCTGCTTGAGGGGTCGGTCCACTGATGCCATTCGTCCTGCATCTGGCCGAGAACCTGCTCGTCGGGCCGATCGAGCAGGGCCCGTGCGTAGGTGGCACCGGCGAGCGACCAACTGGTGGCGCGTGCGACGTCGAACGATGGATGGATGTGCAGCTGGTCGGCCCACGCCATCGTCCCGCTCGCCCATGGAACGAACCCGTATGACCGTTCCGCCAGGAGGTGACGCAGTCCACGCTCGGCCGCCGGTGACGCCTGGCCCGCTAGGTACAGGGCCACCACCTCACGTGCTTGACCTGCGGTCGTGCACGGCACTTCAAGCTCAGCAGCTGGGGGGCCGTCGCTGAAAGCCGGGTCGTAGGGCTGGCCGCTGTCGGGGTTGTCGACCCGGACCATCCCGCCGATGTCCAGCAGAACCTTGTTGATGGTTACAGCGAAGGTGAAATCCTGCACGTCACCGGCCGCGCCCCGTTTCTGGACGGTGCTGACGTAGATGACGTCAGGATTCCGGCCGTGGTTCTGTTGCTCGTTGTCCCACAGCTGTGCAGCGTGACTGGGGATGACCTGCTCGAGACTCCAGGAGTTCTGCAAGCTCATCTCGACCCGCAACCGGTTTGGCTGCTGCTCGGCGGGGTAGGCGGCGAACACTCCCGAGATGGTGCCGTGCCAGCGGTCGATCCACGGCGTGTAGCGCGGCAGCACGCAGTACTCGACCGCATCACGAGTCTCGCAGGCCAGCGAATCGCTGGGGTCGGTCATGAGCTCGAACAGCTCGTCGGCCCGCTCGCCAGTGACCGGCTGAAGCAGCACGTGGGCGGTCGCCCCCACGACGGCGACGCCTGTGACGGCGAGGCCAGCTGCCAGCAGGCGTGGACGGTGTCGGGCCACCGCCGTGCCGGCGAATGTCGCGACCACACCGGCTACGTAGGCGAGGTGAACGCCGGGGGCGCGGGGGAGAAGTTCGGGCGCCACGGAGAGACCCGCACCCCAGTCGCCGGTCAGCATCAGGCGGGACAGGTGGCTCCCACCCGCACCGATGATCGTGTTCCCGGCGAGGACCAGATGGGTAGCGACGAGCATGACCGCGCCCAGAGCCGCTGCGATCGGTGAGGGGATCCACCGTCCGACCGCGACCCCTATGACTCCAGCCGCGGTGACGGCCGCGGGGACAGCAAGCACGTCGAACAGGTTGGGCCACCCGATGCCACCGACTGCGTACAGGTAGAGCACGCCCGCGGTGGCCAACAGCAGCCCTACGGCTGCCGGCCAAAGGCACGCGATCAGCAGCCCGAGGGTGCGGACCTGCGGCTTGAGGGGGTAGGCGCCGAACAGCGTGTCGGTGTGGTCGCGTGAAGGTCGGGTGGTGGCCAGGTGCGCGGCGACGAAGGTGGTGACAGCCAGAGGGGCGGCGGTCGCTGTGAGAAGCACCGTGTCGCGGACCAGCACGGGCAGCACATGCCGGGTCGAGAGATACGTCAACACGACCGACAGGAGTAACCCGGCGACAGTTAGCGGGTGGCGGGCAAGCCGGCGACCTTCGGCCCGGGCTATCGCCCACAGCCGCGAACGGAAACCCACAGGGCTCCGAGACGACGTGGTAGCAGGCCGTCCTGGCCTTGTCGGTGTTGTGGTGGTGGTCACGGTCGTCCCTGACGCTCGGTGGGCAGGATTGCAGGCGTCAGCTGCGCTGTTCCTCGATGGCGGCGGGGTCGCCGACCAGCATCAGGTAGCCGTCCTCGATGGTCGGGTCGATCAGGTCCGCATCGGCAGGGGCGTCGCCGACGTTGCGGTAGCGGCCCTGGGCGGTCCGCCACGCGAGCTCTGCCTTCGGGTCGCGGGTGTCGGACAGCCAGACGTGCCCGTCGGCAGCCGCAGCGATCTCGTCTGGGGTGCCGCGCATCAAGACCCGGCCTTCGTGCATCACGACCACGTCGGTGCACAACGCGGCGACGTCTTCCGTTTGGTGGGTGGATACGACCACCGTGCGGTCCTCACCGAGCCGGCTGATCAGGTCACGGAACCGGTAGCGCTGCTCGGGATCCAGACCTGCGGTGGGCTCGTCGAGGATGAGTAGTTCGGGATCGCCCAGCAGCGACTGGGCGAGCGCGACCCGGCGGCGCATCCCACCAGAAAGGGTCTTGATCTTGCTGTCCGCCTTATCGTCAAGTCCAACCTCGCTTATGACGCGTCGAACCTCGTCGTGGCGGGTGCGGCGGTCGGTCATCTCCTTCAGGATCCCGACGTAGTCGATGAAGTCGAAGGTCGTGAACCGCATGTGGAACCCCGGTTCCTGTGGCATGTAGCCCAGACGCCGGCGGATGGTCGTGCGCTCAGCCGACTTCGACGGGTCCAGCCCAAGCAGTTCGAGGCTGCCGTGATCGGGGGTCTGGATGGTGGCCAGCATCGTCAGCAGCGTGGTCTTGCCGGCGCCGTTGGGGCCGAGCAGTCCGGTGATGCCAGGAGTCAGGTCGAACGTCACGCCGTCGAGGGCGCGGGTCCGGCCGAACGTCTTGGTGACGTTGTCGATGCGGCAGATATCGGTCATGGTCGCGACGCTCATCGGTTTCCTCGGCTGGTCAGGAGCAGGTGGGCATGTCGGGTCGGGGCGCGAGCGTCCCCGGCAGGTGGTGTTCGTTGGGGTAGGCGTCGACGATCTCGGGGTGCTCGGCCGGGTCGAGCCCGAGCGCCTCCATCTGGTCGGTGACTGTCACCGGGCCGTCGAGGTCGAAGTGGTCGACCAACGCCTGGGCGGAGGTCCGCGCGTCGGTCCACGACGTCCAGTTGTCAGCGACGGCTGCTGCGACCTCATCGCTGGGCCGTGCGAGCAGCTGGTGGGCGAGGTCGAGGTCAGCCTGCCCCCAACGCACCGGGAAGTTGCCCTGCAGCGATGTGAGGCTGGACGGGTCGTAGTGGGCCCACTGCACGTAGCGATAGGACAGCCCGTCGCTCGTGCCAGTCTCGACCACCTGGGCAGCGTTGGAGTCAGCACGCGGCAGCGCACGGTCCAGGCCGGTGCTATGGCTGGCGAGCCACAGGGCCACGACCGCTCGAGCCTGGCCTTCCGCGTGGCAGGCGACCGGAATCAGTTGCGCCCGCTTGTCGGGCAGAGGCGAGTCGGTCTCCACACCAGGCTGGACCGGCATCGGCTCAGACTCGTCGAGGGGAGGTTCGACCAGGGTCATCTGCGTCGGCAGCCCGACCGCGCGTAGCGCAACTGCCATCGAGAACGCGAGGTCGTCAGTCGGGGCACGCATCCAGGTTTCACCAACCCGGATGGGTTGCGCGTCAGCCTGCCCGCCGGTGTGGCCGGGTACGCGTCCTAGCCGCAGGTCCTCCCCCCGGACGGTCGCGGCTTCGGCGCGGTGGCCCGTGAGTTCGTCAATCAGCTGTCTCGGCATCGCGTCACGCAGCTGGGAAACGACGAGGTCAGGGTGCTGCTGATCAGGTACGGGGTCCAGCACGTCGGCGACGAGGGCATGCCAGTGGCCCGCCCAGCCCGTGTAGGGGGCGAACAGGCAGTACTCGACCGTGTCACGCTGGTCGCAGACGTGGAACTGTTCCCCGGCCTCTAGCTGTGTGAATACGGCCTCGACCTGCTGCCCGGATGGCGGTGCCAGCTGGGGCGCTCCTGTGACGACGACCGCCGCGACGGCAGCGACCGCGGTGATGCCGCCCAGACGCGGTGCGGTGCGGTACAGCGCGACCGCCGCACCCAGCCCCGCGAGCCCCAGCAGGTACACCAGATGGCTGGTGGAGGGACGGATCCACAGGTCTGACCCGAGGTGTTCGGGGACGGTGCGCCACAACGCCAACCAGTGCAGAGTTCCGGGCATCATGTCGTGCAGGACCACCTGGAACCCGCCCAGCGCGACGACTGCGATCAGACCACCGGCCCGGTTGGGAAGCCAGATGCCAGTAGCGGTGCCGGCGACCCCGCCGAGCCACACCACCGCGACTCCTACGACCGCTTCTGTCAGCCAGATCGAGCCGCTGGCACCCAACGACAGCAGGACGAGGAAGTAGGCGACGGTCATCACGGCAGCGAGCGCCGCAGGGCCTGCGGCGGACGCGAGATGGCCCAGGGTCCGGTGGGTGGGCGACAGCGACAGGGCCGCGAACGCCATGTCGGTGTCGTCTCGACGTGCACGGCTAGTGTTCAGGTGGCCGGCCATCACCGCGGCGGCTGCCAACGGGGATAGTCCCAGTCCCGTGTAGGTGGAGAACCGTCCCAGTTCGGGAAGCTGTCCTGTGTTGAGGGTCCACAACAGCACGCCGGACAGCACCGCGCCGGCGAGCACGATGGGGTGAGTCAGCAGGCGGCGGAACTCGACCCGTACGAGCTCCCGGATCGCGTACCGACGTGCTGTCGACGACGTCTCGTCACCGTATACCCGGTTGTCTTCGGTGAGTACGGGCATCAGGTGCTCCCGGTCGGGGTAGCCGCCGGTTCACGTGTGGACGTGGCGGCTTTGCGGGCGGCGTGAAGCTGTGGGACGAGCCGGCGTGCGGGGTCGCGGATCGCCAGCATGAGGGTGAGCAGTCCGGCGACCCCGACTAGACCCCAGCGTTGATGTGCCGCGACCCATGCGAGCCAGTCGATGGTCGGCTCAGCCGGATCGGCTGGTCGTGTCGCGTAGGGCGTGAACAATGCGACGGGAGCCGGCAACATCGCAGCCGTGGCTGCGGCACCGAGTGCAGTGGGGGCTGCGACGAGGCCGCCGGGCGCGTCCCGGTGTCTGCGGTTCGCGGACGCCGCCACGGCCAGCGTCAAGCCGGCAAGTGCCGCGAACTCGAGCGTGAGCATCCCGGACGGGAGTGAGGCGGCAACCGGCTTCGTCTCCTCCATACCGTCTCGGTCGTCGGTCGACGCGGGGTGTAGGTCCGTGTCCGTAGTTGCTGAGGACACGCCTTCCGTCTCGACTGGTTCGTTGAGTCCCGGAGCCGAACCGATCAGCAGCAGCGTGCCAGCCCACACCGCAGCGACGACCGTGGTGACGACCCCCACCCGCAGTCCCCGGCGGGCGAACAGCGGCAGCGGTGTGGCGTTGGCGATCTGGGAGGTTGGATCATCGAGTACGAACGCGACCGACACAGCGAGAGGCACCATCGCCAGACGGGTCACGTCGACAGCAGCAGCCACGCCCAGGTCCGGGTTGCCCCGCGTCGCCAACAGCAGGGCCGTGGCGATGGCTGCGCCGCCGGCAACGTGCCACCACGGCACAAGCCGCAGTGTCGGCCCCAGCAGACCCACGGTCGCCCGTAGTCGACGGGTCACGAGCCGGACTTCAGCTCGAAGCGGTCCATCCGCCCGGCTACCAGCACGCCGGCGACCGCGGTGGCAAGCAGCATCCCAGCCTGCGCCGCTGGACCGAACGCCACCAGCGGCGTGGGAGCCGCCGACTCGACCACAGCGACGCCAACAACCCAGAGGCCGGCGACCAGCGAGCAGGCGGTCACCGGAGCAAGGCGGGACGACATCGCAAGCGACACGGTCGCGAGCGCGAACGCCGGCAAGACCCAGGCGACCACGGTCCAGTCGAGTTCAGGCAGAGCCAACGCGGCCAGACCGGCCAGTGGGATTGTCGTCCCGAGAACGGCGACAGAACGGGTCAGCAGTAACCGTCCGGCTTGCAGGGGGGCTGCCAGCTCGAGGTCGTAGGTCGGGTCGACGCCCGGGCCGAACGACACGGCTACCCCTGCCAGCGGAAGCAGCGGCGCAATAACCAAGAACAGCAGCGGGGTCGACGATGCGGCTGCGCTGGGTTCATAGGTGACGCGAGCGACGGCGACGGCGATGGCCAGCGTCCCCGCGACGGCGAGGAGCCACGACAGTGTCAGCGACGGGGTCGCGGACAGCAGCCGGGCGAGATGGTCGGGCACACCCATGGCGAGCAGTAGCCGTTCGACCGGGGTGCGGCGTTCGCGTGCGTCGATCTCGTAGACGACCTCGTCCCATATCGCATCGAGACGGTCATCGAGGTCGAGGCTGGGCACATCGGCCTGCACGATCCGTTCACGGCAGGCGGTGCAGTTCGTCAGGTGCTGCTCGACCGACCAGCGGGCTGTGTCGTCCAGTGTGGCGGCCG
>CAYVGE010000235.1:0-6263 GCA_964450395.1 uncultured Actinomycetota bacterium
CAGGCGGCGTTCGACCACTTCGTGGCCGCGAACCTGCGGCTGGTCGTGAGCGTGGCCGCCCAGTTCTCGAAGCGGTCGACGCCGGACCTCGGCGAGCTGATCCAGGAGGGCAACCTGGGCCTGCTGCGCGCGGTCGAGAAGTTCGACTGGCGCCGCGGGTACAAGTTCTCGACGTACGCGACCTGGTGGATCCGCCAGGCCATCCAGCGTGGCGTCGCCGGGTCGGAGCGGACCATCCGCCTGCCCGTCGCACTGCACGACGCGCTGGTCAAGGTCCGCGCGGCGAGCGCGCGCCTCGAGGCCGAGACGGGCCGTGAGCCCACGGTCGACGAGCTGGCGCAGGCGACGCGGCTGACCACCGACAAGGTGCAGCGCGCGCTCGAGGGCGACCACTCGATGACGTCGCTGGACCGCCCGGTCGGGTTCGACAGCGACGCCAGCGACCTCGGTGAGTTCGTGGCGGTGTCCGACGACTCGCCGGCGGACGAGGTCGTCGAGCGCACGTTCATGCAGGACCTGTTCGAGTTGGCGCGCGAGCGCCTCGACGACCGCAGCTGGTACGTCCTGCAGCGCCGCTACGGGCTCGACGGGCGCCAGACGCTGACCCTCGACGCGCTGGGCCGCGAGCTGAGCCTGTCGCGCGAGTCGGTGCGCAAGATCGAGAACCAGGCGCTGTCGCGCCTGCAGGAGGAGTTGGGCGTCAGCATCGCCGCGTAGTCGGCGGTCCGGCCAGGCCGGACGCCCACGAAGAACACCACCGGACGACCTGCGACCTTCGTCGCGGGTCGTTTCCGTGTGCCCGCCCACCGTGGCATCCTGCGCTGATGCCGCCGCCGACCATCGCCGCTACCCGCGTGTCCGGCCACCAGGCGCTCCTGGCGTCCGACGATCTGGCGATGCCCGACCCCCTCGATCTCGTCCCGGTGACCGACCGCGCGCGACGGGGCGCCGTCGCAGACCGACCCCGGCCCGGCGTCGTGCGCCGCGCCGAGCCCGGAGCGTGCGGCCCGGTGACGTACGAGGCGGTGCAGCGCGGCGGCCGCGTCGCGGTGCGGGTGTGGGGGCCGGCCGCGACGCCGGCGACCGACCGGGAGGTGGCGCTCGACCGGGCCCGGCGGTGGATCGGCTGGCACGACGACGGCGACCTGGTCGAGCGCACCGTCGGCCACCCGGCGCTGCAGCGTGCCGCGCGGCACGTCGGCACCGTCCGGCTGTCGCGGCTGCCGCGGGTGCAGGAGGCCGTCGGCCGCGCCGTGGTCGGTCAGCTGGTGCAGGGCATCGAGGCGCGGCGCTCCACCGCGCAGCTGGCCGCGCTCGCCGGCGTCCCGACGGCCGGGCAGCTGTGGTGCTGGCCGACGGCGACCGCGCTCGGGCGCACCCCGGCGTACGCCATGCGCCGCTGCGGCATCAGCCTGCGCTGCGCCGGCGCGCTGCACCGCAGCGCGCTCGACGACCTGCCGCTCGAACGGGTCCGCCACGACATGGACGGCCTGGACCGGCGGCTGCGCGCGATCCCCGGCATCGGCGTGTGGACCAGCGCCGAGGCGCGCTTCGCCCTGGGCGACCCCGACGCGGTCAGCGTCGGGGACTACAACCTGCCGGGCATCGTGTGCCACGCGCTGGCGGGGGCCGAGCGCGGGGAGTGCACCGACGAGCTGATGCTCGAGCTGCTCGAGCCCTACCGCGGCCAGCGCGGCCGGGTCATCCGGCTCGTCGTGCTCGCGGTGGGTCGGGGGCTGCTGCCGCGGAGCCGTCGTCGCGCGCCGCGGGCGGCGCTGTCGGCGCACCGCTACTGGTAGCGCGCCGCTCCGCCCGCCGCGCCAGCATCGTCGCCATCGCCGGGAAGATCACCTGGTGGAACGGCACGAGCACCCACCAGTAGAGCCGGCCGGACAGCCCCTTGGGCGCGTACAGCGCCCGCTGGTGCAGCACGCTGGCGCCGTCGTCGCTGCGGTCGATGCGGAACTCGAGCCAGGCCCGGCCGGGCAGCTTCATCTCGGCGATCAACCGGAGCAGCCCGGGTTGGTCGTCGCGCGGCGCCCGGACGTCGAGCACCCTCCAGAAGTCCAGCGCGTCGCCGACCCGCAGCGCGTCGGGGTCCCGCCGGCCCCGCCGCAGGCCGATGCCGCCGACCATGCGGTCCAGGACACCTCGGATCCGCCACGCCCAGCCGTGCGGCCATCCGCGGTCCCCACCGACGCCGCACACCGCGGCGAACAGGTCGTCGGGCGTGCCGGCCGACGCCGCGGTCCGCACGTCGCGGTACAGCGTGCCGCCGCTCCAGTCGGGATCGCCGGGGTCGGGGTCGGCGGGCGCCCGACCCGTGATGTCGGCCTCGCGCCACGACGTCTCGACGTCGTGGTCGCGGATGCGCGCCAGCGCCAGCTGCAGCGCGCGCCGGTAGGCGATGCGCTCCCCCGGCACCAGGCGTTGGATGGCGTCGGTGCCGCCGGCCGCGACGGCGTCCGACGTCAGGCTCTCGACCAGCGGCCGCGCGATCGTGGCGGGCACGGGCGTGACGAGGCCGACCCAGTGGCTCGACAGCCGCGGCGTCAGCAGGGGCACCCCGACGATGATCCGCCTGGGCAGGCCGGTCACCTCGGCGTACACCCGCATCATCTGGCGGTAGGTCAGGATGTCCGGGCCGCCGATGTCGAAGGTGTGGTGCGCACGGTCGTCGATCGCCAGCACGCCGACGAGGTAGCGCAGCACGTCACGGATCGCGATCGGCTGCACCCGCGACTCGACCCACCGGGGCGTCACCATCGCGGGCAGCACCTCGACCAGGTGGCGCAGCATCTCGAACGAGGCGCTGCCCGACCCGATGATGACCGCCGCGCGCAGCACGGTGACGGGTACGCCGCCCGCACGCAGCACCTCGGCGACCTCGGCGCGGCTGCGCATGTGCTCGGAGGTCCCGTCGTCGCTGGCCAGACCGCCGAGGTAGACGATCCGCCCGACGCCCGCGTCCGTGGCGCAGCGGGCCACCGACCGGGCGATGTCGCGATCCAGGCGGGCGAAGTCCCCCCCGCCGGTCATCGAGTGCACGAGGTGGTAGACGACGTCGACGTCGCGGAAGGCCGCGGCCGTGTCGCCGAGCAGGTCGCCCTGCACGATCTCGACCTGGGCGGCCCACGGCGCGTCGCGCAGCTTGGCGGCGTCGCGGACCAGGCAGCGGACCCGGTGGCCGGCCGCCAGCAGCCGTGGCACCAGCCGACCACCGACGTAGCCGGTGGCGCCGAGGACGAGCACGTGCAGTCCGGAGGTCACGCCACCACGCTACCCGTCCCGCCGCGGGCTGAGGTGCGGCGGGCGGCACCGTAGGCTGGCCGGCGATGCCCGACGACCCGTACCAGGTGCTGGGGGTGGATCCCCGCTCGGACCTGGCCCAGATCCGACGCGCCTACCTGGCCCAGCTGCGCGAGCACCACCCTGACCTGCGACCCGGAGACGCGGCCGCCGAGCACCGGACCCGCGAGCTGAACCGGGCCTGGGAGCAGGTCCGCCGGCGCGGGGCCGGACCGCCGATGCCCCCGGCACCCCGGCCGCGCGCCCGCCGGCCGGCGTACTCCGGCGACCAGCGCAACTTCCGCACGGCGTTCACGGCGGCGACCCTGCGCATCGCCCTCGCAATGCTGGCGCTCGGGCTGGTGCTGCTGGTCGCCCTCGCCCGCTGACCCGGGGGGGCACGGCATGACGGGAGCGGTCCCCGAACCGATCGCGAGGGTCACAGGCCGAGCACGTCCTCGCCGTCCGCGTCCGCAGTGGCCAGGTCGGCCGCATGCTGCAGCGGGCGCAGGAACGGCAGCGCCGCCGCGTCGAGCTGCTCGGGATCGCCGAACTCCCCCATCACCCCGTCCTGCAGCGGCGCTGCAGTGACCCACGTGCCACGCTGCCGGGCACCGTAGGCGACCAGCACCACGTCGATCGCCTCGTCACCACCGGCCTCGAGTGCTGCCTCCGCGACGAACCCGAAGCACGGCGCCCCGGCGGGGACCATGCGGTCGGCCGCGAAGTGCGACAGCACCTGGAAGCGGTCCTCGTCGCTCGCGGGGAAATCGGGCAGCGTGGCGACGCCCGTGCGGTCCGGCAGCGGCACGATGACGGCCGCCGGCAGGGGGTGGCCCTCCCGGGCCGAGAGCTCGCGGGCGGCCTCCTGGCACAGCGTCCGGAGCTCGTCGAGGGTCACGTGCCCTCCCCCTCGAGGGCGGCCCGCAACCGCCCGATCGGGCCGTCGAGGTTGCGCTCCGCGGCCAGCCGGTCGAGCGCCGCGTCGTCGCGCCCGCCGTCGTCGACGACCAACTCGACGTCGGTCCGCAGCGGCACGACGCCGTCCATCGCGGCGATGTAGTCCGCGGCGCCGATGAGGCGCTCGGCCAGCTTGGGCGTCTGCGCGTCGGCGTCGGCGACCAGCGCGTCGAGGGACGGGTACTGCGCGATCAGGCGGCTCGCGGTCTTTGCCCCCACCCCCGGGACGCCCGGCAGGCCGTCGGACGGGTCGCCGCGCAGGATGGCGAAGTCGACGTAGCGCTCGGGTGGGACGCCGTAGTGCTCACGGACCGTCGCCGCGTCGAACACCCGCAGCTCCGAGACGCCCCGCAGGGTGTAGAGCACACGCACGACGGGGTCGCGGACCAGCTGGATGAGATCGCGGTCGCCGGTGACCACGTCGACGCGGTCGGGCGCGGCGACCTCGCCGGCGAGCACCGCGATGGCGTCGTCGGCCTCCCAGCCCGGCGCCTCGACGCAGCGCTGGCCGAACGCGGCCAGCACCTCGCGCAGCAGCGGGAACTGCTCGGGCAGCCCCTCGGGGTCGGGCGCGCGGTCCGCCTTGTACGCCGGGTACGCCTCGACGCGCCCCGCGGGGCGCCAGTCGGCGTCGAACACGTGGCAGACGCGGTCGGGCCCGTGGTCGACGATCAGGCGCGCGGTCATGTCCAGGTAGCCGCGCACGGCGTTGACCGGGCGGCCGTCGTCGTCGGTGATCGAGTCGGGCAGCGCGAAGAACGCCCGGTAGGTCAGGCTCGACGTGTCGAGCAGCAGCAGGTGGTGGCTCATCGGTGCGTAGCGTAGGCCGCGGCGTGGGAGCCTGACGCCACCCCCTGCCATCCGCGACCTGGGAGTCCCCCGTGGCCGACGTCCTGCTGTGGATCACCGGTGCGTCGTCAGGCATCGGCGCGGCGCTCGCCGAGCGCGCGCCGTACGACGACGTGCACGTCGTCGACATCTCGCGCTCGGGTGGCACGCCCGGCACCGAGCACGTGCCCGCCGACCTCGCCGACCCCGCCGCCTGGGGAGCGATCGAGGCCCACTTCCACGCCCGGCTCGCGGAGTTCTCCGGCGACCGCATCGTCTTCGTCCACGCCGCCGGCGCACTGGCGCCCATCGGCTTCGCCGGCGAGGTCGACCCGGCCGCCTACCGCCGGACGGTCGTGCTCGACGCCGCCGCACCGCAGGCGCTCGGCGACGGGCTGCTGCGTGCGCTCGACGCGTCGGGCTTCGACGGCCACGCCGACCTCGTGTTCATCTCGTCGGGTGCCGCGCAACGCCCCATCGAGGGCTGGTCGGCGTACTGCGCCGGCAAGGCCGGCCAGGAGATGTGGGTGCGGACCGTCGCAGCCGAGCAGGCGCGACGCGGGCACCGGCGCCGGCTGCTCGCGATCGCCCCCGGCGTCGTGGCGACCGCGATGCAGGAGCAGATCCGCGCCACCGACGAGCGGGACTTCCCCGACGTGGGGCGGTTCCGGCGGCTGCACGAGGACGGAGCGCTGCTGGAGCCGGCCGACAGCGCCGAGCGGGTGTGGGCGCTGGTCACCGGCGATGCCGACTCCGGCGCGGTGCTCGACGTCCGCGACGCGTGACCGACGCGCATGCGCTGTCACCCGCGTTCCTCCTGCCGGACGGCGGCCACTTCGTCGGGACCGCCACCAACGCCGGGCCGTGGGATGCGGGCCACATGCACTTCGGTCCGCCCGCGGCGCTGCTCGGGCGGGTGATCACCGCGCTGCCCGACGAACCGGCGAGGCCGATCGCGCGGCTGACCTTCGAGGTCCTGCGCCCGGTGCCGGTCGGCCCGTCGTGGTCGACGCGGACGTGCACTGCGGCGCGGCTGCGCTGCCGAGACCGCGCCGCAGCCACCGCTGCTAGGGTCGGCCCATGGGTGAGCGGCGGATGACGGCCAGCGAGCGGCGCAGGCAGCTGCTCGAGGTGGCCAAGACGGTCTTCGCCGAGCACGGCTACGACGGCACGAGCGTCGAGGAGAT
>CAYVGE010000236.1:0-6254 GCA_964450395.1 uncultured Actinomycetota bacterium
GAACCACTTCGAAGCGCAGGGCGCCCGCGACGCGCTCGTCGAGCTGTCGGGCGCCTGCAAGGTCGTCGCGGTGTCGTTGACCAAGATCGCCAACGACCTGCGCTGGCTCGGCTCAGGACCGCGCACCGGCATCGGCGAGATCCGCCTGCCCGAGATCCAGCCCGGCAGCTCGATCATGCCGGGCAAGGTCAACCCGGTGATCGCCGAGTCGGTCACCCAGGTCGCCGCCCAGGTCATCGGCAACGACGCGGCCGTCACCATCGGCGGGATGTCCGGCAACTTCGAGCTCAACGTGTACATCCCGCTGATCGCCCGCAACCTGCTCGAGTCGCTGCGGCTGCTCACGACCACCTGCCAGAACTTCGTCGAGGCGTGCATCGCCGGGATCACGGCCAACGCCGAGCGGGCCCGCGAGCTCGTCGAGAAGGACCTCGCCATCGTGACGGCGCTGGTGCCGGCCATCGGGTACGACACGTCGGCCAAGCTGGCCAAGCAGGCCATGCGCGAGGACCGGCCGTTGCGTGAGGTCGTCGCCGAGGCCGGCGTGCTCAGCGACGACGAGCTCGACCGCCTGCTCGACATCAAGCGGATGACCAAGGGCGGTGTGCTGGGCGCCTAGGCCGGCGCCGCGTCCCCCCGCCCCACGACCGCCCGCAGGCCGGCGGTGACGGCGCCCCAATCGACGTCGGCGTCGCTCGGCACGAAGAACACGTCGCGCACCTGCGGGCCCAGCGTTGCCACACGCGCGGCCGACACGTCGAGGCCCGCGTCGGCGAGCGCCTTCAGCAGCCGGAACAGCACGCCGGGAGCGTCGCGACCCTCGACCTCGATGCGGGTCACGGTCTCGCCGTGGTCCACCACGACCGCCGGCTCGATCAGCTGCACCTCGACGCCGGGGCGCTCGTCCCAGCGCTGCTCCTGGCGGACGACGGACCGCTCGACATCGGCGTCGCCCCGGCCGGCGGCTTCGACCTGCGAGATCACCGTGTCCCGGGCGGGTGCCGCCGCGTTGGCGCGGCGGCGCACCACGAACCAGTCGAGCACGATGCCGTCGCGGCGGGTGAACGCGCGGGCCTCGAGCACGTCGAGCCCCAGCCCCGCCAGCGCGCCGACGACGTCGGCCAGCAGCCCGCGGCGGTCCCGCCCCACGAAGCTGATGCGTGCCGTCGCCTCGGCGCCGCGGGCCTCGCGCACGGCCACCGCGACCGGATCGTCGTCGCTGAGCCTGTCCATCAGCTGGGCGTGCTCGACCATCTGGTCGACGTCAGCGACCAGCAGGTAGCGCCGCGGCGGGTCGTCGAGCAGCCGCTCCATCGCCCCGGGCGGCACCTCGTCACCGCGGTCGCGCGCCGCCGCGATCTTGGTGTCGGGGTGGGCGATCACCGACCCGATCAGACCCCCTGTCAGCGCTCGCCGCGCCCGCGCATGCAGCTCGACCAGCAGCCCGTCCTTCCACGGCGAGTAGGCGCTGGGCCCCGTGGCGCGTGCGTCGGCCAGCGACAGCAGCAGCAGCGCGTCGAGCGTCTCGGTGTCGACCACCTGGTCGGCCACGGCCTGGATCTCGCTGCGCGAGTCGAGGTCGCGGTGCTGGGCGACGTCGGGCAGCAGGAGGTGCAGCCGAACCAGGCGGGCGACCCGCTGGGCGCGGCGCTGGTCGAACCCCATCTCGGCGATCCACCGGCCGGCGATGCGCGCACCGACGATCGCGTGGTCACCCTCCCAGGCCTTGCCGACGTCGTGGAACAACGCGCCGAGCAGCAGCACGTCGGGCTCGTCGAGGCGCTCGTAGACCGCTGACAGCCGCTCGCCGAGC
This sequence comes from uncultured Actinomycetota bacterium, assembly GCA_964450395.1. Lineage (GTDB taxonomy): Bacteria > Actinomycetota > Nitriliruptoria > Euzebyales > JAHELV01 > JAHELV01. The sequence goes on from CAYVGE010000236.1 coordinate 1,814, forward strand.
TCGCCCTCGGCCAGCCGCGGGATCCACGCCGCGGTCTGCAACAGGTGGGTGTCGAGGTCGAACAGGTGGTATGGGTTGCGCTGGGGGTGACCGCGCACGCGGCCCCACTCGGGCAGGTGCGCCGACAGCAGGCCGATGTGGTCGGCGTCGGCCAACGCCGGCAGGGCCGCCGGGCCGCGCCGCAGGGTCGCCAGGAACGCGCCCCGCGCCCGCTGGTCCCACGGCAACTGGCCGACGACGCCGACGTCGTGCTGCAGGCGGGTGATCGCACCGCGGCCCAGGTGCGCGTCGTGCCGCGCGGCCACCGCCACCGCGCGCAGCCCCAGCGCCGGCCGGTCGCGCAGGGTGGCGTCGCCGTCCAGCTCGACCTGGCCGTCGACGAGCTGGATGCCATCCTCGACGGGGACGGGCTGGCTGCGGCGGCGCCGGCGGCCGGAGCGGGCGTCGGCGAGCAGCAGCGGCCAGGTCCGGCCGTGCACGTGGGCGATGGTGCGCATCGCCAGGTTGACGCGGCTCAGCACGTCGTCACGGGACGCGGCTCCGGTCAGCTTGGCGACCTCGTCCTGGAGGTCCAGCCGCAGGGTGTCGGTGGGCGCTCCCGACGTCGACGTGCACAGGTGCAGCGCGACCCGGACGGCCAGCAGGTCCTCGTTGGCGTGCATCAGCGCGCGGTGGTCGGTGGCCCCGAGGTAGCGGGCGCCGACCAGCGGTCCCAGGCCCAGCTCGCCGAGCACGCAGCCGGCGGCCCACCGCAGGCTGTGCAGGTCGCGCAGGCCGCCGGCCCCCGACTTGACCTCCGGCTCGAGCATCCCCGGCTCCGCGCCGGCGCGGTCGTGGCGGCTGTCGTCGGCGGCCGCCAGCTGGGTGAGCACCTTGCCGCTGCGCCGCCGCAACCACCGCGAGTAGGCGCTGGCGACCTGGTCGAGCAGACCCGGATCGCCGCACAGCAGGCGGCGGTCCATGAGCGCCGTGGCCGTATCGATGCGGTCGCCCGCCGCGCGCACGGCCGACCTCGGCGTGTGGACCGCGTAGCCGACCTGCAGTCCGGCGTCCCACAGCGGATAGCACAGGGAGCGCACGACCTGCTCAAGGTCGCCCTCGGACCAGCCGTCGTGCAGGACCAGCAGGTCGATGTCGGAGTGGGGGCAGACCTCCCGCCGGGCGTAGCTGCCCAGGGCGATCAGGGCCAGGCCGCCGGTGCGCGGTGCGTCGGCGGCCATCCACGACCGCAGCGCGTCGTCGAGCCGGTCCGTCCACTCGGCGCACCACTGAGGCCCCACCACCGATGTGACGGCGGTGGGGTCGGGCGCCTGACGGCGGGGCTCGGAGGTGCTCAGGTGCGTGGAGGCGTCAGATCGCCTCGGGACCGCGCTCCCCCGTGCGGATGCGCACGACGTCCTCGAGCGGCATGACCGCGACCTTGCCGTCGCCGATCTTGCCTGTGCGCGCCGACTTGACGATCGCGTCGATCACGCCGTCGACCTGCGGGTCGTCGACCATGATCTCGATGCGGCTCTTCGGCACGAAGTCGACCTGGTACTCGGCACCCCGGTAGACCTCGGTGTGTCCGCGCTGCCGGCCGAACCCCCGCGCCTCGGTCACCGTCAGGCCGGCGATGCCGACCTCGCGCAGCGCGTCCTTGACGTCCTCGACCTTGAAGGGCTTGACGATCGCCACGACCAGTTTCATGCACGGTCCTTCCTGTCGCACGCCCGTGTTGGCGCGAAGGTGACGCCAGCATCGATCCCAGCTGTTACCCGGCCATCTTGCACGTGTTTCGCCGCCGTTACTTTTCCTGCTCCGATGGCTGCCACGTCCGACGCACCGGCTACGGCAGCAGCCCGGAGCGGCCCGCGACCCCGATCAGCTCGCGCCGCTCGTGCACGTTGAACTTCTTGAACAGGTTCTCGACGTGCTTCTGCGCGGTCCGGGTCGAGATGCCCAGGCGCGAGGCGACCGCCCGGTTGGGCAGGCCCTCGGCCAGCAGGCCCAGCACCTCCCGCTCCCGCGGCGTCACCACCGGCACACCCAGGGGGATCGCGCCGACGAAGGCGTCGACCAGCATGCCGATGACGTGCTCGCCGACGACCCACCGCCCGGCGGCCGCCCGGCGGATGCTCTCGGCCAGCTCGTCGGCATGGACGCTCTTGAGCAGGTAGCCCCGGGCGCCGGCCCGCAGCACGTCGCGGACGCGGTCGGCCTCGTCGTGCACCGACAGCACCAGCACGTTGGCGGTCAGGCCCCGTTCGGCCAGCGCGCTGATGACGCCGGTGCCGTCGACGCCGGCGAGCTGCAGATCGAGGACCACGACGTCGGGCTCGTGCTCGGCGACCGCCTTGACCGCCGCGTCCGGGTTGTCGGCCTCGGCGACGATCGCGATGTCGTCGTAGTGGCCGAGCACGCTGCGCAGCCCCTCGCGGACCAGCGCGTGGTCGTCGACCAGCACCACACGCACCTCGGACGTGGCTGCGCAGTCCGGCGTGGCACCCGCCGCCGCGTGGCCGCCGTCGGGCGCACCCGTCGGCGGGCCGCCGTGGGCGTCGGCCGACGCACCCGCCGCCATGCCACCAGCGGCATCATGCGCCCCCGCGGCCACCCCACCGTGCCCGTTGCCGGACGCACCCCCCGGCGCGCTCACCGGCCGCTCCCCGCGCCCGTCGTGGCCGGCACGGTCAGGACGTAGTCGTCGGCGTCGTCGTCCCACTCCATGCTGACCAGCCCCCGTGCCTTGGCCGCCTTGCAGAACTGCAGGAAGCCGCTGAACCCGAACTGCTTCTCGCTGAAGTCGGGTTCGCGCTTGCGCAACTGGTCCTTGAGCCCCGACAGCGGTGGTCCCGAGCTGTCGTCGGACAGGTCGCGCACGACGTCGACCAGCAGGCCGAACGCGCGCTCCTCCCCGCCCTCCTCGGCGAACCCGACCTCCGGGTCGCCCTTCGCCGGGCCCGACGAGGTCTCGATGATGTTGCGGTCCTCCATGTGGCGCAGCAGCTCGCCGAAGCCCCGGAAGCCGAAGTCGGCCTCGCTGAACGTCGGGTCCTTGCGCAGCAGTGCGCGCTTGAGCGTCGACGCCAGCACCGGTCCCGTCGCCGAGCGGTTCAGGCCCGCCAGCGTCTGCGTGATCAGCCGCGACAGCGCATCGACGTCCCCCCGCCTGGGCTCGTCGTCGGCGTCGGTGTCGGCGTCGGTGGTGTCGGGCTCACTCGGCTCCGGGGTCGAGCGCGCCCGTGACGACCGCGACGGCGGCCCGCTGCGCGAGCCCCGCCGGCCTCGCGGCTGCTTCTTGGGGCCGGGGCTGACGCCCTCCAGCGACTCGTAGAACAGGAACTCGTCGCACGCCGCGGGCAGCAGCTTCGAGGTCGAGGCCTCCAACCCGACGCCGATCACGCGCCGGTTGAGCTCGCGCAGCTTGCCCACCAGCGGCGTGAAGTCGCTGTCACCGGTGCAGATGACGTAGGTCGTGATGTAGTCGCGCTCGAAGCACAGCTCGACGGCGTCGACGGCCATCTTGATGTCGGCGGCGTTCTTGCGGATCGCGTCCATCCGCTGGGGGATCTCGATCAGCTCGCCGTGGTGGCGGGTGAGCTTGCGGCGGTCGTCATCGAAGTAGGACCAGTCGGCGTACGCACGACGCACGACCACGCGGCCACGCTCGGCGAGGGCATCGGACACCGGGCCCAGGTTGAACTTCTGCCGCAGGTCCTCGCGGGCACCGATCGCCAGGTTCTCGTAGTCGATGAACAGTGCGATGCGTTCTTCGTCGGTCGTCACGGATGCTCCTCGCCGGCTCCCCACGCGCGGTCGACCGGGCCCGCAGGTGGCGGAGGGACACGGCGGTGCGGCCGTCGACCGGCCGACCCGCACGCTGGTGGTGCCCGGGCGCGTGGGAGGTCGAGCGTACAACCAGCTACCGCCCGTCCGGCACACGCGTTCCCGCCCAGGCGGGCGGGTCGTGCGGCGGAGCGTCTACCATTCGGACCGACCAGGGGGCGTAGCCCAATGGGAAGAGGCACCCGGCTTAAAACCGGGTCCAGTGTGGGTTCGAGTCCCACCGCCCCTACCCCTCGTCGCGCGCAGCGCCGCAGCGCCGCAGCGCCCCGCGCATCCTGCCACCGCACGCGGCGCCCACGAGCCCGCCCGAGCTGAGCCGGAGCCGTCACACGCAGTTCCAGCGCCCCCAACCCCGCGACACCAACCGCCCACCCCGAGCCGCGACCGCCACACCCACCCCCAGCGCCCCGGACTTCGCGACACCAACCGCCCACCCCGAGCCGCGACCGCCACACCCACCGCCAGCGCCCCGGACTTCGCGACACCAACCGCCCACCCCGAGCAGCGACCGCCACACCCACCCCCAGCGCCCCGACCCCGCGACACCAACCGCCCAGCGGCATGCGCCTCAGGCGTCGCGGGGTGGGCGGACGCGGCGACCGGGTCGAACCGG
>CAYVGE010000237.1:0-6251 GCA_964450395.1 uncultured Actinomycetota bacterium
CGCGCCGAGCTGCAGGTCGCCTACGCCATCGGCATGGCCCAGCCCGTCAGCGTGGGCCTGACGACCTTCGGCACCGAGACCGCCGACCCCGACAAGATCCTCGATGGCGTCCGCCAGATCTTCGATCTGCGACCGGCAGCGATCATCCGCGACCTCGGCCTGCGGCGTCCGATCTTCGGGCCGACCGCCGCGTACGGCCACTTCGGCCGCGAGGGCGACTCGTTCCCGTGGGAGTCGACCGACCGCGCCGAGGACCTGCGCAGCCTGGTGAGCTGAGCGACCGCGGCGGGCATCGTGGCGACGCCGCCGAGGACATCGATCCGTCCCGGTTGACCACGCCGGGCACGGCCGCCCACCGCCGGCGCGCCGGCCAGTCAGGCTGGTGCCGCGTGAGCTGGCGCCCAGCGGGTCAAACTCGTCCATGGGGATGCGTGCCGCGCGTCCCCATGGACGAGAGGCGACCACTGTGACAACAGGGCACGACCACGCGATCACCTTCACGTACCTGTCACAGGAGGACCTGCTCGAGGCCGGATGCCTCGACTTCCACCTTGCGGTCGAAACCGCTGAGCAGGTGCTGCTGTCCCATCGTGACGGTGACGTGCTGTTCCCGGAGAAGATCGTGCAGATCTTCGACCAGACGACCCAGGAGCGCATCAACTGCCTGCCGGCCACGCTGCTCACCGAGAAGGTCTGCGGCGTCAAGTGGGTGTCTGTGTTCCCCCCGAACGTGAAGCGCTTCGGGCTGCAGAACCTGACCGCGCTCTTCGTGCTCTCCGAGATCGTCAAGGGCTTTCCCATCGCAGTGCTCGAAGGGACCATGGCGTCGAACATGCGCGTCGGGGCCATGGGAGCTCTGGCCGCGAAGCACTTCGCACCGGTCGAGGCCGAGTCCATCGGCTTCATCGGCGCAGGCGAGCAGGCCAAGATGCACCTGCTCGCCATGAAGACCGTCCGTCCCTCGCTGACCGAGTGCAGGATTTCCGCGCTGACCTCCGCAGAGGAAGCCCAGTTCGTCGACGAACTGTCGCCAATGCTCCCCGACGTGCACTTCGTGACCGCGGGCGGGAACGCCGAGCGTGCCGTGCGCGACGCCGACATCCTGGTGACCGCCACCAGCGCACAGGCACCGCTGCTGCAGGCGGCATGGATGAAGCCAGGGTCGTTCTACAGCCACGTGGGCGGATGGGAGGACGAGTACGCCGTCGCCCAGCAGTGCGACACGATCGTCTGCGACGACTGGGAAACGGTCAAGCACCGCACACAGACGCTGAGCCGGATGTACGAGGACGGGCTGTTGACCGACGGCGACATCCACGCCGACCTCGCCGACGTCGTCGCTGGGGAGAAGTCCGGCCGCCAGCGCGACGACGAACGCGTGTACTTCAACGCCGTTGGCCTGTCCTACGTCGATGTCGCGCTGGCGCTCGCCATGTACCGGCGCGCGAAGGAGGCCGGCAGGGGCTCGGCCTTGACGATGCAGGAGAACACGGTCTTCCAACATCCCGGGATCAGCGAGCACATCACCCTTTGAGGGTTTGGTGCCGTCCTCACGCACGCTCGCGTCTTCATTGTCACCCGACCGGCGCCCTAGTGTGGAGTGATGGAGCCGCCGGTGCTGGTCACGAAGCTCTACGTGCCGCCACCCCCTCCTCACGTCGTTCCACGCCCGCGGCTGCTCGAGCGGCTTGACGCCGGCCTGGCCCCGCACTGCAGGCTGACACTTCTCTCGGCGCCGGCAGGGTTCGGCAAGACCACCCTGCTCGGTGGGTGGATCGCCCACCACACCGAACGCCGACCGGAGACCCGGTTCGCCTGGGTATCGCTGGATGAGGGCGACGGTGATCCTGCGCGCTTCCTCGGCTATGTCATTGCCGCGCTGCAGGGGTTCAACGCGGACGTCGGTGCCGATGCGCTGCTGCTCCACGGCGGGCAGGCTTCCTCGGACGAGCCGGCCCTCACTGTTCTCGTCAACGACCTGGCGAGGACGCCTGGCGAGATCGTCCTCGTGCTCGACGACTACCACGTGATCGAGGCCAGGCAGGTCCACGACATCGTGGCGTTCCTGGTCGATCACGTGCCGCCGCATCTGCACCTGGTCGTCGCCACCCGGTTCGACCCGCCGCTTCCCCTGGCACGACTGCGCAGCCGCGGCGGGCTCGTCGAGGTCCGCGCAGCCGACCTCCGATTCACCTCGGAGGAGGCCGGGGACTTCCTCAACGACGCGATGGGTCTTCGGCTGTCCGCGGACGACATCGCAGCGCTGGAGGTCCGCACGGAAGGCTGGATCGCCGGGCTGCAGCTTGCGGCGGTGTCCATGCGTGGCCGCGACGACGTCTCCACCTTCATCGACGCGTTCGCGGGCAGCCACCGCTTCGTGCTCGACTACCTCGCCGAGGAGGTGCTGCAGCAGCTGCCCGAGGACATCCGCGGCTTCCTGCTGCACACCTCCGTGCTCGAGCGGATGACCGGTCCGTTGTGTGACGCCGTCACCGGCATGAACGAGGGTGGTGGCAGAGTCCTGGAGTCCCTGGAGCGCGCCAACCTGTTCGTCGTCCCGCTCGACGACCGGCGTGAGTGGTACCGCTACCACCGCCTGTTCGCCGAGGTGCTGCAGTCGCGACTGCGCCACGAGGAGCCTGACCTGGTTCCAGGTCTCCATCACGCCGCCAGCCAGTGGTTCGAGCAGCACGACCTGCCGGACGAGGCGGTGCGGCATGCACTGGCCGCCGGCGATGTCGAACGGGCGGCCACGCTGGTCGAGCTGGCGCTCCCGGCGATCCGCCGCGAACGGCAGGACGCGACGCTGCTCGGCTGGCTCGACCGCATCCCCGACGACGTCGTACGCCGTCGACCGGTGCTCAGCGCCTTCTCCGCCTGGCGGATGCTGGTCGCCGGCGACCTGGACGCGGTCGAACCCTGGCTACGCGACGCCGAGCAGGGGCTGGGCGTCACGGATCCCTCGGATGGGGGCGAGGAGCTGCGCCGGCTCCCGATGACGATCGCCATCTACCGAGCTGCGCTGGCTCAGGGACAAGGCGACCTGGCAGCCACCGCGGAGCACGCCCGGCATGCGCTGGAGCTTGCGGGCCCTGACGACCACCTCCCACGGGCCGGCGCCGCCGGGTACCTCGGACTGGCGGCGTACGCGAACGGAGACCTGGAGACAGCCCTCCGGACGTTCCCCGAGACGTTGACGAGCCTGCATCTCGCCGGCGATACAGCCGACGAGCTGAGCAGCACCGTCGTCCTCGCCGACATGTGGATCGCGCAGGGTCGGCTGGTCGAGGCGCGCAGGCTCTATGAGCGAACCCTGCGGACGGTGACCGCGCGGGGCGCACCGGTCACCGGGGCAACGGCCGATCTGCACGTAGGGTTCAGCGAACTCCTGCGTGAGCTCGGTGACCTGGATGCGGCCCGCCACCACCTGCAGGTCAGCCGTGAGCTCGGTGAGACCGCCTCACTCACCGAGAACCGGTATCGCTGGTTCGTCGCGATGGCACTGGTGCGCCAGGCTGAGGCAGACCTGGACAACGCGACCGCGCTGCTCGACCAGGCCGAGCGGCTCTACCGGCGAGGGTTCCTCCCGGAGGTGCGGCCGGTCGCGGCAGTGCGGGCCCGGATCCGGATAGCACGGGGCGATCTCTCGCCCGCTCTGGACTGGGCCCGCGACAATGAACTGTCGACCACCGATGAGCTCAGCTACCTGCGCGAGTTCGGGCACCTGACCCTGGTGCGGCTCCTTCTGGCGCAAGACCGGCTCGGCAGGGACCCGAGGGCGATCGACGGGGCTCTCGGTCTGCTGGCCCGCCTGCTCGAGATGGCCCAGGCCGCCGGGCGCGCCGGCAGTGTGCACGAGATCCTCGCCCTGCAGGCCCTCGCACAACAGGCGCGAGGCGACCGTCCCCAAGCCCTGGCAACGCTTGAGCGGGTGCTGCGGGCGACCGAGCCAGAGGGGCATGTCCGGCTCTTTCTCGACGAAGGTGAACCGATGCGGGCGTTGCTCCGGGCCGCCGACCTGCGCCGGGTCGCTCCGAGCCGCGTGCCCCTCCTGCTCGCCGCGCCACGCGAAGCGGCCGCGTCACCCCAGGACGCGCTGTTGGACCCACTGAGCGAGCGAGAGCTAGAGGTGCTCAGGCTGCTGAACACCCCGATGAGCGTTCCCGAGATCGCGCGCGAGCTGTTCGTCTCACCCAACACCCTGCGCACCCACACCAGGCACATCTTCACGAAGCTCGACGTGAACAACCGCCGGGCAGCCGTTCACCGGGCCGCAGAACTGGGTCTCATCTAGACGACCGCCGACGCGGGAGCTCGGCTTCGAATCACCAACCCGATCACATCACTTGGTGATGTGTGCTCATCACGTCGCTTCCTACGGTCGTGGAACCGCCGGGCGCCCCGCACGGCCTCACCACCGGGAGCATCGCCATGACAGTCAGCCCCTCCTTCCTCATCCGGGCAGCCGGCGCCGCTGCGGTCGCCGCAGGCTCGATCTTCATCGCGGTCCAGATCAACCATCCCCACGTGGACATCACCACCATCACCACGACCGAACTGGCCATTCGAAACTCCCTGAAGGTCCTGATGGCCGCGCTCGCACTGGCCGGCATCACCGGCATGTACCTGAGCCAGGTCCGCCGGAACGGAGTCCTCGGATTCATCGGCTACCTGCTGTTCGGCACGGGCTACCTCCTCATCATGAGCACCACCTTCGTTTCCGCGTACGTCCTGCCCTCCATCGCTGAGACCGACCCTTCCTACGTCAACGACGTCCTGGCCGCAGCCACTGGCGGCACGGCCACGGGCGACATCGGAGCCTTGGGCACGGCGTTCCAGATCCAGAGCCTGTGCTACCTGGCGGGCGGCCTCATCTTCGGTGTTGCCTTGTACCGGGCGCGTGTCCTCGCCCGCTGGGCGACCGCACTGCTCGCGGTCGGTGGCATCATCACCGTCGTACTCTCCGTGATGCCGGACGCCTTCTACCGGCTGCTGGCCTTGCCGAACGGCATCGCCATGATCTGCCTCGGTTACTCGCTGTGGCGGCACCAGCGACCGGCCGCCGACCAGACGGTCGGCACCGCCGAGGCTCGTCCCCAGTACGCCGCGGTCTGATGACCACCCGAAGCTCGACGTGGCGCGTGCCGATCGCCCTGGTGGCGCTCGGCACCGTCCCGGTGATCGCCGGCTCACTTCGCCTCGTCGAGCTCTCGGGCGGAGCAGGGGCGATGCCGTCGGACGCCCGGTACGCCGCGTCGCCACTCCCCGTGGTGCTGCACATCGTCTGTGCCGCCGTGTTCGCGATCCTGGGTGCCTTCCAGTTCTCGCCCCCCTTCCGCCGGCGCCGACCAGGCTGGCACCGGAGAGCCGGCCGGGTGCTGGTGATCGCCGGGGTGGGGGTGGCACTGTCGGCGCTGTGGCTGAACCAGTTCTACCCGCGGGCAGACGCCACTCGCGAGGTGCTGTACCCACTCCGGACGGTGTTCGGTGCGGCGATGGTGGTCACCATCGTCCTCGGGTTCGTCGCGGCCCGTCGTCGCGACTTCGCTCGTCATCGGGCGTGGATGATCCGCACCTACGCGATCGGCATCGTCGCCGGTACCCAGGTGTTCACCTTGGGCATCGGTGGAGCGATCCTTGGCACCGGGGACCTGACCACCACGCTCCTCCTGGCCGCCGCATGGGGGATCAACCTTGCAGTCGCCGAGCGGACGATCCGCAAGCGGCCCCGCCGACGTGCGCCGGCGACGTCGGTCCAGGTGGCAGCGTCATGACCGAACGGATCGCACGGAGCGATCGGGTCTCCGGCTATGAACTGAGCCTGGCTGGGCACCTCGATGACCACTGGTACGGCTGGGTCACCGACTTGACCATGACCCACGAGCCCGACGGCACCACCACGCTACGCAGCCCAGGACTCGACCAGGCCGCGCTGCACGGACTCCTCGCCCACGTGCGCGACCTCGGGGCGACCCTCCTGTCGGTGCGCGTCCTCGACGAGCCGGGCCAGTGACGCAGCGTCGATGGTCGGGCAAACCGTCGGCGACGTGGCCGCGGGGGCGACCCCCAGTCTGGGTTGCCGCCCTTGCTGTCGAGCTTCGCCGACGGCTGGCGCGTGGACGACATCCGTCCGGACGATCAGTGTGGGCGGCCCTGCGGTTTCCGGACAGTCGCTTTGCGTGATTACTATGCTGCAAGCTGCCGATTCTGGTACTCGGTGTGGACCTCGAGTGGCGTGCGGTACCCGAGCG
>CAYVGE010000238.1:0-6250 GCA_964450395.1 uncultured Actinomycetota bacterium
GGGACGGCGGGGGAGGCGAGAGGGACCCGCAGCACCTGCAGCCGGACGGTGTCGGTGAGCATCGAGGGCAACGCCGGCCTGTGCAGAGGTCTGCTGCAGGCCCGATACGGAGACGCTGCCTCACACCGAGCAGCAGCAGAGCCAAAGGAGCGAGCATGAAGGCCGTGCGCCTGCACGACTACGACGAGTGGCCGACGGTCGACGAGGTCGCCGATCCCGAGATCCAGGGTCCGCATGATGTGATCGTGAAGATCGGCGGCGCCGGGGTCTGCCGCACCGACATCCACATCTGGGAGGGGCAGTGGGCGCCGAAGACCGGCGTGGACCTGCCCTACACCATCGGGCACGAGAACGCCGGCTGGGTGTCGGAGGTCGGATCCGCGGTGACCAACGTGGCGGTCGGCGACGCGGTGATCCTGCACCCGCTGATCACCTGCGGGCTGTGCCGCGCGTGCCGTGCGGGCAACGACATGCACTGTGAGCTGCAGGCGTTCCCCGGCGTCGACACCGACGGTGGGTGGGCGCAGTACATCAGGACGAGCGCACGAGCGTGCGTGGCGCTGCCGGCCGGGGTCGAGCCGGCCGACGTCGCGGCGCACGCCGACGCGGGCCTCACCGCGTACCACGCGGTGAAGAAGGCGCTGCCGAGGCTGTACCCGGGCACGACCGCCGTCGTGATCGGCGCCGGCGGCCTGGGCCACATCGGCATCCAGTCGCTGCGGGCCATGAGCGCCACCACCATCGTGGTGGTCGACCGCTCCGAGGAGGCACTGAAGCTGGCGTCGGACCTGGGCGCGGACGAGACCGTCGTGGCCGACGGCAGCCACGTCGACACCCTGCTCGAGATGACCGACGGCCACGGTGCCCAGGTCGTGCTCGACTTCGTGGGTGAGGGCGGCGCGCTCGAGGAGGGCTTCGCCATGACCCGGCGCGACGGCGAGCACTTCATCATCGGCTACGGCGGCACGCTGGAGGTCCCCGCGATCGACATCATCTCGAGCGAGCGCAGCTTCATCGGCAACCTGGTCGGCACGTACAACGACCTCGTCGAGCTGATGACGCTGGCGGGGCAGGGGAAGGTGACGCTGCACACCAAGACCTACCCGCTGGAGTCGGCGGTCGACGCGATGCCGGACCACAACGGGGGCTTGGTCCGCGGCCGCGCGATCCTGGTACCCGAGGGCGCCTGACCACCCCGCCGACGAGGCCGGCCCCGGCGCGGGCGCCCGCGCCGGGGCCGAGGCGCGTCAGGCCAGCTGGTCGAGGGGGTCGGGGCTCACGATCACCCCGTCGGGGTCGCCGTAGACGATGTGGCCGGGTTGCCACAGGACACCGGCGAACGACACCGGGACGTCGCGGGCGCCACGCCCGGTCTTCGTGCTCCTCCGCGGGTGCGGCGCCAGCGCCAGGATGGCGACGTCGAGGTCGGCCAGCTCCTCGGTGTCGCGGACGCATCCGTTGATGATCACCCCGGGCAGGCCGCGGTCGACAGCGAGGCCGCCGAGGCGGTCGCCCATCAGCGCACACCGCAGCGAGCCGCCACCGTCGACCACGATCACCGTGCCCGCGGGCGCGTCGGACAGCGCCTGCTCGTACAGGACGTTGTCCTCGAGGCACGACACGGTGGCGATGGGACCGCTGAAGTCGGTCCGCCCACCGAAGTTGGTGAAGATGGGCCGGCAGTGCGCGAGCCGGTCGGCGTGGGCGTCGGACAGGTCGGTGGTCGGCTGCATCGCGCCACGATAGGCGATGCCCGTCGGCCGGCAGCGGTCGACCTGCGGCACGGAGGCCCTCACAGCGTGCCGAGGTCCGAGGCGGCACGGCACACCGCGCCCGCCAGCCGGTCGCGCAGCCGGCGGACGGGCCCGGTGCGGTGGCTCGTGCCCAGGGCCCAGGCGCCGCCATCGGCGCGGTGCACCAGCGTCGCGAGGCACGCGACACCCTCGCGGTACTGCCCGGACTCGAGGAACACCCCGCGCCGGACGCCAGCGCGCAGGTCCGCCTGCAGCTCGGCGTCGTCGATGATGGTCGCGCGGGTGAACGGGCGCAGTCCCGCCTCCTGCAGGTAGCTGCGCTGCCCCGACTCCGGCAGCGTCGACAGCAGCGCCTTGCCCAGCGCGGTGGCGTGCGCGCCGTCGTTGAAGCCTACGACCAGGTCCTCCAGCGGCGGGGATCCGGGCGCCTCGACGACCTCCGTGATGGTGACCCGCCCGCCGACGAAGCGAGCGAGGTAGGCCGTGTGCCCGGTGATCCCGGCCAGATCGCGCAGCACCGCCTGGACCGGCGGGGGGTGCGCGAGCGTCGACCGCAGGTCGCGGAACCGGTCCGACACCTGGGGTCCCAGTACGTAGTCCCCCGAGGGCAGGCGTTCGAGGTAGCCCTCGTAGCGCAGCGTGCGCAGCAGGTGGTAGACGGTGGCGAGCCTGATGTCGCATCGGGACGCCAGCCGCTTGGGGTTGACGCCGGCGGGGTGCGCGCCGACCTCCTCGAGCAGCCGCAGCGCCCGCGACACGCTGCGGATCAGATCAGACGGTGGTGTGTCGGTCTCCATCGAACCCTCACCCGACGTGGGCGTTCAGCGTAGGTGACCAGCCCGGTGGCGCAAGCCCGGGTGCGCCGCAGCGTAGCCCGGTCGGGTGGCCGTCGGCGACGTCCGGCGACGACCTGGTGGGGGGGGCGAGGTCCGCAGCGGGTGTTCGTCATCTGAAAAGGTGCGCTTGCACGGGGGTGGGCGGTCCCGCACCGTCCGGAGGGTGAGGCTGTCCGATGGCAGAGGGTGCACATGGACCAGCACGCGCAGGTGATGGACGCGCTGCGGGATGTCTACGACCCGTGCTGCGAGGACCGGCGCCTGTCGGTCGTGGACATGGGGCTGGTCGAGGACGTCCGACTCGAGGACGGCAGTGCCAGCGTGGACCTGGTGCTCACCTCGGGCTGGTGCCCCTTCATGGTGCCGTTGGTCGACACCATCCGCGAGCGCATCGCGGCGGTGCCCGAGATCGCCGACGCCGAGGTGCGGGTGGTCTGGGACACCGCGTGGACCAGCGACCGGCTGTCGCCGGTCGCGCGCGAACGCCTGCAGTTCCTGCCCCCGCCCAGCGCACTGCCCGATGGCCCGTCGGCGACCCTGCCGACCGCTCCGACCCCGCCCAGCACGGAGGTGCCCCGGTGACCGACGCCACGTCCAACTCCCCGCTCGCGAACGCCGAGGGCGGCAAGCCGTTCGTGTTCGACTGCGTCGCGCACGTGTTCAACTTCGACAAGAAGAACGCGCTCGGGCCGGGCGGCGAGGCGTTCATCGACCACCTCTACGCCTTCCACACCACGCTCACCCCGGAGGGGCAGACCGTGCTGCCGCCGGAGGAGTACATGCGCCAGTGGTCCCCCGAGGAGATCCACCGCATGGTGTTCGACGAGTCCGACACCGACATGCTCGTCGCGCAGCCGCTGCCGCTGACCGACCTGTTCCACGACGGCCTCTCGCCGTGGGAGGAGTGCGCCCGCATGGCCGGCGACAACCCTGACGACACGATCTTCTGGGGGTCTGTCAACCCGATGGAGGGCCGCCGGGCGCTGGACCTCATGGAGATCCAGGTCCACGAGCACGGCGCCAAGGGCTTCAAGTTCTACAACACCCGCTACGACTACGGGACGCCGCTGCCGTGGCGCATGGACGATCCGCAGATCGCGTTCCCGGTCTTCGAGAAGGCGCAGGAGCTGGGCGTCAACCTGATCGGGGTCCACAAGGGCGTGCCACTGGGGCCCCAGCCGATCGAGCACACCCAGACGTGGGACATGGACGGTGCCGCGGCGAACTTCCGCGACATCAACTTCGTGATCTTCCACGTCGGGCTGCCGTTCATCGACGAGACCTGTTGGCAGCTGATCCGCCACCCGAACCTGTACGCCTCGTTGGCCGCGACGATCAACTTCGTCGTCCGTGCGCCGCGCCAGTTCGCCGAGTGGCTGGGCAAGCTGCTGTTCTGGTGCGGCGAGGACAAGATCATCTACGGCAGCGAGGCGCCGATCTTCCACCCGCAGTGGGCCCTCGAGGCGTTCTGGAACTTCGAGTTGCCCCAGGACCTGGTGGAGGGCTACGGCTACCCGCAGCTGACCGAGCAGGCCAAGCGCAAGATCCTCGGCGAGAACCTGCTGCGGCTGCACGGCATGACGCTCGACGACGTCCGGTCACCGTCGGGCCCCTGAGCCCGCTGCGACGGCGCGTCCCCGGCGCGTGACCCCGGACGCGCGCGTCGAGGTCGTGCACCTCGGCGGGGCATCGAGCCTGCGCGCCGTCGGCGTGCGCCACGACGGCGTGGTGGCGTTCCGGTGGGGGATCCGGACCGGTGCGCGCACGCTGGTCCAACGCTCGTACCTGCTGCTCGACGACGGGGTCCTGGTCGCCCGGCCGGAGCAGATGCCGGCGGGCCACGAGGGCTGGTGGTGGTGCGACCTGGTGGTCGTCGACGACCGCGGGGACCGGCTGGTGCTGTCGGACGCCCTGGTTGACGTGCTGGTGGGCCCGCCGGACCGCCCGTACCACGTGGCCGACCTCGACGAGCTGGCCGACGCCGTCACCACCGGGGCGATGGCGCCGGCGCAGGCCGCCGACTGCCTGGCCCGCCTGCAGCGGTTCCTCGACCGCCGGCTGCACACGGCGACGTCGGGTGCGTGGCGCGACTTCCCGCCCGCCGCGGTCCGCGACCTGCAGCACCGCGACGACCTGCCCGACGACTGGGAGTGGTTCGACGCCGATTGCGGGGGCGGGGCCGACGGGTAGGTGTCGGTGACAGCGAGCGAGGAGCTGTCGATGGGCACGACGTACGTGATCGGGACCGCGGACACCAAGGGCGACGAACTGCGCTACGTCCGCCGGCTGCTGGCCGATGCCGGCGCCGATGCGGTGCTGGTGGACGTCGGGACGACGCCGGGGGACCGTGACGTCGACGTCACGGCCGGCGCCGTGGCGGCGCGCCACCCCGACGGCACCGACGCCGTCTTCTCCGACGACCGCGGCGAGGCGGTCGCGGCGATGGCGGTGGCGCTGGAGCAGTGGCTGGCCGACCGCGGCGACGGCGACGGCGTCGTCGGGCTCGGCGGCTCCGGCGGCACGGCGCTGATCACCCCCGCCATGCGCCGGCTGCCGGTCGGCGTGCCCAAGGTCATGGTCTCGACGGTGGCGTCGGGCAACGTCGCGCCCTACGTCGGTCCGAGCGACATCGCGATGGTCTACTCGGTCACCGACGTCGCCGGGCTGAACCGCATCTCGCGGACCGTCCTGGGCAATGCGGCGCACGCGCTGGCGGGCATGGTGACCAACGTCGTGCCGGCCGCCGAGGACACCAAGCCGGCGCTCGGCCTGACGATGTTCGGCGTCACCACGCCGTGCGTGGAACAGGTCGTCGACCTGCTGGAGGACGCCTACGACTGCCTGGTGTTCCACGCCACGGGCACCGGTGGGCGCTCGATGGAGAAGCTGGTCGACTCGGGCGCCGTCGCCGGCGTGATCGACACGACCACCACCGAGGTCTGCGACCTGCTGATGGGGGGCGTGTTCAGCGCGGGGGAGGACCGGCTCGGCGCGATCGCCCGGTCGGGCGTGCCCTACGTCGGCTCGTGCGGCGCGTTGGACATGGTCAACTTCGGGGCGAAGGACACCGTCCCCGAGCACTACGCCGACCGCAACCTGTACGTGCACAACCCCCAGGTCACCCTCATGCGCACGACGCCGGAGGAGAACGGCCGGGTGGGGGAGTGGATCGCCCGCAAGCTCAACGCCTGCGACGGGCCGGTCCGGTTCCTGCTGCCCGAGGGGGGCGTGTCGCTGATCGACGCGCCGGGCCAGCCGTTCCACGATCCCGACGCCGACGCCGCCCTGTTCGACGCCCTCGAAGCGCACTGGCAGGATGCGCCGCACCGCCGGCTGGTGCGGGTGCCCCACCACATCAACGACCCCGAGTTCGCCCGCGCGCTGGTCGACGCGTTCGTCGAGATCAGCAGCGGACAGGAGTGAGGCCCATGGCACCGTCACGATCCGACCTGGTCGCGCGCTTCCGCGACATGATCGCCCGCGGAGAGCCGATCATCGGCGGCGGCGCCGGCACGGGCCTGTCCGCCAAGTGCGAGGAGGCCGGCGGCATCGACCTGATCGTCATCTACAACTCGGGCCGCTACCGCATGGCGGGGCGCGGCTCGCTGTCGGGCCTGATGCCCTACGGCAACGCCAACGACGTGGTGATGGAGATGGCCC
>CAYVGE010000239.1:0-6206 GCA_964450395.1 uncultured Actinomycetota bacterium
AGCACTCGGTGACCATGACGACGCGACGCGGCTCGGCCTCCCCGACATGTCGGATCATCGCCGACGTCGAGCCGACGAAGTCGGCCTCGTCGAGCACGCCCTCGGGGCACTCGGGATGGGCGAGCACGTAGACGTCGGGCCGGGACTGGCGGTAGGAGCGAATCTCGTCGGCCGTGAATCGCTCGTGGACGACGCAGTGTCCCTGCCAGAGGATGAGCTCGACGTCGGTCTGCGAGGCGACCCAGCGGCCGAGGTACTCGTCGGGGAGGAAGATGACCTAGTCGACGCCCAGCGACTCCACGATCTGGACCGCGTTGGCTGACGTGCAGCAGATGTCGGACTCGGCCTTCACGTCGGCCGACGTGTTGACGTACGTCACGACCGGCACCCCGGGGTGGCGCTCGCGGAGCAGCCGGACGTCCGCGCCGGTGATCGACGACGCCAGCGAGCAGCCCGCCCGCAGGTCGGGGATCAGCACCGTCTTGCCGGGGTTGAGCAGCTTGGCGGTCTCGGCCATGAAGTGCACGCCGGCCATCACGATGACATCGGCGTCGGTCTCGGCGGCGCGCCGCGCGAGCGCGAGCGAGTCACCGGTGATGTCGGCGACGCCGTGGAAGATCTCCGGCGTCATGTAGTTGTGCGCCAGCACGATGGCGCCGCGCTCGCGCTTGAGGCGGGTGATGCGCTCGACGACCGGCGCGTGGACCGACCACTCGGCGTCCGGGATGATCGTCTGCAACGGTGCGGGCATGACGGGCAGCGACTGCGTCATGGAGGTGTCCTTCGCCGAGGGTGCGCGGTCGCCACATATGCTACGCGTGAGCAAAAGGAATTGCTGCAGCTGAGCAAATGGTCGTCGGCGGGATGCCGGTGCTGGTGGCCACGGGTGGGCGGTCAGCTGCGGCGGGGCAGTCTCAGACCGGGGCGGGGGCGCTCCCGCAGCACCTCGGGGCGGAAGCGGAAGCGCTCGGCGGGTCGGCCGCCGGTCTGCTCCTCGACCTGCCCGGTCCGCTCCACGAAGCCGCCGCGGTCGACCAGCCGGCGGAAGTTCTGGGTGTGCAGGCTGACGCCGGCCAGCGCCTCGACCACCTGTTGCAGACGACGCAGCGTGAAGGTCTCGGGCAGCAGCTCGAACACCAGCGGGCGGTAGGTCAGCTTGCCGCGCAGCCGCGACAGTGCGGTCGCGGCGATGCGCCGGTGATCCAGCGCCAGCGGTTCGCCGTGCCAGCCCGGGTCGGCGTCCGCCGCCGTGCCGCCCGTCCGGTGCGCGGTGGCGGCAGCGCCCCGGTCGCGCAGCGCCTCGGGGACCAGCCCCGCCTCCCACAGCAGCTCGTAGCGGTCGAGCACGCGCACGCCGTCCCAGTCGAGGTCGACACCGAAGGCGATGTCGACCCGCTCGCGGCGCCGGGCCCGGCAGCCGGCGTCATCGCCCGCGTCGGCCCAGGCGTGCAGCGACGGCAGGACCGCGTCGTCGAGCACGGTCGGCCGTCCCCCGCGCCAGTCCTCCCACGGCAGCAGCCGGTACCAGTCGATCCAGTGCCCGACGGTGGCCACGGTGGGGCGCACCAGCGCCAGGTAGGCGACCGACAGCGTGCGCGCGGTCTCGTCGGGGTCCCGCGCGACGTCGCCGAAGGTGTACAGCTGCTCGACGTAGCCCAGCTCCAGGCCGGACTGCTCGCCGACCCACCGGCGCAGCCCCCGGTCGAGCGTGCGGTCGTCCTCGCGCAGCAGGCCGTAGGGCAGCGCGGGGCGTCCGTCGGCGTGGGCGACGGTCAGGACCTGGGGCGTGGTGCCGGTCACCCGCACGATCACGGCGTTGAGCCGCAGCGTCGCCGGCTGCGGGACCTGACCGGGGGGTGCCACTGCGCGCTCCTCGTCGGCGTCGGCACGCAAACGTAGCGGACACGCCGCCCCCGTGCGGGACGGCGCGCCGGTCCGGCGGGGCGTCGGACCGCCCCAGGGTGCGTCAGGTGCGGGCGCTGCGCAGGGCCTCCAGCCACCCGAGGCGGGCGGCCCGGCGATCGGCGTCAGTCGGTGTCGGTGCGGTCGCCCAGGCGGTCGCCGGTGAGGAAGAACGTCAGGTGCCGGGTCAGCTCGACCGCGTGATCGGCGGCGCGCTCGTAGTAGCGGGCGATCAGGCCCAGCGACACCGACTCCTCGATCGACTGCCCCCCGGTGTACAGCTCGGACAGCACCATCTTCTGCAGCAGGTCGGCCTCGTCGTCGCGCCGCTCGAGGTCCTCGGCGGCCAGCGCGTCGTGCTGCTCCCACGCGTCGGCGGCGCTGCCCAGCATCCCGCCGGTCACCTCGCCCAGCTGGCGGATGGTGTCGCGCAGCTCCCGGGTCAGCGACGGCGGGTGCACCCACGACAGCGACTCGACCACGTGGGCCAGCAGGTTGCCGGTGCGCTGGATGTCGTTGACCGAGCGCAGCACGGCGATGATGCGGCGCAGGTCGGTCGCGACGGGGCTCTGGGTCGCCAGCAACAGGTAGCCGGCCTCCTCGAGCTCCGTGCACCGGCCGGTGAGGACCGTGTCCTCCTCGATCAGGCGCGACGCGGTGTGGGCGTCGGCCTCGAGGAAGGCATCGGTGGTGGGCTGCACCCGGTCGGCGACCGCGCGCATCATGGCGATCAGCTGGCCGTCGAGCTCCTCGAGCTGGTCGTGCAGCCGGTGCCGCGCAGCACCCGGCTCGCGACGCTCGGCCTCCAGCCGTGCCAGTGGGTCGTCGGTCATCCGGTGCGTGTCCGCCAGGATCGGGGGGCGCTGCTCGTCCATGCAGCGAGTGTGCCTCGGCGCCACAGTAACCGGCTCACGCCCGGTTACACGTGTGGGGAACTGCCCGTGAACGTTGCCTGAACGCCTCACCGCCGGGTCCTCCACCATACCGACGACGTGGGTACCCTGTGGCGCGACCGGGAGGAGGTGATGGCCACGTCCTGGACCTCGCCGACCGGGCTGCGCCTGCTGATCCGGCCCGGCAACCCCGACTTCCTCGACCTGCCCTGGGCCGAGCCGCTCGCCACGTGGGACGACGAGTGGTGCGTCGACGTCGCGGCCGGCATCCACCGCCACGTCGTGCGCTTCGTCGAGCTGGCCGGGGTGATCTACGCGCTCAAGGAGCTGCCGGGCCGCATCGCCGAGCGCGAGTACCGGGTGCTGCGCCGCATGGCGGAGGAGCAGATGCCGGTGGTCGAGGCGGTCGGCGTGGCGCGCCGGAGCGACCTGCCGGACGTGGTGATCACCCGCTACCTGGACTACTCGCTGCCGTACCGGCTGCTGTTCACCCACCGACGCCCGGTGCTGGAGGACGCCGCAGACCCCCACAGCCTGGCCGGCCTGCACCGTCGGCTGCTCGACGCGATGACGCTGCTGCTGGTCCGGATGCACCTCGCCGGCTTCTACTGGGGGGACTGCTCGCTGTCGAACACGCTGTTCCGTCGCGACGCGGGCGCGCTGGCGGCCTACATCGTCGACGTCGAGACCGGTGAGTGGCACGCCGAGCTGAGCGAGGGCCAGCGCCTGTCGGACCTCGAGATCGCGCAGCTCAACCTCGTGGGCGGACTGATGGACCTGCAGGCCGAGCTCGGCCTGCCGCCGGAGCCCGACCCGGTCGCCTCGGCCGAGCGGCTCGAGCAGCAGTACGCGCAGCTGTGGGCCGAGCTGATGGAGGACGTGATCATCGGCCTCGACGAGCGGTACCGCATCGACGCGCGGCTGCGCCGCCTGAACGACCTCGGCTTCGACGTCGACGAGGTCGAGCTCGAGGCGGCCGACGGCGGCGACCGGCTGCGCATGCGCACCAGCGTGGCCGAGCAGGGTCACCACCGGCGCCGGCTGCTGGAGCTGACCGGCCTGCAGGCGCAGGAGAACCAGGCCCGCAGCCTGCTCAACGACCTGACGAACTTCCGTGCCGCCGCCGAGCGCGACGGCGGTCGCCCGCTGCCCGAGCCGGTGGCCGCCTACCGCTGGCTGCACGAGAGCTTCGAGAAGATCGTCGATGCCGTCCCCGAGGCGGACCGGGGGCGCCTCGAGCCGGTCGAGCTCTACCACGAGGTCGTCGAGCACAAGTGGTACCTGTCGGAGCAGGAGGGCGGCGACGTCGGCATCGACCGGGCGCTCGCGTCCTACCTCGACTCGGTGCTCCCGCGCTCGCCCGACGAGAAGCTGGTGCTGACCGATCCCACCGAGGGCTACATCGGCTACGGCTGAGGTCGCCCGCGTCGGCGCCGCGGGGACCGCGTATGCTCGACGCGGAGCGAGCCGACGAGGAGATCACCGTGGCGCAACCGGACCGAGAACTCGCGCTGGAGCTGGTGCGGGCGACCGAGGTCGCCGCCCTGGCCGCCGGCAGGTGGATGGGCAACGCCAACAAGGAGGCCGGTGACCAGGCGGCCGTCGACGGCATGCGCCGCATGCTCAACGAGGTCGTCATGGACGGCGTCGTCGTGATCGGCGAGGGGGAGAAGGACGAAGCCCCCATGCTGTACAACGGCGAGCACGTGGGCAACGGCTCGCCGCCCGAGGTCGACCTGGCCGTCGACCCCGTCGACGGTACCCGGCTGCTGGCCGAGGGCCGGCCCGGCGCGATCGCGATGATCGCCGTCGCGCCGCGCGGGACCATGTTCGATCCCGGTCCGTGCGTCTACATGATGAAGTGGGTCGTGGGGGCCGACGCCAGGGGCGCCATCGACCTGCATGCCAGCGTCGGCGACAACCTCGGGGCGGTCGCGGAGGCCAAGCAGACCGACGTGTCGAACCTGACCGTCATCATGCTCGACCGCCCCCGGCACGAGGAGCTGGCCGCCGAGGTGCGTGACGCCGGGGCGCGGCTGCGGTTCATCATGGACGGTGACGTCGGTGCCGCGCTGCTCGCGATGTCGCCCGACCGCCCGTTCGACGTGCTGGTCGGCATCGGCGGGACCCCCGAGGGCGTTGCCACCGCCTGCGCGGTCAAGGCCATGCGCGGCGACATGGTGGGTCAGTTGTGGCCGCGCGACGACGACGAGCGCCGCGCGGCGATCGACGGCGGCTACGACCTCGACCAGGTCCTCACGACCGACGACCTGGTCCGCAGCGACAACACCTTCTTCGTCTGCACCGGTGTCACGCCGGGTGAGCTGTGCGACGGGGTGACCTACAGCCGCAGCGGCGCGACCACCGAGTCGCTGGTCATGCGCGGGCGGTCGGGCACGGTGCGGCTGATCCAGGCGCGCCACACCGCCGAGAAGCTCGACCAGTACGAGATGATCCAGCGCTAGCCCGCGCCCACACCGCTCGACCAGGCCGGCCGCAGCCCGCGGCCGGCCTGTCGCTGTGTGCGCCGGCACCGAGCGTTCACCGGTCCGTCACCGGTGTGACCGCCGCCCGTCAGTCGGAGCGGACATCAAGGAGGGCGGACCGGCGCAGCGTGGCGCCGGGGTGAGTTCCCCCACCGTTCACCCGTGGGCCGCGGTCGGGCCACGTGCTCGGCCTACGGTCGCCGTCGTATGCGGCCGCGGCCATGGTGCGGGCCGTTCGAACGTCGAGCGTCATCCCCGGTCGGACGGCCGGCGGACACAAGGAGACACGAGCACATGCGACTGAACTGGCGACTGATGGCCAGCCTGGTGGCGGTCCTGGCGCTGCTGGCGACCGCCTGCGGCGGTGGCGACAGCGCGCAGGACGAGGCGCCGGCGTCGGAGGCGGGCGGTGGCAGCAGCAGCGACGGCGGCGGGGGCGGTGACCTCTCGGGTCCGATCGAGATCGACGGCTCGTCGACGGTCGGGCCGCTGACCGACGCGATCGCCGAGGAGTACGCCAACGAGGCCCCTGACGCGCAGGTCAACGTCGGGATCTCCGGCACCGGTGGCGGGTTCGAACGCTTCTGCGGCGACGGATCCACCGACATCTCCAACGCCTCGCGCCCGATCGAGGAGGAGGAGGCCCAGCTCTGCGAGGAGAACGGCATCGAGTACACCGAGATCCGCGTCGGCACCGATGCGCTGACGATGGTGACCAGCCCGGACACCGAGGGCATCACCTGCATGACCCAGGAGGACATCATCGCGGTGTTCGGCCCGGACGCGGTCAGCAACTGGAGCGAGGTGCGGTCCGACTGGCCCGACGAGCAGATCCAGGTCTTCGCGCCGGACACCGACTCCGGGACGTACGACTTCATGGTCGAGGACATCATGGGCCTCGAGGAGTCGACGCAGGACTACAACG
>CAYVGE010000240.1:0-6201 GCA_964450395.1 uncultured Actinomycetota bacterium
CCAGCAGGATCCGATCATCTCTCAGGTGAAGCTCATCGCGGAGCCGTGGGACATCGGCGAGGGCGGCTACCAGGTCGGCAACTTCCCGACGCTGTGGACGGAGTGGAACGGCAAGTACCGCGACACCGTCCGCGACTACTGGCGCGGCGAGACCGCCGGCGTCGGCGAGCTCGCATCACGGCTGTCGGGGTCGTCGGACCTGTACGCCCACAACGGCCGGCGGCCGTACGCGTCGATCAACTTCATCACCGCCCACGACGGCTTCACGCTGCGCGACCTGGTCAGCTACAACGAGAAGCACAACGAGGCCAACCTCGACGACAACTCGTCCGGCGAGGACCACAACCGGTCGTGGAACCACGGCGAGGAGGGGCCGACCGACGACCCCGAGATCGCCGAGCTGCGGCTGCGCCAGCAGCGCAACCTGCTGACGACGCTGTTCATCTCGCAGGGCGTGCCGATGCTGCTCGGCGGCGACGAGTTCGGTCGCACCCAGCAGGGCAACAACAACACCTACTGCCAGGACAACGACCTGTCCTGGTACGACTGGGACCTCGAGCCCGAGCAGGAGTCGCTGCACGCCTTCACCCGGCGCCTCGTCCGCCTGCGGGCCGACCACCCGGTGTTCCGCCGTCAGCAGTTCTTCCGCGGCCGGACCGAGGGTATGGCCGACCTCGACTGGATGCGGCCGGACGGCTCGGGCATGGCCGCCGACGACTGGGCGTCCTCCGACCAGCGCTCGATCATGTTCTTCCTCAACGGACAGGCCATCCCGACCTCCGACGCCCGTGGCAAGCCGATCCTCGACGACAGCTTCCTGGTGCTGCTCAACGCCGCCGGTGACCCCATGAAGTTCACCCTGCCCGGGGAGCGGTACGGCCGCGTGTGGGAGCTCGTGCTCGACACCGCGGATCCGGACCGCCGGGGGCCGGACCACCGGGTCGCGGCGACCGACCGCGTGCAGGTGGTCGACCGCTCCATCCAGATCCTGCGGCGATTGGATGACGCCCGTGAGCGCTGAGCACGCGTCGGCCCTGTTGCGCCCGGAGGCGGCGGCGCGCCTGACCGAGCCGGGGGCGACCTACCGGGTGCAGCTGACGCCGGACCTCGGGTTCGGGCAGGTCGCCGAGCACCTCGACTACCTCGCCGACCTGGGCATCACCGATCTGTACCTGTCGCCGATCATGCAGGCGCGGTCGGGCAGCACGCACGGCTACGACGTCACCGACCCCACCGTCGTGTCGTCCGCGCTCGGCGGCGATGAGGGCCTCCGTGCGCTGGCGTCCGCCACGGCGCAGCGCGGCATGAGGCTGGTCGTCGACATCGTGCCGAACCACCTCGCGGCCTCCGAGGAGAACCCCCTGTGGGAGCAGCTGCTGGCAGAGGGCATGTCGGGGCCCGCCGGCACGTTGTTCGACGTCGACTGGCGCCCGCGCCTGCCGGGTGCGGAGGGCAAGGTCATCCTGCCGGTGCTGGGCGACACCTACGGTGACGAGCTGCTGGCGGGCAACCTCACGCTGGCCCGGATCGACGGGGTCTACCGCATCCGGTACCACGACCGCACCTTCCCCCTGCGCGACGGCAGCGACGCGGTCATCGACCACCACGGCGGGCCGCGCGCGTTCGCCGGCACCGCCGGCGTCATGACCAGCTGGGAGCCGCTGCACGACCTCCTCGAGCGGCAGCACTACCGGCTGGTGCACTGGCGCATCGGCGACGCCGTCGTCAACTACCGGCGGTTCTTCACGATCGATGACCTCGTCGGCGTGCGCGTGGAGTCGCCGGACGTCTTCGACCGCACCCACCGCACGCTGCTCGACCTCGTCGCCGACGGCGTCATCAGCGGGCTGCGGGTCGACCACCCGGACGGGCTGCGTGACCCGGAGCGCTACCTGCAGCAGCTGCGCAACCGCACCGGCGTGTGGATCGTGGCCGAGAAGATCCTGCACCCCGGCGAGCAGCTGCCGCCGTGGCCGGTCGCGGGAACCACCGGCTATGACTTCTGCAACGACGTGCTCGGCCTGTACGTCGACCCCGACGCGATCACCGAGTTGCGCGCGCTCGACGAGCGCCTCGGTGGTGCGAAGGACTACGCCGAGCACGCCATCGACGGCAAGCGCGACGTGCTCGCCGGGGGGCTGCGCGCCGATCTGGAGCGGGTGTCGCGGCGCCTGTGGACCGTCATCCAGCAGCGCCCGCAGGTCCGCGACGTCACGCTGTCGTGGTGCCGGCAGGTCGTCGCCGGCACGCTGGAGCACTTCGGCGTCTACCGCGCCTACGTCGACCCCGAGACGGGCGCGGCGACGCCGACCGACCGGGCACAGGTCGCCAGCGCGGTCGAGCGGGCGCGCGCCGCCAACGACGAGCCACCGGCGGCGCTGTGGGACTTCCTCGAGCAGCTGCTGTCCGGCGAGGCCGGCACCGCCCAACCGTTCCTCGACGTCGTCGCCAGGTTCCAGCAGCTGTGCAGCGCCGTGACGGCCAAGGGCACCGAGGACACCGCGTTCTACCGGTACCGGACGCTGCTGGCGCTCAACGAGGTCGGAGGCGACCCCGCGCAGGCGGGCCGGACCGTGGAGCAGTTCCAGCAGGCCAACGCCTACCGCGCCGAGCGCCAGCCGGCCACCATGCTGACCACCGCCACCCACGACACCAAGCGCGGTGAGGACACCCGTCTGCGCATGGCGGCGATCAGCGAGGTCGTGGGGCCGTGGCGCGCCGCCGTCGACGCCTGCGAGGCGCTGGCGTCCGACAGCGAGCTGCCGGCGCAGGCCCGCGCGCTCGTCTACCAGACGGTGGTGGGCATCTGGCCGTTGCAGGGTGACCCCGACGACGGCCACCGCGACCGACTGGCCGACTACGTGGTCAAGGCCGAGCGCGAGGCGGCCGTGTGGACCAGCTGGACCGACCCCGACGAGGCGTTCGAGTCGGCGCTGACCGCCCTGGCGCGCAGCCTGCTCGACGCCGACGGCGCGCCGCCGGAGCTGCGCACCGTCGTCGACCGCGCTGCCGAGATCGGCATGGTTTCGGGCCTGGGCCAGGTGGTGCTCCGCACGCTGTCGCCGGGGGTGCCCGACACCTACCAGGGCACCGAGGTCTGGGACGACGTACTGGTCGACCCCGACAACCGGCGGCCGGTGCCGTTCGCTGACCGCGCCGACCTGCTCGCGGGCCTGGCCGACGCGTCGGTCGAGGACCTGTTGGGCGACCGCCGCGACGGGCGCGTGAAGGCGTTCGTGCTGCAGCGCGCGTTGCGGGCCCGCGCCGACCACCCCTCGTGCGTGCGCGTCGGCAGCGGCTACCTCCCGCTGGACGTCACCGGCACGCGCGCCGATCACCTGGTGGCGTTCGCGCGGGTGTCACCCGACGCGTCGGACTCGCTGCTGGTCGTGGTGCCGCGTCTGCCGGGCGCCGTCATGGGCGACGACACCACGCCGCCGGTGGGCGACGTCTGGGGCGACACCGCGGTGCGCGTGCCGGGGTTCCTGCAGGGCACCTACCGCGACACGTTCTCCACCGGCTCCGGCGAGATCGGCGACACGATCGGGGCGTCGTCGCTGCTGGCCAACCTGCCCGTCGCGGTGCTCGAGCGGGCCGGTGGCGCAACCGACGAGGACGGCTGACCCCACCGGCACGGGTCCGGCCGGGGACGGTCCGCGTCGTCAACCCCGGATGCGGGTGAGCACGGCGACCGACCACGCCGGCATGCCGCACTGCACGACGCCGTCGCGGACGTCGACGGCCACGGTGGCGCCGCTGCCACCGTACGCGGCGTCGGTGCAGGCCCACCGGCACGACCACTCGCCGGCGATGTCGACGAGCAGCGAGGTGGTGGTCGCCTGCGCGTTGGCGACCACCACCACCGGGGCGAACCCCGCCGGGTCGTCGCGCAGCACCGCCATCTGGTGCGGGCGCTCGACCAACGCACGCACCAGCTTGCGGTTGCCCGTCGCCAGCGCCGGCAACGACCGGCGCAGCGCCAGCACGTCGGTCCACAGCCGCGTCCGGGCGCGACCCCCCTCGGTCTGCGCGGTCGCGCGGTCCAGCACGCTGGCCTCGAACGTCGAGACCGCCTGCGGGTCCGGCACCTCGATGTCGGTGAACGCGCTGAACGCGTCGAACTCGGCGCGGCGGCCGGTGCGGACCGCCTCCGCCAGCTCGGGCTCGGGGTGGCTCGAGAAGTACAGGAACGGGTTCCTCTCCCCGTACTCCTCGCCCATGAACAGCATGGGCACGGTGGGCGCCAGGCACAGCAGCGCGACAGCGAAGCGCACGCGGTCCGCCTCGCACAGGACGGTCAGGCGCCGGCCGCGCGCGCGGTTGCCGATCTGGTCGTGGTTCTGGATGCACGCGACGAACCGGCGGCCCGAGATGGTCTCGGGCAGCGGCGCGCCGACGGTCCGCTCGCGCGCGTCGGACCAGCGTCCGTCGTACACGAAGCCGCGCACGTAGGCCGCCGCCACGTCGGGGAGCCCCACGTAGTCGGCGTAGTAGCCGTCCTGCTCGCCGGTGATCGTCACGTGGATCGCGTGATGCAGGTCGTCGAGCCACTGCGCCGTCATGCCGTCGCCACCGGCGGCGCGGGGGAGCACGGTCCCCGGGTCCTGGCGGTCGGACTCGGCGATCAGCACGAGCTGCCGGCCGACCTGCTCGCTCAGCCGGTCGATCGACGCCGACAGCTCCGCGAGGATGTGCTGGGCGGCGCCGTCGTGGAGGGCGTCGACGGCGTCGAGCCGCAGCCCGTCGACGTGGAAGTCCGACAGCCACATCAGGGCGTTGTCGACCACGAACGCGCGGACCGCGTCGGCGCCCGCCTGATCGAAGTTGATCGCGGGCCCCCACGGCGTCCTGTGCATGTCCGTCAGGTACGGACCGAACTCGCGGTGGTAGCTGCCGCTGGGGCCGAAGTGGTTGTAGACGACGTCGAGGACCACCGCGATGCCGTGGCGGTGGCAGGCGTCGACGAAGTCGGCGAACGCCCGTGGGCCGCCGTAGGGCTCGTGGACCGCGTAGGTCGCCACGCCGTCGTAGCCCCAGCCGCGCTCGCCGTTGAACGCCGCGACGGGCATCACCTCGACGTGGGTGACGCCGATCGCGGCGAGGTCGCCGAGGTGGGCCTGCGCGGCGGCGAACGTGCCCTCGGGCGTGAAGGTGCCGACGTGCAGCTCGTACACGACCGCGCTCGAGAGCGGGGTCGGGCGCCAGCCCGCCTCCTCCGACGACCAGCCGAAGTCCCCGCGCTCGATCAGCGCCGAGGGGGCGTGGACGCCGTCGGGCTGGCGCAGCGACGCCGGATCGGGACGGGGGTCGCCGCCATCGAGCCGGAAGGCGTAGCGCACGCCCGGGTCCGCGGCCACCCGGACGCTCCACCACCCGCGGGGCAGCGCGTCCAGGCGCTCGTGGCGCACCGCGTCGGCGGTGCCCGCGTCGAAGCCCTCGTCATGGAGCAGCAGCTCGACGCTGTCGGCGTCGGGTGCCCACACCCGGAACTCGACCGTGCCGTCGTCGAACAGCAGGGGACCGTGGCGCAGGGGGTGGATGCCGGGACCGGAGGTCATGGGGACAGCCCCGATCGGGTCGTCGTCAGTTGGCGGGCTGGACCGTGGTGGCCGCGGTGCCCTCGGGTGCCCCGACCTCGGCCAGGATCTGGTCGACGGTCGGGGTCACGCGGTCGTACAGCGGCTTGGGGTACAGCCCGATGCCCACGATGACGACGATCAGCGGCACCATGACGGTCTTCTCGCGCAGCGTGAGGTCGGTCATGCCGACCGAGCGGCCCTCGACCGGGCCGTGGAACATCCGCTGGTAGGCCCACAGCAGGTACAGGGCGGCGAAGATGACACCGAACGTCGCCAGCACGGCCGCCCACGGCGTCGTCTGGTAGGCGCCGAGCAGGATGGGGAACTCGCCGACGAACCCGTTGAGGCCCGGCAGCGCGAGCGACGACAGCGCCACGATCAGGAACAGCCCGCCGAACACCGGCACGGCCTTGGCCAGGCCGGAGTACTCGGAGATCCTGCGCGAGTGGGTGCGTTCGTACATGAAGCCGATCAGGATGAACAACGCACCAGTCGACAGGCCGTGGTTGACCATCTGGACCACCGAGCCCGACGTGCTCTGCACGTTCAGCGCGAAGACGCCGAGCACCACGAAGCCCATGTGCGCCACCGACGAGTAGGCCACCAGCCGCTTGAAGTCGGT
>CAYVGE010000241.1:0-6198 GCA_964450395.1 uncultured Actinomycetota bacterium
GAGCTGGTTGCCGTCGTCGTCGAACATCGCGCGGACCTTGCAGTCGGCGATGCCGGCCACCATGTTGTCGCCGATGCGCAGGGTGCCGGTCTGCACCAGCACCGTCGCCACGGCACCACGGCCGCGGTCGAGGTTCGCCTCGATGACCGCGCCCAGGGCGGGGCGGTCGGGGTTGGCCTCGAGCTCGGCCACGTCGGCCTGCAGCAGCACCATCTCGAGCAGCTCGTCGAGGTTCTGACCGGTCTTGGCGGACACGTCCACCATGGTCGTCTGGCCGCCGAACTCCTCGGCGATCAGGTCGTACTCGGTGAGCTGGGTCCGCACGCGCGTCGAGTCGGAGGTCTCCTTGTCGATCTTGTTGACCGCCACGATGATCGGCACCTCGGCCGCACGGATGTGGTCGATGGCCTCGACCGTCTGCGGCTTGACGCCGTCGTCGGCGGCCACGACCAGGATCGCGACGTCGGTCACCTGCGCACCGCGGGCGCGCATCTGGGTGAACGCCTCGTGGCCCGGGGTGTCGATGAACGTGATCGCCCGGTCGTTGCGTCGCACCTGGTAGGCACCGATGTGCTGGGTGATGCCACCGGCCTCGCCGCTGACCACGTCGGTCTGGCGGATCGCGTCGAGCAGCAGCGTCTTGCCGTGGTCGACGTGGCCCATGACCGTGACGACCGGCGGCCGCGCCACCATGTCCTCCGGCTTGTCCTCGATCTCGGGACCGAACTCGAGGTCCTCGGGCGTCACGAAGTTGATGTCGGCGTTCATCTCCGCCGCCACCAGCTCGATGAGGTCCTGGGACATCGACTGGGTGACGGTGATCATCTCGCCCATGCCGAACAGCACCCGCACGATGTCGGTCGGGTTGACGTTGACCAGCTTGGCGAACTCGCTGACGGTGATGCCGGGCAGCACGTCCACGGGCCCTTCGATGCTGGCCTGGACCGGCTCGCCACGGCGGCTGCGCGGCTGCACCTGCTCCTCGAACTGGTCCTGGAGCGTCGGCTCCTTCTTGCGGCGGCCCTTCTTGCCCTTCTTGCCGCGGCGGTTGGGCGCGGCCGGACCACCGGGGGCGCCGGGAGCGCCACCGGGACCCGAGGGGCGACCTGCGGCCGGCCGCTGTGGCCGGTCCTTCGGGGCCTCGCGGACGGGCGGCGGGATCGACCGCTTGCCCGTGCCCTCGCGCGGCAGGTCGTGCTCGACCCGACGGCGCGGCTCGACCGGACGGCCGGTGGCCGCCGGGCTCAGCGGGCGGCGCGGCACCGTGGGCTGTCCAGGACGCGGCGGCGTGCCGGGACGGGGGACACCTGGCTGGCCCATGGGCTCCTCATCGGACCGCTGGGGCGCGCGCGCGGCGGGCTGCTGCGCCGGGGCCTGCGCCTGCTGCGGCGCGGGGGTCTGCTGCTGCGGCTGCTGCGGCTGCTGCTCGCGCTCGCGAGCGGAGCGGACCAGGCCGGCCCGCGCCGCCTCGGCGGCCTGGGCGGCCGGCGTCGCCGGCTGCGCGGGCTCGGCCGCGGGCTCCTGGGCCTGCGTCGGCGCCTGCGGCTCGGGCTCAGCCGGCTCCACGGGCTGCGTGGGCTCGGCCGCCGGCTGCTCGACCGGTGCCGGCGCGGGCTGCGCCGATGCGGCCGGCTCGGCCGGCTCGTCGGCGGTGTCCCCACCGACGCTCACACCGGTCGACTCCTGCGGACGGAACGCCGTGGTCGGCGGGCGGAAGCGCCGTGCCGCCGGCGCAGCGCGTTGCTCGGCGGCCTCCTGCTGCCGCCGCAGGTGCGGCGGCAGGACCCGGCGCGCCTTGGCGCCGGGCTGCGCCTGGCGGACGGCCGAGAGGTCGTACTGCTCGGCCTCACGACGCGCGCGCTCCTCGTCGGCACGCCGCTGCGCCTCGCGCTGCTGCCCGAGGCTCTCGCGGAAGCGGGTGGCATCGACGCTCTCGACGGTCGACGAGTGCGACCGCGCCGTGATGCCGAGCTCGCCGAGGCGACGGATGACCTCCCTGTTGGGAAGCCCCGTCTCCTTGGCGAGCTCGTAGATTCGAACCTTGCTCACGTGCCATCTCCTACAGGCGCGCGGGTGCCGTGCTGCCGGCACCCGGGTCGCCTCGCGTCTTACATGGCTGCTCCGCCGCGGCGGGTGTCCTGGTCGGATCTCCAGTCTTGCTGCAGTGCCCGGACGTCAACGGTGACGTCTTCGCAGGTCGTGCGCAGCGCACGGGCCAGCCGTCGTCCGTCCTCGAGCACCAGGGTCGCGCACGATGCCCGCTCACACAGGTAGGCTCCCCTGCCGGGTAGCCGCCGATCGCTGTCGACCACGATCGCATCCCCCGCGAGTGCGAACCGGGTGAGCCATCGCTGCTGGCTACGGCGACGGCACCCGATGCAGGTACGAAGTGGGCGATCAGAGGACGACCGCGCGCCCTGGTGGCCCATCCTACCCCGTCGACCCCGTCTCGACGTCCTGTGCCTCCGCATCGGCCACCGGATTGCCGTACTCGTCGATCTCGCCACGGGCCAGCGCCGCCTCGAACGCCTGCTGCTCCTCGGCGAACTGGGTCTCGCTCTTGATGTCGATCCGCCAGCCCGTCAGCCGCGCCGCGAGGCGGGCGTTCTGCCCCTCGCGGCCGATCGCGAGCGACAGCTGGTAGTCGGGCACCACCACGACGGCGGTCGGCGGCTGCTCGTCGGTGTACAGGTACACCTCGGCGACCTTGGCCGGCGACAGGGCGTTGCTGACCAGCGCGGCCGGCTCGTCGGACCACGGCACGATGTCGACCTTCTCGCCCGACAGCTCGTCGACGATGGCCAGCACGCGGCTGCCCCGGGCACCGACGCACGCACCGACCGGGTCGATCGTGTCGTCATCGGACGCGACCGCGATCTTCGTGCGGTGCCCGGCCTCGCGCGCGATCGCGCGGATGCGCACCAGCCCGTCGGCGATCTCGGGGACCTCGCGCCGGAACAGCTCCTCGACCAGGTTCGGGTGGCTGCGCGAGCACACGATCTGCGGCCCCTTGAGGGTGCGGCGGACCTCCGTCACGTAGGCGCGCAGGCGCGTGCCGTGCTCGTAGCGGCCCGCGGCGCGCTCCGCGGGGACCTGCTCGGCGACCGGCAGCACCGCCTCGGCGTTCCCGAGGTCGAGCACCGTGACCCGGTTGTCGTGGATCTGGACGGTGCCGGTCACCAGGTCGCCCTCACGGCCCGAGTACTCGCCGTAGGTCAGCTCCCGCTCGGCCTCACGCAGCCGCTGCATCAGCACCTGCTTGGCGGTCTGGGCCACGATGCGGCCGAAGTCGGACGGCGAGTCCTCCCATTCGCGCACCACGTGGCCGGTGTCGTCGAGCTCCTGGGCGAAGATGGTGACGTCGCCGCTGGCGCGATCGATCGTGACGCGCGCGTCCTCGGCCTCCATGTGGGAGCGCTTGTAGGCGCTGGCGAGCGCGCTCTCGAGGGCCTCGACGATCGTCTCGAAGCCGAGCCCCTTCTCGCGCTCCATCATCCGCAGTTGTCCGATGTCGACGCGCATCTCCTGCCGCTCCTCTCCTCGTGCGCAGCCGGGGTGCCGGCCGCCTCGTACCCCCGGCGGCTACCAGGGCAGCGCCTGCGCTGCCTTCACGATCTCCCGGTACGCGACCGTGGTCCCGCCCGCACCGTCGTCGACCGTGACCGCGTCGGCACCGGCCTCGACCACGGTCCCCCGCACCTGCTCGACGCGGTCGCCGTCGGCACGGCGGTGGATCAGCACGTCCCGGCCTTCGACGCGGTCGAACGACCGCTGGTCGGTGAGCGGCCAGTCGGTCCCGGGTGAGGTGACCTCAAGCGTGTAGCGCCCGCCGATCGGATCGCGGTCATCCAGCGCGGCGGACAGGTCCCGCGACAACTGCTGGCAGGCACCGACCGAGACTCCGCCCTTGCGGTCGACGACGACCCTGACCAGCTGCCGGCCGCCCTGGCCCTTGACCTCGACGTCGAGGACATCCACGTCGTGGCGCCGCGCCGCGACGTCGGCGAGGTCGCGGATGATCGACGGTGGCGTGTCGCCCATGTCGATCCCCTTCCGCGGCACGGACCGGTGCGAAGCAAAAAGTGGGCGACCTGCGCCCACTCTCATCCGTGTCCGATCAGCGTGCTACATCGCGCTCAGCTGGCGTGGCCCAATCTTCGCGGAGCCTGGTTCCACGAATCCGTGGCAGGAGCGGCGTGAGCCGGGCACCCACCAGACCGTTGGTCGTCAGCCCAAGGTAGCAGTGGCCCCACATCAGGGCAACGGCCGCCGTCGCACGCGACGGGGCCTGCTCCGCGGAACCCTACTGGCGCAGCGCGTCCAGCGCATCGCGCCCGGCCAGCACGACCAGCAGATCACCGGCGTGCACCACGGTGTCGGGCTCGGGGCGCGTGTTGGTGCGCCGGCCCTCGGCCTGCACCGCGAGCACCGTGATCCCGTGCCGCTCGCGCAGCTCCAGGTCGCGCAGGCTGCGGCCGTCGAGGTGGCTGTCGGGCAGGACGACCAGCTCCTCGAGCACCAGGTCCTCCTCGGTGCCCCGGGTCAGCACGTCGAGGAAGTCGACCACACCGGGGCGGGTGACCAGCGACGCGATGCGCCGGCCGCCGATGGCGGCAGGGGCGATCACACGGTCGGCGCCGGCGCGCCGGACCTTGGGCTCGTTCTCGTCGCGCTTGATGCGCGCGACGACGAACGCCTCGCTGTTGAGCCCCTTGGCCGTCAGGCAGATCAGCACGTTGTCGGCGTCCTCCTCGGCGCACGCGACGACGGCCCTGGCGCGGGCGATGTTCGCGCGCTGGAACACGTCCTCCTGGGTCGCGTCGCCCTGGATCGCCAGCAGGTCGTAGCTGCGGGCCGACTCGGCCCGTTCGTGGTTCAGGTCGACCACGACCAGCGGCGACTGCTGGTCGGTGAGGTGGACCGCCACGTGCCGGCCCACCTGGCCGAAGCCGCAGATGATCGTGTGCCCTTCGAGCCTCGCGAGCTCACGGTCCATGCGTCGCCTCCCGAGCAGGTCCTCCAGATGGCCCTCGAGCACGAAGTCGAGCGCGCTCACGACGGCGAACGTGATCGACCCGACGCCGAGGATGATGACGAGCAGCGTGAACAGCCGGGCGGCTCCCTCGAGCTGGATCGACTCGGTGTAGCCCACGGCCGCGACGGTGATGACGGTCATGTGGAGCGCGTCGAGCGCGGACGCGTCGCCGAGCACCATGTAGCCCAGCGTCCCGAACCCGACCAGCCCCACGAACAGCGCGGTCGCGAGCACGAGCCGGCGCCCGGGGGACCGTCGCATCACCGGTCGCACCTCGCTGTCACGAGCAGGCGCCCGGCCGCCGCCGGCGCGGCGGTGCGCACACCACCTGCCGGACGCCCCCGGGACGACGGCGCCGACCACGGCCGCGGCACCTGCATCATCGGGCTCGTCCCGGCGTCCGGCGCGGCCGCGTCCACCACCCGAGCACGCGCGACACGCCGACGCTCAGCCGGCGACCGGGTACCGGTGCTCGACCGGGAACGACAGCTCCAGGCGGTTCTCGTCGACCATGGCGGCGTGGAACTCGTCGGGATCGTCGTGGGGCTTGCCGCTGACCGCCTCGTACAGCTCCAGCAGGCGCCGGCACGTCGCATCGCCGGGCTCGGCGGCGACCGGCGACAGGTGGGCGGTGCCCTCGACGACCACGTAGGTCCAGAAGTCGTCGCTCGTCACGTGCAGGCTCACCCGTGGGTCGCGCCGCAGGTTCGCCGTCTTGGCGCGGCTGTCGGTCACCGACACCCGCACCTCGCCGTCGATCAGCGCGTACGCGACGTTCGACAGCTGCGGGCGGCCGTCGGACGCCTTCAGCGTGACCAGCACGCCCCAGTGGCGGTCGGCGACGAACTGCTGGGCGTCGGCGGGTGACAGCGGCGGCATGTGGCTTCCCCTCGGGTGGGTCTCAGGCGGAAACGACCGGCTCGCCGGAGCCCCGCTCGGCGCGGATCTCATCGGCCATCTCGTTGGCGAAGTGCACGAGCGTCTCGACGATGTCGCTCTCCTGCACGGTGAACAGGACCTCCCCCTTCTTGAGGATCTGGCCCTTGCCCTTGCCGGCGGCGACGCCGAGGTCGGCCTCGCGGGCCTCGCCCGGCCCGTTGACCACGCAGCCCATGACCGCGACGCGCAACGGTACGTCGATGCCGTCCAGGCCGGTCTGGACC
>CAYVGE010000242.1:0-6163 GCA_964450395.1 uncultured Actinomycetota bacterium
GCTCGTCACGTACAGCCGCTCCCGGGCCCGCGTGAACGCCACGTAGCACAGCCGGCGCTCCTCCTCGAGCTCGTCGGGATCCGACAGCGCCCGGCGGTGCGGGAACACCGAGTCGTCCATGCCGATCACGAACACCACGGGGTACTCCAACCCCTTGGCGTTGTGCATCGTCATCAGCACCAGGCGCGACTGCTCGTCGGCGTCATCGAGCGCGTCGGCCTCGGTGACAAGGGCGATCCGCTCGAGGAACTCCGCGAGCGTGGCGTCGGGCTGCAGCGACACGAAGTCCTCCGCGACGCTCGCCAGCTCCTTGACGTTCTCGATGCGCCCCTGTGCCTCGATCGTGCGCTGCGCCTCAAGCTCGGCGACGTAGCCCGTCGTCGTCCACGCGAGCTCGACGAGCTCGGGCAGTGGGCGCTCATCGACGGCGGCGCCGAGCGTGTCGAGTACGGCGACGAACTCACCGATCCCGTTGACGGCCCGGGCGCCGAGCTGCGGGTGCTCCTCGGCGCGTCTGCAGGCCTCGAGGAACGTGATCCGCTCCCGCAGGGCGACATCGGACAGCACCTGCTCGGTCTTCGACCCGATCCCACGCCGGGGCACGTTGACCACGCGGCGCGCGGCGACGTCGTCGGCCGGGTTCACCAGCAGCTGCAGGTACGCGAGCATGTCCTTGATCTCGCGCCGCTCGTAGAAGCGCGTGCCACCGACGACCTGGTAGGGCGTGCCGGTCCGGATCAACACCTCCTCGAGCACGCGGGACTGGGCGTTGGTCCGGTAGAACACCGCGCAGTCGCCCGGCTCGTAGCCGTGCTCCCCGACCAGCCGGTCGACCTCCTCGGCGACGAACGCGGCCTCGTCGTGGGCGTTCTCGGCGGTGTAGCGCACCACCCGGTCGCCCTGGCCGGCGTCGGTCCACAGCCGCTTGTCGAGCCGCTGGGTGTTGTGGGCGATCACCGCGTTCGCGGCGTCGAGGATCGTCTGCGTCGAGCGGTAGTTGCGGTCCAGCGTGATCCGCGTCGCGTCGGGGAAGTCCCGCTCGAAGTCGAGGATGTTGCGGATGTCCGCCCCCCGGAAGCGGTAGATCGACTGGTCGGCGTCACCCACGACCGCGAGGTTGCGGTGCTCCGAGGCGAGCATCTGGACCAGCGTGTACTGGGCGTGGTTGGTGTCCTGCCACTCGTCGACCAGCACGTGGCCGAACAGCGACTGGTACCTGCCGAGCACGTCGTCGAACAGCTGCAGCAGCTCGACGGTCTTGGTCAGCAGGTCGTCGAAGTCCAGGGCGCTGGCCCGCAGGAGCCGCTCCTGGTACAGCCGGTACACGGGGGCGACCTGCTGGGCGAACCAGTCGTCCGCCTGCTGCGAGAACGTCTCGAAGTCGACGAGCTCGTTCTTGGCCCTGGAGATCATGGCGCCCGCGGCACGGGGCGAGATGCGCTTGGGGTCGAGGTCCAGCTCGTCGATGCACTGGCCCAGCAACCGACGCGAGTCGTCGGTGTCGTAGATCGTGAACGAGGGTTCGTAGCCCAGGCGGCCGATCTCGGCACGCAGCAGCCGCGCGCACGCCGCGTGGAAGGTCGACACCCACATGCCGCCCCACCGGCGGCGTCGGACGCGACCGTCCTCGTCGCGGCTGATCCCGACGATCCGGTCACCGACCAGGCTGCCCACGCGCTGCTGCATCTCGGTGGCGGCCTTGTTGGTGAACGTGATCGCGAGGATCCCGTAGGGGTTCACGTCGCGGTCACGGATGAGGTGCGCGATGCGGTGCGCCAGGACCCGGGTCTTGCCGGACCCGGCGCCCGCGATGACCAGCAGCGGGCCGCCGGCGTGCAGCACGGCGTCGCGCTGGGCGGGGTTGAGGCCCTCGACGAGGTCCGGGGACGGGTCGGCGAACAGTTGCGGCGATGAGCTCATGGGCACCAGCGAGTCTATGGGCCGGGCGCGGCTGTGGACCGGCGCCTCCACAGGCCGGGACGCGCAGCAGCGCCCGGCGATCCGCCTTGACCTCGGCTCCACGGTGTCCGAAGGTCCAGGCTGCATGCGGGGGTGCGTACGCCCAC
Organism: uncultured Actinomycetota bacterium; assembly: GCA_964450395.1. GTDB lineage: Bacteria > Actinomycetota > Nitriliruptoria > Euzebyales > JAHELV01 > JAHELV01. The sequence continues at coordinate 2,067 of CAYVGE010000242.1, forward strand.
ACTGTTGGACCAGTTGCTCACACGGCTATGCCGGAGGTCACCATCACCGGTGATCGCGCGGGAGGTGCAATCGATGATCGCTGTTGCGGACCCGGTCCCGATCTACCGGCGCGGCCTGGCGCTGGTCCTGCGCGAGGCGGGCCACGACGTCGACGAGTGGGAGCACCCCGACGAGCGGCTCGACAGCGAGCCCGCCAGTGGGCTGGAGGCCGTCGTCCTGACGATCCGCTCGCCCCAGGACCTCGAGACCCTCAGCAAGGTCCGCGCCCAGTACGAGCAGGTCGCGATCGTCGCGCTGATCATCCGCAGCGACGTCGAGTCGTACCGCCAGACCCTGCGGGCCGGCGCCTCCGTCGCGGCGCCGTGGGACGCCACCGCCGAGCAGGTGCTCCGCCGCACCGAGGCGGCGCTGGCCGGGTGGGCCGTCCTGCCGAGCAACGTGGTGTCGGCGCTGGCGGTCGAGGAGGCCTACGCCGGCGTGCTGTCCAACGACGAGCGCAACTGGCTGCGGCGCCTGAACGCCGACGCGGCCAACAGCTCCGGCGAGTGACGCCGCCGGGCTCCTAGCCGGCCCGCGCCCGCTCTGCCGCGAGCTCGGCCAGCAGCTCGCCGCGTCCGACCACGCCCTCGGCGTCGACCTCCTCGTCGAGCAGGTCCAGCACGGCCCGCTCGATGGCGCCCTGGTAGGCCGGCATGCCGTACGCGGCGGACCCGTCGGCGGCGCGCAGCACGTCGATGGTCCACCCGCTGGTGAAGCGGTCGAACACCCGCGGGTCGATGTAGGAGTCGCGGGCCACCGTCGAGGTGTTGCCCAGGTGGTGGGCGACCTCGTCGCACACCCGCTTCTCGACGCGCCGACGGGCCGTCTTCGAGTCCGGCCTGCCGCTGACCCCGAGGCCGACGGCGGCCAGCACCGTGGCGTTCCACGTGCGGAAGTCCTTGGCCGAGCTGTCCTCGCCGCAGTGCTCCTTGATCAACTCGTTGACGTCGGTGGCGGTGACGTCGATCCAGTCGCCGTCCCGCCGGTAGGCCAGCAGCTCCGGGCCACCCCCGCGCCGGCGGCGCAGCCGGCCGACCACGTCCACCACGGCCGGGTCGGCCAGGTGGGTGACCCGGCGCTTCTGCCCCTTGGCCGGGTAGTCGAACTCCACCGTGTCGCCTGACCGGATCGCGACGTGCTCCTTGTGCATCGTGGTCAGCCCGACCGACGCGTCCCCCTCGGTGGCCCGCTCGGTGCCGATGCGGAAGAAGCCGTGGTCGAGCAGCCGCACCGCGCAGGCGAGCACGCGTTCGCGGTCGAGGCCGTCGCCCTCGTCGAGCACCTCCACGCAGAACGACCGCAGGTCCGGCAGCCGCCGCGCGAAGTCGAGCATGTGGTCGAACTTCGCCGCGTCCCGGCGCTCGCGCCACAGCTCGTGGTAGCGGTACTGGCGACGGCCGGCGGCGTCGGTGCCGGTCGCCTGGAGGTGCCCGTTGCGGTGCACGCAGATCCACACGTCGTCCCACGCGGGCGGGATGGCCAGCGCGCGCAACCGGTCGAGCTCGTCGGGGTCGGTGACCTTCTCACCGGAGGGCCAGAAGTACTCGAACCCGCGACCGCGGCCCCGGCGGGTGATGCCGGGGGCCGACGGATCAGCGCGCCGCAGGCGCGTCATGGTGACCTCCCTCCGTGGACGCCCGGACCACGTGCAGGGTCTCCCGGACCACCCGGGCAGATGCACGGCGCTCCCCGGGCGCGCGCCGGCGCCCGGGGAGCACAGGCGCCGCCGGACGACGTCGGTCAGAAGCCGCCGCCGCCCGACCCGCCACCACCGCCACCGCCACCGCCTGAGAAGCCGCCGCCACCGCCGGTCGACGACGCCGGCGACGCCGCGATCTGGCTGGTGGGGATGGCTTCGGCGATCGACGTCAGCCCCGCGTCGAAGCCGCCGTAGATGTGGCCGTGGTACCACATGATCGGGTACCAGCCGCCGCCGACCTCCTCGAGCTGGGCCTCCGACAGCTTCGCGTTGAGGTTGCGCGTGACCGTCTCGGCCACGCCCAGCGGGATGGCGTACACGAGCCACTCGCCCCACAGCACCAGGTACTCCGGCCCGCGCTCCGGGATCAGGCTGTAGTCGGTGAGGTAGGCCCCGAAGCGCCGCCAGCGGTGCTCGAGCACGCGTCCGTCCCGGGTGCGACGCCGCATCAGTGGGCTGGCGGCCGCCATGGCGATGCCCGCCGCCCCGGTCGCCACCCCGAGCACCAGGCTCGCGCCGAGCACCGCGCCACCGATGCCCGCGGCCAGCACACCGGCCCCGATCGCCCCGGACACGCCGGCCCAGTGCTTCTGCTCGATCCAGTGCCGGCCCGCGGTGTCTCGTGCCACGGCGGACGTCCACGCCTGCCACCAGCGGTAGGCGTCCTCGCGGTTGGCCGAGACCCAGGACTTGAGCGCGCGGTCCGTGATGGACCGGCCGTCGGAGTCGGTCCACTCGAACAGCAGGTCCACGACGTCGCGTTCCCACGCCCGCGGCGGCTCCTCCGAGCCACGCTCGATGACCATGACGGGTTCCTCGACGTCACCGCGCAGCACCCGCTCCCTGACCACCATCTCGCGGCGCAGCACGAGGTGGCGCCGGCGGGCGAGGTCCATGATCGTCGCGATCAGCGCCTGCTCGCTGACGGTCCCCCAGTTGACCAGGTAGTCGACGAACGCCGGCGGGTCGTCGCTGGGCGGCTCGTGCTCGTACTCCCGGTCGGCGACGTCCGCGGGCAGCGGGTGCTCACGGCCGTGCCGGCGGAACAGCTGCCACCAGCCGACCCCGCCGCCCAGCAGGACCAGCCCCAACGCGCCGGTCATGAGCCGCTTGCGCCCGGCGTCGGGATCGCAGTCCTCGGCCGGCTCCTCGCCGCGGGCTCTGGCGCGGTCGGCGTCGGCGGCGACCGCGAGGCACTGCTCTTCGGCGAGCACCGCCCGGCGCACCTCCTCGCCGTCGCTCGGCGCGTCCGACAGCGCGTCGGCGGGCATCAGCACCCGCAGCTCGACGAAGGTGTTCGGCGGCAGGTCGTCCACGGCGGTGCGGATGACCCCCGGCTCGATCTGCTCGACCGTCCCCGTCAGCGGCCCGTGCGCCCAGAACCGCAGGTCGCGCTGCGCGGGCAACGCGACGTCGGCTACCACGCGCGCCGTCGGCGCGTCCCAGCCGGTGCCGACCCACTTCCAGTACAGCTGCGACGCGTCGGCGTGGCGGGTGCCGGCGTTGGTGACGGTGTAGTCCAGCGTGATCGTCCGCGTGGTGTCGGTCGGCGGCGGGTCCCAGCACCAGGCCACCTCGAACTGGTCGTCGTCGCCGAGCAGCTGGTAGGCCCCGGGCTGGCGGTCCCCGTCGGGCGAGCACGCGCCGGGACGGTAGGTCGTGCCGCGCGCGTCGGTGATGCTGTTGAGCGTGACCTGCTGGTCGTCGGTCAGCGGCAGCTGGTACACCTCGCCGTTCCACGACCCCGAGTAGATGACCTCGCGCTGCTCGACGACGTGCAGCGAGCCGTCGGCGCGCAGCTCGGCGTCGATGTCGACGGTGCCGTAGGACTGCGACCGCGACTGGGCGGCGGCCGGCGCGGCGACGATCGCCAGGCCCGCGACCGCGGCGAGCAGCAGCGCCGGCAACGCACGCAGGCGGCGTGTGGCGCGGGACCGTCCGCGCCATGCTCCGGCGTTGCCAGGCGTTGACGCTGTGAACACCGGGTCCGGGGTGCTCGCACGATCCCGCGCCGGGCGCATCCTTGCCAAACCGCGCACGCTCACACCGGCTATTCCCACTCGATCGTCCCCGGCGGCTTCGACGTGATGTCGTACGCCACGCGGTTGACGCCGTCGACCTCACCGACGATGCGGTTGGCGATGCGTTCCAGCACGCCCCAGTCCAGGCGGGCGAAGTCGGCCGTCATCGCGTCCTCGCTGGTCACCGCCCGCACGATGACGGGGTAGCCGTACGTGCGCTCATCGCCCTGGACCCCGACCGCGCGCACGTCGGGCAGCACGGCGAACGACTGCCAGACGTGGTCGGCGCCGGCGGCGGCCTGCACGCCGGCGGCGGCGCGGTCGAGACCCGCCCGCC
>CAYVGE010000243.1:0-6141 GCA_964450395.1 uncultured Actinomycetota bacterium
ACGTGCAGGGTGACGGCCGGCAGTCCGGCGTCGAGCAGGCGGGCCGTCAGCTCGGCGATGGCCCGGCGCGCCAGTCCCTGCCCGCGCCAGCGCTCGTCGACGTAGACCCCGGCCAGCTGCGCCCCTCGGCGGCGGCTCTCGATCGACACGTCGATCTTGGCGACCACCCGACCCTCGGCCTCGACCACCCAGCTCGACCCGCGGCGGACGCTGTTGGCGACCCGCTGCTGCACCGAGTTCCGGCCGCTGCGCGACAGCGGCGGGCCCATCTGGTCCTCGACGTGCAGGCCGGCGGCGAAGTCGGTCAGCAGCTCGAGGTCGCCCAGCTCGGCCCGGCGCAGCCCGGTCGGCTCCGCGGGGACCAGCGGGCGGCGGTCGGCGACCATCAGCCGCTGCTCGCGCGCATACGGCCGGCGACGGAACAGGCCGGAACCGGCGGCACCCACGATGGCCTGGCCGATCGTCAGATCGCCGACGAGGACCCGCCACCCCGACGAGCGGACCGCCGCGGCCAGCGGCGCAGCCGCGGTCGGCAGGCCGCCCGGCACGACCAGTCCCCCACCGCCGACGTAGCAGACGCCGGCCGGGTCGCCCGACGGCGGCCACACGGTCATGGACCGGTGCTCCCCACGGTCGAGCGCGTCGAGCAGGAACTGGTGGACGACGGTGCCATCCCGCCGGTCGGAGGTCCGCCCGAAGTCGCGCTCGAGCAGCTGCACGAGGCGGGCGACGCCGTCGGAGGACAGCCGCACCGCCTGGGGCTCGGGGGACGCCGTCACCGTCATGTCGGGGCCTCCGCGGAGCCTGGTTCCGCTGCGGCACCCACCCGGGCCTCCGCCGCGGTCATCGGGTCGACCAGCCCTGCAACGCCAGGCCCGGGTCCGCCGCCAGGTCCGAGGCGGACCGCTCGCCCTTGATGAGCCGGTTCCACCCGGCGGCCGCGATCATGGCCCCATTATCGGTGCACAGCGCCGGCGTGGGTGCCAGCAGGCGGAGGTTCGCCCGGTCGCAGGCGTCGGCCATGGCACCACGCAGGCGGGAGTTGGCTGCGACGCCCCCGGCGAGCAGCACCTGCTCGACGTCGTGCGCTGCGGCGGCCGCCACGGTCTTGCGCACGGCCACCTCGACCAGTGCCTCCTGGAACGATGCGGCGATGTCAGGCAAGGGGATGTCCTCGCCGGCGGCCTTGCGGCGGCGCAGCTCGCGGATCACCGCGGTCTTGAGGCCCGACAGCGAGAAGTCGTAGGTCCCGTCGTGGAGCAGCGCGCGGGGGAACGCCACGGCGTTGGGGTCACCCTCCGTCGCCAGCCGGTCGATCTCCGGGCCGCCGGGGTACGGCAGGCCGATGAACCGGGCGATCTTGTCGAACGCCTCCCCCGCCGCGTCATCCAGGGTGGCACCCAGCGTCGTGAAGCGGCCGCCCTCGTCGCCGAGCACCAGGCTGGTGTGGCCGCCGCTCACGATCAGAGCGATCAGCGGCGGCTCGAGCAGCCCGAACTCCAGCTGCGCTGCGCACACGTGCCCCTCGAGGTGGTTGATGCCGATCAGCGGCTTGTCGTACGCGAGGGCGAGCGCCTTGGCGGCCGCCACGCCGACCAGCAGCGAGCCGATCAGGCCGGGGCCGGCCGTCACGGCGACCGCGTCGAGGTCGCGGTAGGTCGCGCCGGCCTCGACGAGCGCCCGGTCCAGCGTGGGCAGCAGCAGGTCCACGTGCGCGCGTGCGGCGATCTCGGGGACCACGCCCCCGAACGGGCGGTGCCGGTCGATCTGCGAGCCGATGACGTTGGCGCGCACGGTCACGCCGTCGGCGACCAGCGCGGCCGCGGTCTCGTCGCAGGACGTCTCGATCCCCAGGACCAGCACTCAGTCGCCTCGCTTCCCTGTCACGGCGGCACCGAGACCCGCCCGAGACTTATCCGCTCGGCTCCCAACGGCCCAGGGACCACCTCCGGTGGACACCATCAGTCGCCTCGCTTCCCGTCGGCCCGTCCTGCGTCGAGGTGCCGCTCGCGGTCGGCCAGCAGCGCCGCGTACTCGTCGGCGTCGATGTCGTGCGCCCACATGACCAGCGCGTCGACGCCGTCGTAGTACCGCGGCCGGATGCCGACCGGCCGGAAGCCGAACCCGGCGTACAGCCGCTGCGCGGCGCGGTTGCCGGCCCGCACCTCCAGCGTGGCGGCGGTCGCGCCTCGGCGCAGCGCCGCACGGAGCAGCTGCAGGAGCAGCCTGCTGGCGACGCCGCGGCGGCGGTGCGGAGGGTCGACCTTCAGGGTCGTGATGTGGGCCTCGTCGACCAGCACCTGCACGCCGCCGAAGCCCACGACCGCGGGCCCGCCGGCGGCGGGAGCCAGCGCGGCCAGGTAGCAGCGGCCGTCGGTCGTCGCGATCTCACGCTCGAAGACCGCCCGCGACCAGCCCGGGGTCGCCACCCGCTGCTCGATCAGCAGCACCTCGTCGAGGTGTGCCTCCGCCAGCGGCACGATCTGCAGGTCGTCGCGGTCCATGGGTGGTCGCTCGATCACGGCGGTGCGGGTCACGGTGCCCGCTCCGGGCGGCCCCCGAACAGCGCGCCACGGTTCTGCCACGAGATCCGAGCGTCGGCGGATCGGACGTAGATCGGCCGGAGATCCTCGGGCTGCTGGGTCTCCTCCCGCAGGAACCGGGGCAGCGCCAGCTCGACCAGCGCGCAGGCGTCGGGGTACGCGTTGCCGTACGACGCGACCGCCGCGCCCACCGACTCGAGCAACGGCGCGACCAGCACCGCACCGTCGCCGACGCACAGCACGTCGTCACGGACCGCCTCGATCTCGCCCGCCAGCTTCTCCGGCGGCCCCACCCGCAGGTCGGTGACGCGCTGGACGCCGCCGAGCGACGGCCGGTAGAACGCCCAGAACAGCTCCGAGCGCCGCGCGTCGATGACGGCGCAGATCACCCGGTCGCTGCGCGCCCACCGCACCGGGAAGGCCAGCAGGTCCAGGGCCGACAGGCCGACGACTGGCAGGTGCCGGGCGTGGGCGAGCGTCTGGGCGGTGGCGATGCCGACCCGCATGCCGGTGAACAGCCCCGGGCCCAGCCCGACCGCGATCCCGGCCACGCCGTCGAGCGTGCGCTCGGCGCGGCGCAGGCAGAACTCGATGGCGGGCACCAGGAACTCGGCGTGGGCCCGGCCCCGGCCGAGGCTGGCCGAGGCCACGACGCCGCGCTCGGTCCCCAGGCACACGCTGGAGTGCATGGTCGAGGTCTCGATGCCCAGGATCAGCATCTCAGCCGCTTCCGGCGATCATCGGCCTCACAGCTCCATGGATTCGGGCCTCGTCGGTCCACCGTCGGCGCGCCACGGGCCGCAGTCGACCGCCAGCGCCACGATGCGCCGCTTCCAGTCGGCGCCCCGTGGTCGCAGCAGCACGCTGCGGACCTCGTCGCCGCTCTCGTCCGCCGCCCCGTCGGGTCCGGCGTCGTCGGTGGCGCGGAACTCGATCTCGAGGTGGTCCGCGGGCAACAGCGGCTGCATGGCGTCGCCCCACTCGATGAAGGTCACGCTGCGCCGCACGTCATCGAGCCCCAGCTCGGCGGCCTCCTGCAGCGTGTCGAGGCGGTAGACGTCGAGGTGCACCACGGGCAGGCGCCCCAGGTAGTCGCGGCGCAGCAGGAACGTCGGGCTGGTGACGCGCTCGGTGACGCCGAGCGCCGCCGCGGCGCCCTGCACGAAGCAGGTCTTGCCGGCGCCGAGCTCACCGGTCAGCGACACCACGTCACCCACCCGCAGGGCCCCCGCCACCGTCGCTGCGAGCCGGCGGGTGTCGTGTGCACCCGTGGTCGCCAGCGGCAGCTCGCGCTTCACGTCACCTCCGCCCGCGTGTCGTCGCCATCCGTGCACGAGATCCTGGTGGAGCAGCCGGTCCACCGCGTGCGTCGTGGGTCCAGGCTCCAAGCTCCACGCAGTGTATTCCGCGATCTGGGCGCTCCTGACGCCGCCGCGACGCCCCGTCGCTCCCCCGGCCCCGGACTCGCGGCACCGCTGACGGCGGCCGGCGCGGGGCGGTTCACCGCGCGCGCGGGTCGGCGGGGAAGCCGGGCATGCCCGCCGCGTGGCGCACGGCCGACCGGATGGCCGCCGCGACCGCCCGCGCGCCCAGCTCGGCGACCAGGTCGACGCTGGCGTCGACCCGCTGCGCCGACAGCAGGAACAGCGCGTCACCGTCCATGGTGGTGTGCGCCGGCGACACGGCGCGGGCGATGCCGGAGTTGGCCAGGTCCGCCGCGCGCACCGCGTCCGGCTTGCTCAACCGGGCGTCGGTCACGAGGCACCCGATGACCGTGTGCTCGAGGTCGGCCGGTGGTGGCCCCATCGGCGCGAGGGGGTACCGCGGCACCTCCGCCGGGGCGCGCGATCCGGCCAGCACGTCTCCGCGCTCGTCCAGCACGTCGCCCAGCGCGTTGACGGCGATCAGGGCACCGACCGTGATGCCGCCGCCGCGCTCGACCGCCCATCCCTGCCCACCCTTGGATCCGTGCTCCAGGCCGCCGATCTTGCCGACCGTGCAGCCGGCCCCGACACCGACAGAGCCCTGCGGCGGGTCGTCGGCGGTGGCCGCCTCGCAGGCCGCCCACCCCGCATCCGGCCCGGGGCGCGGGGCATCGGGCGATCGCAGGTCGAACACGATGGCACCGCCCACGATCGGGATGGTCGCGACCTGCTTGTCGTAGCCGATCCCGTGCGACTCGCACCAGGCGACGACGCCGTCGGCGGCGGCCAGCCCGAAGGCGCTGCCGCCCGACAGCACGATGGCGTGGCACTCGCGCACGTTGCCGGTCGCGCCGAGCGCCGCGCCCTCGCGTGTGCCGGGCGCCCCGCCGCGCACCGAAATCGCCCCCTGGCTGCCGGGCGGCGCCAGCACGACCGTGCACCCCGTGGGGTGCTCGGGGTGCGTCCAGCACCCGACCCTGGTCCCGTCGACGCCGAGCGCCACGTCAGGCGGCCACGTCGCCGTCGGCCGCGAACCGCCGGAGCTGGTGCGCGATCGCCAGGGCACCCGGCTCACCCAGGCCGATCGTGTAGTGGTTCGTGCCCGGCACACGGATGACCTCGAGGGGCCCGCGGGCCGTGGCCACGCCCTCGACGAGCTCGTCGGCGTACAGCGGCTCGGGCTGGTCGAGCATCCCGCGCTCCGCCAGCAGCAGCACCGCCGGGGCGTCGATGCCCCTGATCATCGCGCGCAGCTGGTCCCCCGACAGCGTGTCGGCCGCGTCCGCGCGCACGGCGTCGGCCGACACCTTGGACCGCAGCTCCCCTGCAGGTCCGTGCAGGTCGTGGTCGGCGTAGGCGTCGATCCGCTCCGGGTCGACGTCGCTGTCGCGCAGTGCCGGGTGCTGCCGCCAGAAGCGACGGTAGTCGTCGCGGGTCTCGAAGCGCTCCTCCAGGCGTGCCAGCGCGGGCCCGATCACGGCCGAGAGCACCGCGTCGACGTCGACATCGGCGGGCAGGTCCTGGAAGGGCGGTCCGCCGTCGACGAAGACCACGCCACGCGTGCGATCGGCGTAGAGGTTGGCGAAGGTGGCTGCGACGAAGCCGCCCATCGAGTGCCCGACCACGACGGCGCGCTCGACCCCGGCGGCGTCGAGCACGGCCGCCAGGTCGTGGGCGTGGCGAGCCATGCCGTAGGGCCCGGGCACCTGGGCGCTGTCGCCCCGGCCCCGCAGGTCGGGCGCGAACAGCGTCAGCTCGTCGGCGACCTGCTCGGCGACGGCGGTCCACGCCTGGTGGGACGCCGTGATGCCGTGCGCGGCGATGACGGCCGGACCGCCATCGCCCCAGCGGGCGACGGCGAGCTCGCCGCCGTCCACCGCGACCGTGTACCACTGCGCCTCCGGCTGCACGTCGACCTCCGCGCCCTCGAACCAGCTGGGACCCGTGGACCGGGCTCCCGTTGTGGGGGCACTGCCCACAACCGCGCCGCCCCACACGCCCGGACCGCGCGCCGCCCCACCAAGCGCGCCCCGCCTGGGTCGACTTCCACCCGCATACGCGACCAAGTCCACCCACAGCAGCCCCGACCGACCGCCTGGGTCGACTTCCACCCGCATACCCGACCAACTCGACCCACAGCCGCCCAGCCCGACCGCCTGGGTCGACTTCCACCC
>CAYVGE010000244.1:0-6049 GCA_964450395.1 uncultured Actinomycetota bacterium
GGCTGCGCTTCGCGATCCGCGAGGGCGGCCGCACCGTCGGCGCCGGCCGGGTGACGAAGATCCTCGAGTAGGGCGCCGGTGCGTCGGCTCACCCCCCGCGGATCGGGGAGCGCGGGCGTGGGTAGGGGAGGGGCATGGCGCAGAACGTGGTCGGTGGGGAGCTGCGGACCTGCTCGGTGGACCCGGTCACCGGCTTCTACCGGACCGGGTGCTGCGACGCGGGCTCCGAGGACGTCGGTGCGCACCTGGTCTGTGCGCGGATGACCGAGGCGTTCCTCACGTTCACCGCCTCGCGCGGCAACGACCTGTCGACCCCGCGCCCGGAGTTCGGCTTCCCCGGGCTGCGGCCGGGCGACCGGTGGTGCCTCTGTGCGGCCCGGTGGCAGGAGGCGCTCGAGGCGGGGGTGGCGCCGCCGGTCGTGCTCGAGGCGACGCACGCGCGCGCGGTCGAGTGGATCGCGCTGGAGGATCTGCGCGGCCACGCCGTGGACGCCTGACGCCGCCGAGGTCGTCGGCCGAGTTCAACACTGCGCAATCCGTGCGCGGCGCGCGCGTCGATAGCATCGCAGCAACGCCGGTGGCCGTCGCGCGACGACCGCATCGAACGTCCCACCCGACCCTGGGGGCCGGGCGGATGGTCATGCCGTCACACGCCTCCGCCGGCGGCCGGGCGGGCCGTGTGGTCATGTCGCGCCGCATCCGGCCGACCGGCGGAGCAGACCCCGACGTCGATGGGCACCGCCGTAGTGGAGTTGCGAGCTCGGAGCACGGAGGCCGGGCCGGATCCCGGGCCGCAGTCGCGTGCGATCCAGTCCGCCGCCAGCGGGCTGGTTCTGTCGTCGATGCTGAACGCGCTGCTCGGCTTCGTCTTCTGGGTGCTGGCGGCGCGGCTGTTCGACGTGTTCGACGTCGGTCGGGGCAGTGCGATCGTGTCGGGCCTGACCGTCGTCGCGATGATCGCCAACCTCGGCGTGCCCGCGACGCTCGTGCGCTACCTGCCGACCGTGCGGGGGGCCCAGCGGCCGCTGGTGCTGCGCGCCTACGCCGTGGCCGTGGCCGCGGGCGCGGCGGGTGGCGTGCTGCTGGCGGGCGTCCTGCACCTGGTGGCGCCGGAGGTCGGCACCGGGCGCTGGTGGGTGGTGGCGACGCTGGCCGTCGCGGGTGCGCTGCACACGGTCTTCGCGGTGCAGGACGCCGCGCTGGTCGGCACCGGGCGGCCGTGGTGGGTCCCGGTCGAGAACGGGTCGTTCGCCGTCGCCAAGATCGCCCTCCTGGTCCTCGCGGCCGTGCTGGTGTTCCCCGACGGCATCTGGCTGGGCTGGTCGGTCGCGGTCGCGGGCGCGGTGCTCGTGGTCAACGTGCGCCTGCTGCCCCGCCTGACGACGGAGCCGCTGCGCGTCGACATGCTCGACCTGCGCCGCTACGCCCGCCGTGACCTGGCCACGCGGCTCAGCTACGGCCTGACCCAGGAGGGCCTGGCCCTGCTGGTGCTGGCGCTGCTGGGCCCGGAGCTCGAGGCCTACTACTTCGTCGTGATGGCGATCTCGTATCCCGTCTGGGAGATCAGCATCCACTACGGCGAGGCGCTGGTCGCCTACACGGCCGGTGGTGAGGCGCACCTCGGCCGGCGCAACCTGGCCAGCGCCATCCGGTGGACCGCGGCGCTGGCGAGCCTGGCGGTCGTCGGCTCGCTGGTGCTGGGCGACCGGGTGCTGTCGCTGTTCGGGCCGCAGTACGCCGAGAACGCCACGACGATGCTCTGGCTGGTCATGCTCGCGGCGGTGCCGGGGGCGGTCGCCGAGCAGCTGGCCGCCGTCGCCCGCACCGAGGACCGCACGGCGGTCATGGTGCGCGCCGAGGTGCTCGCCGCCGGCACGACCGCCGTCGCCGCGGTGCCGCTGCTGCTCGGCGCCGGACTGGCCGGCATGGGCGTCGCGTTCGTGCTCGGTCGCCTGGTCTCCCTGGTGGTGCTGGCCCGCAGCCACCGCCGGTCCGCCCCCGAAAGGATCACGCCGTGACCACCATCACCCGCGTGCACCGCTCCGGCATCAACGACGTGTGGGACAAGCTGCACGACGCGGATCCACTGGCGTCGCCGTTCCAGTCGCGCCGCTGGGCACGGACCATGCGCTCGCTGGGCTGGTGGCGCGACACGGCGATCGCCGTGTCGTTCTCCGACGGCGTCGACGCGGTGCTGCCCGGCATGACCTACCGCGTGGTGCCGTCCCGGTGGGCGCCGCGCCTGTCGTGGCCCCGCTACTGGGGTGAGGCGACACCGTTGTGGAACGCCCCGCCGGACCGGGTCCACATCCGGCTGCTGCTGGACCTGCTGGCACGGGAGCGGTCGGTGCTGACCCGGCTGTCGACCGGGCCGACCAACGGGCAGGCGTTCACCGACGTCGAGCCGGGGGACTGGCAGCGGGTGCTGCGGCGGTCCCACGTGATCGACCTGTCGCAGGGCTTCGAGGCCGTGCACGCGGGCTTCAGCAAGAGCATCCGCTACGAGCAGCGCCGGGCACTGCGGCGCGGCGTCGAGGTGCGCTCGTCGACCTCCGGTGCGCTGGTCGAACCGCTGCTCGAGGTGTTCGACAAGGCCATCCCACGCTGGGCCGGCAAGCAGCACGAGCCCCCGCTGCTCACGCGCCTGCGGGCGCACCGGCGCGACTCGGCGCGCAAGGTCCGCGCGATCGTGCGGGAGATGGGCCGGGACTGCCTGCTGACGCTGGCTACCCACCAGGGTCGCCCGGTGGGGGCGTCGCTCGCGTTGCGCGGCCGCAACCCGGAGGCGCTCCTCGCGCCGGTCGACCCCGATGTCGGGCTGAAGCTCGGCGCCTCGCAGGTCATCTACACCGACGTCGTCGAGGATCTGTGCGCCGACGGCTCGGGGGTGTTCAACCTGGGCGAGTCGGGCTTCGACGGCGGTCTGGCGCAGTACAAGGAGCGCTACGGCGCGGTACCGGTCGACCACGTGGACCTGCACCGCGAGCGTGTGCCGCTGTCCGCGGTCGAACGGGTCACCAAGGACGCCGTCAAGCGGGTCATCGGCTTCGAGGACTGATGGTCAGCCCCGGCCGGGTCCGGGGTGTCGGACCTGCAGCATCTGCACTAGTGTTGGCGTACGTACAGCATGGCCGTCGTGGCACACAGCGTCGTGGGCCGACCGGGGATCGGGAGGAACGACGTGGGGGCACCAATCGAGCACTGCACGCTGCCCGGTTCGGCCGGCGAGCACGACCTGCAGGAACGGTACGGGACGACACGGCGGGCACGGGCGTTCTACGACCGGCAGGTCGTCGACCGGCTGACCGACGAGATGCGGACCTTCGTGGCCCGCCAGGAGATGGTGTTCGTCTCCACGGCCGACGCGGCCGGGGAGTGTGACGCCACGTTCCGCGCGGGTCCGCCCGGGTTCGTGCACGTCGTCGACGACCGGACGCTGGTGTACCCGGAGTTCCGGGGCAACGGCGTGATGGCGAGCCTGGGCAACATCACCGAGAACGCCCACATCGGCCTGCTGTTCGTCGACTTCTTCACCGACGTCATCGGCCTGCACGTCAACGGCCGGGCTGCGGTCGTCGAGGACGGCGACCTGGCCGACGTCGTCCGGGTGACCCCCGCGATCGCGCACGCTCAGGGCCTGGCCGACGGCCGGCGCCCGGAGCGGTGGGTGCTGGTCGAGATCGAGGAGGCCTACGTGCACTGCTCGAAGCACATCCCGTGGCTCGCGAAGCGCGACAGGGCCATCCCGTGGGGCACCGACGACGTCCGCGCCAAGGGCGGTGACCACTTCGGCGTCGCCCGGCGCCGGGCCGGCTGAGGGGTCGTCCGCCGGGCCGGCGCGGGTGTGCGGCTCGGACGCGTCGGGGTTAGGCTTGCCCTGCGACCGCCGGGTCGACCTTTCCCGGTCGTGCGCCGCCTTCCGAGGCCGCCGGGGACCGCATCGAGAGAAGAGCTATGCCCAAGAGCGACACCCGTCCCAAGATCACGCTCGCCTGCACCGTGTGCAAGGAGCGCAACTACATCACGAGCAAGAACCGCCACAACCAGCGGGAGCGCCTCGAGCTGCGCAAGTACTGCCCGCGCTGCGGCCAGCACCAAGCACACCGCGAGACCCGGTGACACCGGGCCACGCGCCCACCCGTACGCACCAGGCGGCGCCCGCGCACGACCAGCATCCCATCGCCACCACCCGCCCCCCGATCAGGGGTTGGCGGGCCGTCGGCGATCCCGCAGAATGTCCGCGGAGCCCGGCTCGCGACGCATCCGGTGCGCCGGTTCCGCCGTCGCGCCCTGCCGGCGCGCACCACCACGGTGACAGCCCGTCGCGGGCCCACCGGACGACCACCACCCGCCGCGACCACGCGGCACCAGCAATAGGCACCAGGAGGATCTTTGGCTGAACGACTCGCCACGAACACGGAGATCCGCGCCCGAGAGGTGCGGTTGATCGGCCCCGAGGGCAAGCAGGTCGGCATCGTGCCCCTCAAGATCGCGATCGACGCGGCGAAGGCCCTCGACCTCGATCTGGTCGAGGTGGCGCCGAACGCGAGCCCCCCGGTGGCCAAGGTCATGGACTACGGCAAGCACCTGTACGAGCAGGAGCGGGCCGAGCGCGAGGCACGCAAGCAGCAGCGCGGTGGCGGGCAGAAGGCCGTGCGGCTCCGGCCCAAGATCGACGACCACGACTTCGACACCAAGGTCCGCCAGGCCCGGCGGTTCCTCGAGGACGGCCACTCCGTCCGGGTGCAGATCATGTTCCGGCGCCGGGAGCTGCGCAGGCCCGAGATGGGCATCAAGCTGCTCGACCGGTTCAGCGAGGAGCTGTCGGACGTCGCGCAGGTCGAGACCCGGTCACCGATGGAGGGCCGCTTCATCACGATGGTGCTCGGGCCCCGCGCGGCCCGCGGGTGACCGGACGCGCCCGGTGCCGTTGAACGCCGACCGCGTCGGTCACCGTTACCCGCCCTACCGCTTCGAGGTCGGGCGTGAGCACGTCCGCTCGTACGCGGCGGTGACCGGCGTCGCCGACGAGCGCTACCACGACCGGTCGCCCGACAGCGACGCGACGGGCCTGGCCGTGCCGCCGGCGTTCGTCGCCTGCATCGCGGGCGCCCGCGCGTGGCAGCAGGTGCTGGACGACCCCGGGCTGCACGCCCACGACCGGGTGGTCCACGGTGGGCAGGAGCTCGAGTTCGCCGAGCCGGTCCGGGTCGGCGACGTGCTGGTGTGCACGCCGTCGATCGCGGACCTGCGGTCGCTGCGCGGCCTGGAGCTGCTGACGGTCGAGGTCACGTGCGCCCGCCCGGACGGCACCCCGGTCGTGACGAGCCGGTCCCGGCTGGCGTTCGTGCCGGAGCGGGAGGGCTAGGGTGCGGGCGAGCGCCAGCGAGCCGGCGGGTGGAGCCCCAGTTGTGGGCCTCGACGTCGGCGACGCGCTGCCTGAGCGCGAGGCCACCCTGGACCAGGACACCCTGGTCCGGTACGCGGGCGCCAGCGGCGACTTCAACCCGCTGCACTGGGACCCCGCCTTCGCCGCGACGGTCAGCCCCACCGGCGGGGTGATCGCCCACGGCATGCTGAGCATGGGCCTGCTCTCGGCGGTGCTGACCGACTGGCTCGGCGACGCGGGCCGCGTGCGCAGCATGACCTGCCAGTTCCGCGCCGCGTGCCCTGTCGGCGCCACCGTCACGGTCGGCGGCGAGGTGACGGCGGTCGACGACGACACCGCGACGGTGGCCGTGTGGGTGCGCCTGGCCGACGGATCGAAGGTCATCGACCCGCGCACCTCGCGCGCGGTCGTGGCACGCTGACCGGCGCCATCGCCGCGCCGGGGTGGCGCCCGATGCGTCGGATCGCCGCGGGGGACCCGCCGGGCGCCGCGCACGCCGGTTGTCAGTCGGTCGCGGGGACGGGTACAGTTGCTGCGCTGCCCGCGTTGTGGTGGGCGTGTTTTGTGACACCCGAGCCGGCCCGCTGCCGGTGCCGAGGTGTCCCACAGGGGCGTAGCTCAACTGGCAGAGCGTCGGTCTCCAAAACCGAAGGTCGGGGG